>JAHDCI010000121.1 GCA_020629955.1 Myxococcota bacterium | reverse complement strand
CGACATCGAATGTCGCGCGATAGGGTTCGGTGAGTCTGCCGAAGCGGGCAATCTCGAGCGCGTTTCGCGCGCCGAGGGAAAATCGCTGTAAACGTCGTCGGAACTTACTCACTCCGGGATTCTACCGTTCGTTCTCCTGGCGGCTAGCGATCTCTCGAATATTCGCACGTCATCCGGTCCTCGATTCGAGTCGCTATGGGATTTTGGACAGGGTGCAGTGCTTTTCGTTGACCTGTTTTCGGATTCGCTGTCAGCTCGGACGCCATGAACGTTAATCAGATCTTCTGTGACATGGGCTCCTTCGTCCAAGGTGAGGTGGCTGGCCCTCGTTCGGTTTACCTTTTCTTCACCATCGATGAGTTGAGTAAGATGGATGTTCCTCATACTCAGATGATTGGGTGGAATGGAGAGAAGTTTACGCCACCCGAAGTGTTAAACTGGACAGCGAAAGCCGCGATTTTCCTTCCTGGAGGCGAGTCCTTATTCGTCGGAAGAAACGGTGATTTTGTTCTCCGTTCCGAAGAAAAAAGACGGGAAGGCCGGATCCACGACCTCAAGGGGCAGGTGCGGAGTGGTCGATTGATCGATGGGCTACCTATTGTTGTGGGGATGAATCGACAGGTCTCTTGCTGGAACGGAGAGGCGTGGGAGCCGCTCACGAGCGGCTTACCCTCTGGCGAAGGGGCGGTTTCTGGTTTTGAGTCGATTGCCGGTTTTTCTCGTGACGAAATCTATGTCACCGGATGGGATGGCGAGATATGGCGCTTCGACGGCACGAAGTGGAACCCCGTCCAAAGCCCCGTCTCGGCTCTCATCGTCGATTCATGTGCTGATTCTGAGACGATTTGGGCGTGCGGCCGGAATGGGTTGTTCTTGCGAGGACGAGGAGACGCCTGGGAAGTCGTTGACCTCAAACTGCCTCATATTGATTTTTGGAGCGTCGCCTCCTTTAAGGGGCGCGTGTATCTCGCTTCATACGATGGTTTGTTCGCGTATCTCGATGGAGATGTGAAGCGGGTTGAGTTTGAGGATGATGTTCGAACGTTTTACGATCTGACGTCTTCTAGTGAATCCTTGTGGTCGATCGGTGCAAAAGACGTGATGTGTTTCGATGGACAAACCTGGACTCGAGTTGTCTAGCAGTCCGTTGACTTACCCCGAATCCGGCTTCGCGGCATTTTCACGGGCTCAAACGCCATCCGATTCTTGTCAGATGTATGCGATATTGGCCTGCTAATCGGACGCATCTGCGCACGTAGAATTTCCACGAAGCAGAATGGGAGCAAACCAACGGGCTGCTAACCGTCCGATACGTGTTTCGACTTCACCTTCGCGGTATTTTTTCGTGTTCGAACGCCATGCAATCGTCGGAGAGGAACGTTTCCGGAATCGCTCGGAAGAACGCTTTGAAGGTACAGAAGGGATGCTTTCTCCGAGTACCGTGGAATTTTTGAAGAAGCGCGGGTAAAGTCCCGTCATGACGAAACTCACTCGTTGGATGACATTTTTCTCTGTCGTTACGGCCTTTGGGGCCTGCGGTGGCTCTGCGTCCGAGGATGCGGCAGCGAGCACTTCGACTGCTGGCGGAGAGAGCGATGAGCTAAGCGACGATTGGGGCGATGATGATTGGGGCGACGAGGATGATGTGCCTCAGGTGGTCTCCCACGCCGGCGCCGCGGAGTCCCTCGGACTAACGCCTCCCGACACGCCCTGGGCCGAGATGAGCATGGACGAACGCGAGTACTATATGATCGGGAAAGTTCTCCCCATCATGAAGGAAGTGTTCACCGAACATGACTCCGAACGTTGGCCTGCCGCCGAGTACGAATGCGCGACTTGTCACGGCGAGGACGGCCCGGAACGCGAATACGCAATGCCTGCCGGGAATCAGTACCGAGTTCCGGAGGAGGGAACGCCCGCGTACGAAAATATGCGGCGAATCTTCCCCGAGATGGTCCAGTTCATGGAGGAAGAAGTCACGCCAACGATGGGAACGATTCTCGGGATCGAGAACTACACTTGCCATCACTGCCATCCTGCGGCGGGATAGGGCCGATGGAGCAGAGCATGCGTGTACTCGTTGTGCGGCACAGCATTGCCGTCGACCCGTACTTAGCGGACATGGACGAGCAGCGATGGCTGACGGGCGACGGGCGACGGCGGGCGCGAGACGTTGCGGCGTGGCTCGCTGAGCACGCGAAGCCCACGCATATCTACACGAGCCCCTTGGTCCGCGCGGTTCAGACCGCGGAGCTTCTCGGAGCGAAGGCGGAGTGCGATGACTTTATTCGCGTTCATCCAGCTCTTTCCCTGGAGTACGGCACGACGGCGGAGGCCCTGGAAGTTCTGGATTCACACGGCGCGGGCGATACCGTTGCATTGGTCAGCCACTCGCCGAAGGTTCGAGTGCTCACCGGGCATCTCAGCGGTACCGATCGTTTGGCACCGTTTCACACCTGCACGGTCGCGTGCGTTCGCTTCGATGGCGCTTTGCGAACGCTCGAGTGGATGCTCGATCCGCGGGATTGTTCGCTGGCCGAACTTTAGCGCGCGCGCTTTTCGCGATAGGCTGCGCTCGTGAAAATCTACTGGCGAGACAGTCTTTTTCTGGGGGTTCTTTTCGCTTCGCTTCTACTCGGCTGCGGGAACGAAGAGGAGTGCAACGCAGACGATGAGTGTGGCAGCTTGGTTTGTGTCAATGGCCAATGCGTTGCTCCTCCGGATAGTGGACCTGCGGACACTGGGGCTGAGGATGTCGGCGTTCGAGACACGGGCGACGACACGATGGACGCCGAGACGATGGATGTTGGCATCGACGCGAGTGATGCTGACACTCCCGATGTGCTCGTGGATGCGGCCGATGATGCACCCACGCCCGCTCTAACTCCGGCGCCTCGACCGGCCCCGGTTGATTTCCCGTCTGAGCTCGGAACGCTCACGGTCGTTGTACGGACAGACGATACGCTGAACGGAGGGACCGACGACGGTCAGGAGTTCTGCTTGGGCGACCGATGTTTCGCCTTAAACGTACCCGACGTCGACGACCATCGACGCGGAGAGCTCGACGTGTTTCATTTCGAGGGCGTCGGTCTTCCTCGAGATGGGCTGCCTGCCCCGACGCTGCGCGCCCGACCAACGGCGGAAGACAACGACGCTTGGCGCCCGGCTTGCCTCGAGCTGCGATACGATGGCGAGCCGGTTTACTGCACGGAGTCATTGCCGCGCTGGATCGGCACCGGCGGAGCATCGGGCGAAGTTCCCTCATGGACGGACCCGGAGGGCCTTCATACGGATTGCACGACTTGTCAGCGCGGCGTGGTTACCCACGGTCCGATGCTTGGCGCAACCTTCCCCGATGCCGCACGTATCTGGCTGCGGACGGACGCGACGCGCTTGGTCGGTCTGCGCGTCGGTCTCGAAGAAGACCTCTCCGATGGAGTTGTCGTCGCCTGGGGATATCCGCGGCCCGAAGACGATTTTGCGATTGAACTCGAGACGACAACCCTCGCCCCAAACACCCAGTACTACTACCGGGTCGAAATCGACGACGCTACGGACGGTGAGATCATTCCCTTCCGAACCGCGCCGATTGCGGGGGAGCGAGAAGATTTCCGATTTGCGTTTGGCTCGTGCTCTCGAGAGGCTGAGCAACCCATCTTTTCAGAAGTCCTCGAAGAAGAACCTGATCTTTTCCTCTTTATTGGGGACAACCACTACGCGAACTCCAGGCACGCGAGCGCGCATCGCTTTCACTATCGCCGAAACCGAGACATTCCGGAGCGCTCTGCGATGATGCGGGAGGTATCGACCATCGCAACATGGGACGATCACGATCATCTTGAGAACAACTCGAACGGCGAGTGCCTCGGCAACGAAGAGGCCCATCGCGCCTTTGGGGAGTACTGGGCGAATCCAGATGGCGCGGCCCCGGAAGGGGAACGCGGCATTTACTATCGTCACTCGTACGGCGCCGTGGATTTCTTTGTGCTCGACTGTCGTTCGATGAGACCGGACGTGGACGATCCTGGAAATCGATGTGATCCCGATCCTTCACCCCCGCTTCTATCGCTTGTCAACGGACCGCTCGGCGATACGCAAATGAACTGGCTCGTCGATGAGATCTCCGCTTCGGAGGCGGTCTTTAAGATGGTCGCCTGCGGGAGTCGCTTTACCCCCGAAGGAAGTCGGGATTCCTGGGCTTCGTTCGACATTGCTCGGAATGCGCTTCTCGATGAGCTCCAGCGCCAAGAGGTCGGCGGCGTGGTCTTCTTGAGTGGCGATATTCATCGTTCGGAGTTGCGCACTGTGCCGCGCGCGATCGGTTACGACATTCCCGAGGTCGTCTCGTCGCCGCTCGCCACGGGGGCGACCCCTTGTCTTCCTACAGATGGGCGAGACCGGCGCACTTGCCTCTCCGACCGAAGCTTCATCACCATCGATTTTGGTCTCGCTGAAGGGGAGGAACGTCTCGATATTCGCGTGATCGACGATGGGGGCGTCGTCCGAGCGGAGTGGGGCATTCCCCGAAGCGACCTCGAGTAGAGCGACTGGTATTGATCTGGAAGGTCAATCCGAACGATTCAATAGCGTCCCAAAACGTCCGTCGCGCGGCACCTGAAAATCGGTTCCGCGACGAACGATCGCAATATTCTCATCTTGCCAGAGCGGAAAGATGGGGAGGCCTTCGAAGATACGTCTCTGGGCACGCGAATACGCTTCTCTTCGCTCGTCGAGCACGCGTGTGCTTCGCCCGTCTTCCAGAGCTTGGTCCAGCGCGCTGTCCGAGAAGCGCCACCGGTTCGCTCCTGCGTTTCCAGGCGAGGGGATGCGCTCGCTTGCGAAGAACCAGTGAAGGATATGCGGTTCGAAGACCTCGGGAACCTGCAGCAAGCAGAGGTCGAAGCGTCCGGCGTTGAGATCCGCGATCACCGTTGAGGCTTCCGAAGGACGTACGACGACGGGTTGACCGAGCTGCCCCAGCATGCCGGCGATGGCGCGGGCGACAGACATCCGGTGTCGGTCGTTCGAGACACGGAGAACGAGCGGCTGCGAAGGGCGTTCCCGGAAGTAAGAGGCCGCATCTTCAGGGGCGTACCCTCTTGGTCGAAGGCTAGGGTCCTGCGCCCAGTGACCCACTGGGATCCAGCTCGCAGCGAGGGTGGCTCTCCCATGCATCTTGGTTCGAATAAGAAGTTCTCGATCGATGCCGTGGGCGATCGCTTCGCGAAGCGGAAGCGGAACTCTTTCCGTGTGAAAACCAAGATACGTTGTGCCTACGCCCGGAGAGCTTCGGACTTCGAATCGTGGGTCTTGTTCGAAACGCCTCAACGCCATCGGGGATATCGCGTTCATCGCGAGGTCGCCACCATCGCCAAGCATGCGCAAGACGCGCGTATTGTCGTCGCGAATGGTGATGAAGCGGAGCTTCGGATGTGGAAGTGGCTGCGGGTAATGAGGGTTGCCCGAGAGCTCAAGACGACCCGCTGCGCGACGGGTGATGCGGTATGGGCCGGCGCCGACAAAACGATCTCGCATCCGGGACCGAGCATCCTCGGAACGAACGATTGGAACTTCGAGGTCCGTCAGAAATGTCGCATGCGGTGCATCGAGCACGAAGCGGATGGTTTGCGCGTCGACCGCGGCGATCTCTTCGATTCGAGCGTATGTTCCCGCATAACGACTTCCGAGCTCCTCCGAGACGATCCCTTCGAACGTCGCGACCACGTCCTCCGCGTCGAGTGTTGAACCATCCGAGAATCGAACGCCACGACGGATCTCAACTTCGAGCTCGGTTTCCGAAACCCACCGATGATGCTCTGCGAGCTGAGGCACGACTCTGAGCGAAATCGGGTCCAGCGTGAAGAGAGACTGGAAGATGAGACGCGTTATCTTGATCCCATACGGGTCAGAGACGAAGCGGGGGTCGAGCTCCTCCGCGTCCCGTGGAAGAACGATGCTCAGTGCATCGTCGACGCGCGCGTTTGGTGCATCGTCCGGGGTAGCAGTCGAACAGGAGGTCAGGGCGAGAAGCAGCGCGAGCGTGCATTGTCGACGGATTCGCGATATCGCTCCGCCATGCGTGCTCGTCTGCCTTCGATCTTGCTTGCCCATCTCGTAACTCTTCTCGGCCTTCTTGGCGGCTCCGTTCCCGCGTCCGCGCAGCCTAGCGCGCTTCGAACGCAGATCGCATCCGCCGTTCAAGAAGCGGGTCTGGGTGACGGACTTGGGATTCTCGTCATGGAGGGGGAGAGGGAAATCTACGCGCTTCATGCGGACCGGACACGCAACCCGGCTTCGAATATGAAGGTCGTGACAGCGGCGGCTGCGCTCACGCGACTCGGTCCGGATTTCACGATGCTCACCGGCCTTTACGGTCGCGTCGAAAATGGAACCGTCGGCGACTTGGTCCTTCGTGGATATGGTGACCCATCTCTTCGTATGAGCGATCTTGTCGCGCTCGCAGAAGGACTCGCGGATCGCGGCGTGACGCGGGTGCAGCGCCTCTGGGTGGATGGCTCCTACTTCGACGATCAGATTCTGCCACCTGCATTTGAACAGCAACCGAACGAGACGGCGTCGTTTCGAGCGGCGGTCGGAGCGGTCGCCGTGGAGCGGGCTTCTTATGTTCTGCGCGTGGTTCCCCGTGGAGTTGGCGAGGCAGCGGAAGTACGTCTTGCGGCTGCAGACTACTTCGACATCAACGGAACTGTATCGACCTCTGAAGGGGGAAATCCGAATGTGATCGCATCGCAGCGCGCGGCGGAAGGGGGACGACTGACCTTGAACCTTGGGGGCTCCGTGCCTGCGGGAATTCTTGGAGTTGGCTACCGTCGTCGAGTTGAAAATCCGCTGGTTCACGCGGGCTACGCAATGCGAGAGGCGCTTTCGCGAACCGGAATTCGCGGGCGGGCGCGACTTCGTTTTGGAGAGCCACCGAGCGGACTTCGGCTGATTACCTCTCGCACCTCCGCGCCGTTGGCTCAGCTTCTTCACAGGGTCGGAAAGAACAGCGACAACTTCTATGCGGAGATGATCTTGAAGGTGCTCGGCGCCGAACGGTCCCGCCCGGGGACGAGCGCCCGCGGAACCGAGGTGCTTCAGGAGTTGCTGCGGGATGCTGGCGTGGAAGAAGGAGCGGCGACGATCGTCAATGGCTCCGGGCTTTTCGATGGGAACCAGATCGCCCCTCGTCATATCGTCAAAGTCTTGCAGCATGTTTATGCGAACGTGGGCATTCGCTCCGAGTACCTCTCCCATTTGTCCATCGGTGG
The DNA here is from genome assembly GCA_020629955.1 of Myxococcota bacterium. Lineage (GTDB taxonomy): Bacteria > Myxococcota_A > Polyangia > Polyangiales > Houyiibacteriaceae > JAHDCI01. The sequence continues at coordinate 7,768 of JAHDCI010000121.1, read as the reverse complement.
CCACGATGGAACGCTGCGCCGGCGTCTCCGCAATCTCCCGGCGGAACGTATTGTACGGGCCAAGACAGGCACGCTGAACGACGTGATCTCGCTCAGTGGATACGTGCTGGGCCCGGAAGAGCGGGTGGTTACCTTTTCTTTCCTCGGAAACGGGGTTCGCGGCCGGCAAGGGGCGGCGCGGCAACTCGCGGACGCGATCGTGAGGGCGATTGCTGACGAGCTTTACTGATTCTTGTTCTCCGAGTGTGAACGCTATTCGCGCCTGTCCCTGAGCTTCGCTCTGGTCTGGAGTGGACCCGAAACCGTCGGTTAGGATATGGTTATAAGTGGCGATTGTTGAGTACAACGCGCCGACCAGGAGTAACTGTCTTTGCCGATCCCACGCGAAGTATTTGAACAAACCTTGCTCGGGTTCTTCGACCCCATTCGCCCCTTCTTGGACGACGCATCCGTCTCCGAGATCATGATCAATGGTCCGGATGAAATTTATGTCGAGCGAGGCGGGAAACTGACGCTGACCGGCGCGAAGTTCCCGAATCATGAGGCGCTGATGTCCGCGCTTCGAAACCTCTCCCAGTTTGTTGGGCGCCAGCTCGACGAACATCACCCGATTCTCGAGGCGCGTTTGCCCGATGGATCTCGTGTTGAGGCGGTGATCGCGCCAGCTTCGCCGGATGGCCCAAGCGTTGCGATCCGTCGTTTCTCCAAAGACACACTGACGATCGAGAAGCTTCTCAACTACGGGAGCATGACGCGCGATGCTGCGCAGACGCTGCACGCGATCGTCGCATGCAAGCAAAACGTCATCGTCGCTGGGGGTACGGGCTCCGGTAAGACCTCGCTTCTAAACTGCCTTTCGTCTTTCGCTGGACACGATGAGCGCGTCGTCGTGATCGAGGATGCCAGGGAGTTGCAGCTTCAGTTGCCGCACGTCGTCCAGATGGAAGCGCAGCCGCCAGATACAAGGGGGCGAGGCAAGGTGACGATCCGAGATCTCTTTAAAGCGACCCTCCGTATGCGCCCCGACCGAATCGTCGTCGGAGAGATTCGCTCGGGAGAAGCGCTTGAGCTGATTCAGGCCATGACCTCAGGGCACGGTGGGTGCCTCAGTACGGTTCACGCGACCTATCCAATCGATACGCTCAATCGCCTCGAAACGATGGCGATGATGAGCGATGTCGAGATCCCCTTGCACGCGATGCGTGCCCAGATCGCCTCCGCGATCAACTTTATCGTGCAGACCACACGGCTCCTCGATGGCTCCCGATGTGTCACCCATATCACGGAGGTCCTCGGATATGATACAAGTACGGGGTATCAGCTCGGTGACGTATTCATTCGAAAATACCTCGGTAGGGAAGAAGACGGGAAAGTGATCTCCGAGTTCGTTCCAACCGGCCATATGCCAGGTTGCATGGAGATGATCCGAGCGCTGGGTCTCGATGTTCCCGCCGCTGTATACGACGCAGCGCGCGCGGCTGGCATCGATCCCCATGCATCACACGGCGGACACGGCGGACACGGAGCGCACTGAGTGAACACGTGGAGACAACAGCGATGAGCGCGCCGCTGCCACAGCACTGGGCGCGCGTCCGCGTCGTGCAAGGAAGCTCGGAGGCGATGCTTTGGGATTTGGGGAGCAACCTGCCGGAAGCCCGGGTTATCGTTGGGAGCGGCGCGGGTGCGCAGTGGATCGTGAATGCACCCTCGGTTGCCCCTCAGCACTTTGAGCTCTACTGGGATGGCTCGAGTGTTTGGCTGAGCCCGCCGAAGGAAGGGTCACTCCGAGTCGACGGCGAGATTATCAACTCGTGGCGTCAGGTCGTCGGCACGCAGCGAATCGATTTCGGGCAAGGCGCCATGGTGATCGAAAGCTCGCACTCCGCCGTCGCCCCACAAGCCTCCCTCGCGGCCATCCACGACGCCCCAGATACGGTCCCGCCGCCGCCCCCCCCAGGCGCTGCGCCCCTGATCGACGACGGCATCCCGATGTTGGATCCGGACGCGTTTGAGGACGAGAAAACGAATTTCCTCGCGGACGATTTGCTGCCCGACGCAGGACCCATGGCGGGCGAGGCGACCCGCATGCTCGATTCCGGGTTGGACATGAGCGTTGAGTCCTCGGCCCCTCGACCGATCATCAACAACGCGGCGCTCGGCGTTAGCGCTTCGATGCCAATGGAGAACGCGTTTTCTCAGCCTTTGAAGACTCAGGTTCTTGCGCTTCCCCCAGAGCAAGTGGCGCAAATGGCAGAGCGGCATTCTGTTCCCGGTCAGGTTCCCATCCTGGGCGAAACCGATGTCATGCCACGCCCGTCCAACCAGGGCGGGTTTCAGCTGCCACCCTCGGAGGTCGCGAAGAAAGAACCCATGAAGCTTCCGCCGCCGCGGACGTTGGCTCTTTTTGGGGTGACCTTGGTTGTGGCGATTGGGGTAATGACGTGGACTTCCCACAATCGCTCTGTTCGGGAGGCCGCGCATGCGCGAGTCCAATGGCAGCAGCACCAGAACGAAAATGCCGCCCGCTTCGCGGAGGCGCATCGACTGAGAATCGAGTCGGAAGCCAGTCGCAACGAGGACCGGTATCGCGTCGCGATCGAGGAACACGCCGATGCGATCGCGCTTGCCCGAGCCAACGCACGCACCGCGGCGGAGGCGGAAGCGGACCCGGAGATGGGTCCAGCGGAGCGAGCCGCGCAGGTTTCGCTGGCGGAACGGCGTGCCGTCGAGAGGCTCGCTGTGAATGCTGTTGTGGCGAACCGTTTCGGTGAAGCTCTCGCTTGTTACCAAGCTCTTTCAGAGAGCTTTTCAGATCCAGCGTACGCGACGATGACGAGGCTTCTTCGAGAGAGACTTGCTTGCCGCCGAGGGGTTCGGCAGGATGGAAGTGCATGCGAATAAGCTCACTCCTCGTGATTCTCTCGATCCTCTCCGCTTGCGGAGGGGAGTCATCTGCGGGTTCATCTTCGCGTCGATTCATCATCAGCTTCATTGCGGAGAGTGACCCAGGGGTTCCGCTTGGCGATGTTTCGATCAATATCGGCGATGAAGAGATCGCCCGAACGGATGCGAATGGGTTGGCGCAATCTGCTGTCGCTGGCATCGAAGGACAGGTGATCGCCGTTCAGCACGTTTGCCCGGAAGGGTTCCAGGACGCGGGACCGCCGACCCCGATTCAGCTGCAACAGATTCGCTCGCTTTCGGACGACGGAATCACCGCCGTGAATGTTCGGCTGACTTGCCAACCAGCCAATCGAGACGTCGCGCTTGTCGTGAGAACGGAAGGCAATCACTCGGGGCTTCCGGTGCTTCTGAATGGGGAACCGGTCACGGAGACGGATGCCAACGGGTTCGCGTATATTATTCGACAAGACCCTCCCGGAACGCGCTACGCGCTGGCTCTCGACACTTCGATGCGCGAGCGTGTCTCTTCGACACCCAGTCCCACTTACACACTGGATGCAGCGGACGCCGTGTTTACGTGGAATGCCAGCGTCGAAGTAGAGCCGGAGCCCGAGCCAACGATGCGTCGTCGCCGCCGCCGCCCACGTATGACGGTCGCACCGCGGATGATTGTTCGCGTCGGAGGCAATGGACGCCGCCGGATTCGCCGCCGGTAGTGCGTCGTTCAAATCGCTAGCAGGCTAGAAGGGCCCTCTTACGCCCGGGCCTCCGATCCGAGTTTCGTTCTTCCTTCGATGCATGTCGTTCGTTGAGGGACCTAATACTCTCGAATCCAGCTCGGCATAAAGAGCACGAGAAAAAGCAACATCGTGAAGATGGCGACGCGTCTTCGGCCTGGAGACAGCTCATCATCGTCAGTCGGAGGGTGATCACTCGTGCCGGCGAGACGGGTCATCCCGAAGAGTACGACTCCCCAGACGAGCCAATGAACGCCGGCGAGAGCATCGCGCAGCACAAGCGTTTGTGTTCCTCCGTCCAGGAAGGTTTGCCCACCGAAGTATGCGCCGACGATCAACGCGAGAATGGGCAAGGCGATGAGCATGCGCTTCGAAACCTGGTCCTGACGTTTGCCGAGAAGAGCGTACGAGACGTGCCCGCCATCGAGCTGCCCAAAAGGAATAAGGTTGATCATCGTTACCAGCAGACCCGCCCATCCGGCGAGCGCGGTCGATGTGAGCGAGATATCGTGCCCTTCCGGAAAGCTTCCCTTGAGGGTGAATAGCAGTGCTTTGTAGAGAATCGAGTGTCCCTCAAGGATCAGGGTCGCGCTCTCTCCTCGGCCTGGAAGCGCTTCAACGGGCGAGCTGATGATTCCGTAGATCAGGATGGGCAACGCGAAGGCCATCCCGGCGAGCGGGCCGGAAGCGCCAATGTCGAGGAGCGCATTTCGCGATCGAATTCGCCCGCGCATCCGAATGACCGCGCCCATGGTTCCAAGGAGTGAAATCGGGAGGGGGATGAAGAATGGTGGAGAGATGTCGACTTTGTGAATTCGGCCGGCGATATAGTGTCCGAGCTCGTGTGCGAGCAGGATCGTCATGAGGGGCACGGCGAATACCCATCCCGCGACTAGCTCGGCGAGTGTCTCGGGTGACGCGCCACGTTCCATGAGTGACCCGACATAGAGCGTGGACCCGAAGGTCAGCACGAAGAGGATGACGGGGACTCGCCACTCTTCAAAGGGGGATGGCCGTCTCTCGCGGACAGGCTCGGTCTCGGGGTCAGTCATCGGCTAGAAGGGCTTTCTTGATCGCTTCGATTCGCACCGTCAGCCGCCCGTCCAATACACCGAGCTCTGAACTAACGACGCAGTCTCCAGGAGTGAGTCGCTCGTCCCCGAGCACGCGGACTCCCCGCAGGTCAGCGAGATAGGAGACTTCACTCGGGTGAACCCGCAGCTCCACCTCATGGGCTCTTCGTGCTCCTTCGAGTACGTGCTCCGCGATCAATTCGATCTTTTCGGGGGCGAGCGTGAGCTCCGCGCGAACGAGTTCATGAGCGCATCGAAGCGCTAGCTCGACAAGTTGCGAGCGTCGGTCTTGCAGCGCGGCATCTCGGATTCGAGCTGCTTCTACGATCAACGTTGCAGCTTCGAGCTCCGCGCTCTCTCGACCTTGCTCCTCCGCAAGGCGACGGACCTCGTCGGCAATGAGCTCCGCTTGCTCCAGTCGTTCGGCGGCGCGAGTCTCCGCGTCGGCGACGAGCAGGGCCGCTTTCTCTTTCGCATCAAGTTCATGCGCAGTGATGCGGCGTGACGAAAGGGAGCGTGAGACGTGAATCACTTTGTTTTTGCTCATGACAGCGCCTTTCGTTCCGACAGCTCTTGGATCTGCGATTCTGCCCTCGGGTCTCGTAGGGCCATTGCGGTGGCCTCCTCGGGGGGGGCGTCACGGAGCAGCATCGCGGCGCGGACGAGGCTTGTCGCGATACGTTCGTCGGTTCTCTCGGAGGCGGAGAGGAGGTTTCCAAGTGCCTCCAGGGAAGCCAGCAGTTCGTTCGGCAATCCGAGTGCGCGCAAGGTTTCGATCGGAAGCGATGCGAGGCGGCGGCGCGCCTGATGAAGGTTGAGCTCATCGAGGTGCGGCATCGATAACCAGCGCCGAAGGTGTTCCTGAAGGCCGTCGACCGGAATGAAACCTCGTCGTATCTCGCCCTGTTTCTTCAGCACCGCCTGCAGAGCAGGTTCGTTGTTGGTTGGCTGAGGGCGGCCGCGAACGGCCTCTGCCCAGCCCGGGAGGTCTTTTGAACGCTCCGAAGGTGCCGGGCGCTGTTCGCGTAGAAGTTGCGCGATCGCGGGCGGCAAGTGAGTTTCCGGCGCCGCCTCGTTCAAAACTACCTCTGCCAAGAGGAGACCTTTAATGAGTTCACCGGATGCCATACGCCGGAAAAGAGCCTGACACAGTCACACGCGAAGGCCCAACGCATCCCGAACGGGGCGTTATCGACTCCTCAGCCCCTGGTTCCTCTGAGCGGGTGCTCTATAGATGCCCTCAGCCCTCGCTCTTGTTATGCTTTTGTCGATGCTCCCTGAGAGATCTCATTTTTGGACCACGATGCTTATTGCGGGTGCCGCGCTTGTCTATCCAACGGCGGGCGATGCGCATGCGCAATGTGATGAGCCTCCAGCGCTACGCGGGCCTCAAGAGGTCACCCCCGCGACCAGCGCGTCCGGTGTCCCTTTGAATGCGATCGTTGTCGCCCGCTACTCCGAGGGTTACTTCGAAGTCTCTCGGGAAGAGCCGAGCGAGCTTGTCGAACTTTACGATTGCGCGGATGACTTCCCGGCCGCGTGGGGCGGTTCCTGCGAGGTCACTGGCGCTCCCGTTGCCGGTCGAGTCAGCGTCGCGGGGGATCGTCTCTTTTTTGAACCTATCGAGAGGCTCCGGGCGAATCAGATCTACGCAGGGTTTTTTCGCGGCGCCGAGCAAGATCTCGATATCGTTTTCACCACCGGTGCGCTCGAGGACACGCAAGCCCCGCAGATGGGAACCGTGCTGCCCCCCTCGAGTACGGATATCGAGGAGAGTTGCGAGAATCCCGACGGCGGCGTCCGTATCGCGGTTCGCTTTGAGCCCGCGGTTGACGACTCTAGCGAAGGAAGCCTCGAGTACCTGCTCTACCAGACGCGGGGCGAAGGCATCACGGCGCCTATTCTGCAGAGCCGGTTGAGACATTTTGCGTCCGATGAGTTGGTCATGGCGTTTGTCATCCCCCCGGACCAGGCGCTGGAGACCGCGTGTGTTGTTGTTCGCGTGGTGGATGGAGTCGGCCTCGCCGATGAGAGCGAAGCCGTTTGCTTCGAGCCCTTGCAAGGGCCGTATTTCGAGCCGCTTTGTTCAGCCGCGCCGGTGCGTGGCGGAGCCTCCTGGCTTGGCCTGCCGCTCCTTCTTTGGGGCTTCGCTCGTCGACGACGCGCTCGATGAAGGAAGCTTGGCCTCTTCACGACCTCGCTTGTGAGCGGGGGCATAGCTCCTATATCGATCCGGAAACGGGCTATCATGTCTTTACCGCGCTTGGCCTTCGGCGCCGCGGGCGATGCTGTGGTTCCGGCTGCCGACACTGTCCCTATGCGCATGCGAACGTTCCGCTCGCTCGGAGAACGCAGGTCGCGAAACAAGCGACCGTGCTCTCTCGAACGGAACTGCCGGAAACGCCGGCGGACTTGCTATTTTGGAGCGGAGGAAAGGATAGCTTTCTGGCCTATTGTGCGCTTCGAGATTCCGGCGTGAATGAGATCGTCCTGATGACAACCTACGATGCGGGTAGCGGCCGCATCGCGAATCAGGAGGTCCCCATCGAAGCGATCGCGCGTCAAGCGGACCACCTCGGGGTCGCGCTCGTGGGGGTGCCGCTGCATCCACGCGTTCCTTATAACACCCTTGTCGAACCTGGGATTCGTATGGTTCCAGCCGCGCGCCGCATCGTGTTCGGCGACCTCCACTTGGAGCATATTCGCGAGTGGCGGGAAGCGAATTTCAAGGCCATCAGCGAAGAGCTCGACGCACCGCTTCACTTCCCGCTTTGGCACGTTGAATATGATGATCTTTTCCTGCGGCTGGAAGAATCGGGCGTGACGTGTTCGATCAGCGCGGTCACCGAAGCAGCGGAAGGGCACGTCACGGTCGGAGAGACCTTCGGTCGATCGCTGGCAGCATCACTACCGAAAACGATCGACCGATTCGGAGAGAACGGTGAGTTTCACACTCTCGTGAGGTTCTGACCGCGTGCCAGCAATACTGCGGCGATAGCAGGCTGGTGAAAATGTCCGAAACCGCTTCGCGGTATTTCCACCCACTCAAACGCC
>JAHDCI010000120.1 GCA_020629955.1 Myxococcota bacterium | reverse complement strand
CTGCTATGGTCGCGCCATGACCGAACTTTCGCAGCTGCGAGTCGATTCCGAGGAACGCCGGCGGGTCCTGGCCGAGACCTTTCTTCGCCTTCGCCCGTTCGATTATCTGAGCGTTCCTTTACGGGTCGATTCGGAGCGCTTCGGGTGGAGCGATGCACGCGCGGTCGTTGTGGAACGAGAGCAGGCCGTAGGCGTATTGTTCTTTGAGAACGAAGTCCGGCTTCGGCAGTTCGTTCGCCGGCGGGAAGATTTCCGGGTCGCGCCCTTCGAAGATGAAAGTGCAAAAATCTCAGGCCGCGCGATTCTCTTTTCGGAGGAAGATTCGCTCGAGGTTCAGATCTCCGACCTTGAAGGGAAAACGCTCGATTCGACGCTCGCCATGCTCGAGCTCACCGAGCTTCTTTGCGTGCTCGTTGCAGAGCATGATTTTTCCCTGCTTGAACATGACGCGCTGCAGGTGAAGCGAGGCAAGCCGGTCTCCTCGCTTTGGCCTTATGAAAACGAGTTGATTCGCTTGGCCCCCGCGCCCGTCTCGTTTCTCAGTGGTTCGCGAAAAGCGAAGAATCGCGCGAAGGCAAAAAGAAAAGCGCGCAAGAAGAAGCGCTAACCCGGAACCGTCACCAGGAACGTGATGATCGTGCAAGATTTCGAGAAGCGTACGGGAAGTTGTCAGAGCGACCGATACAGCCCGTATTGGAGCGAAGAGCACTTTCCTTGCGATTGTGAAGGATTGTGAGCGGGCGCGAGTCCTGGTGACGGATTCGGGCGAAGGACGATTCCCCCCAACAGAGCGCCGGGGAGACCTTGCGGCGCACCGCGATTGCGCTCAATTTTGCGAGCATGCTTCGTCTTTCTTCCTGCGCGCTGCTCGTTTCTCTTCTCCTTTCGCTCGGGTGCGAGGACGAAAGGCCGCGTGGCTCTCTCGATTCGGGAATGTTCGATGCGTCTGAGCAGGATGCCCAAGTCGAAGACGCCGATACCGAAGATGCGGAGAGCGGAGATGCACAAATCGAGGACGGCGGCGGACAAGACGCTGGAGAGCAAGACGCCGCGCTCGATGTCGGCCGTCCTGACGTGGGCCGGCCCGACACAGGCGGCAGCGGAACCACTCCCGTTCGCGGCGACTTCATCATCAGTGAAGTTCAAGGGAATCCGGTGCGGGTGGATGATGAGCAAGCCGAGTATATCGAGCTCTGGAATGTGAGCGGACGAACGCTCGACCTCAGCGGAGTGCAGATCGCGTTCGTGACCTTCCCGGCGGGAGAGCCGACCGAATCGACGGCCTTTCATACGATCAGCGCCGACTCTTTCTTTGGCGCGGAGGAGTACGTGCTCATCTCTCGCGGCACGGGTGGGTTCTTTGGCGGGACGATTCCTGTCGACTCTCAGGAGGAGTTTGTTTTCTCGAATGCGTTTAGCAACCGCATCCGCTTCATGGTCCCGAGCTGGGACGGGACCGAGCCGCCCGATCCTCGGGATATCATCGACGAGGTCATCTTCGAACCCGGCGTATTCGACAATCCCGTCCGCGGTCGCGCGCTACAGCTCAACCCGATCGAGCCGCCGACCTACGAGAATAACGACCACCCCGAGGCGTGGTGCCACGCGCCAGAAAACCTCGCGCTGGAGTACCGAGGCCAAAATTGGGGTACGCCCGGGGCCGAAAACGAGTGTCGCTGATCGAATTTTCGACCTCCGAGGAGCTCTACCGAGAGTCACTCGCGCTTCGGCATGCAGTCTTACGAGAGCCGCTTGGAATGGATCTCTACTCGGAGGATTTGAGCGCGGAAGTGCAGCAGATGCACTTTGGGATTGTGCGGGAGGGCGCGCTGATCGCGACGCTCACCGTGGCGAAGCTCTCGCAAACCTCCGCGAAGATCCGTCAGATGGCGGTCTCTCCAGACGCGCAAAGGACCGGGGCGGGAAGCCAGTTGATGCAGGGGTGTCTCGCCTGTCTGGCGGAGAGGGGATTCGCGGAGGTTTCACTGCACGCGCGAAAGACTGCCATTCCGTTCTACGCGAAGAACGGCTTCGAGGAGACCGGCGAAGAGTTTCTGGAGGTCTCGCTGCCACACCGGAAGATGCGAAGGGCGCTGTAGCCCTTTTTCCGGATCTCAAAAAAGTAGTCAACTAAGCGCGGCATTGGCCGATGACTCTTTCGGCTGGCCGGGATGGTCCGCCGAAAGGAAGAGTATATGAGCGCGCAGCTACGCAACCGATCCCTCGCACCCACGCACGAAGAAGGAGGGCTCTACTTCGCTTCGGCCGGGCACGTGATCCCCGGGTGGCCCGTTGTCTTTTTCGCCTGGACCGACGCGAGCGGGGCAGTTCGGGATGTGTCTTTGGGCAAGTTCGTGCCGGAAGATCCGGGCGAATATGATTTCGTGATTCCCGATGTGATCGAATCCTACTTTCGAGCGTGCAAGGGACGCGCTGGGCAGAGCCCAATCACGCCTGCTTTTATCGAGGCGGGCTGCATCGAGGCGGACGCGTTCATCGATGTTCACCTTTGGTCCGCAGTTCGCGAACGGGGTCTTGAGATTCCGAGCAGCCGCGCGGCCTACTGGAATGGGCCGCTGGTTCAAGGACAAGATCTCTTCGACGCCATGATCGAAGCTGCCGAACGCGCGGGGGTCGCGGTGCCAGAGAATCTCGATCCGGCCTCCCTAGGCGATATTCGACTCGGCTTCGATGACCTCGCGACGGCGACACCCTTTGCGCTCGGAGGCCGCAGCTTGGCGGAGGGATTCGCCGAGATCGACGCTTGGGTGCATGGCGCCGCCGAATCGAGTGGTTCGAGACAGATCATTGGAGACGCCTCGTCCGATACCTCCTCTTTTTGGAACGAGGATGCCGACATGATGTGGCCGAAGCCGGGCGGGCTTTATCTTTCTTACAAGCATATCAACGCACCTGGCTACTCCGGGCCGATCTTCGTTTGGATGGATCACCGCGGCATCCCATCGGACGTTCTCAGCGGCGCCTCCGATTGGATCCCAGAGCGTGTGATGGCCGGCGAGAACGCGTATGCGATCGACCATATCGATGCGTATTCCGATGTGATGCACGACGCGATCGCTGCGGGCCGCGCCACCGAATCCTTCCTCCGCGGATGCCATCTGGAGGATGGACCCATTTGGCCGGAGTTCATTCGAGCGAATGGAAAAGCGGCGCAGGCCCTCGTTCGCGAAACCATCCTGCCAGAACTCGAAGGACATCCGGCGCGCGAGGGACGACCGCTTCCGCGCCTTCTCACGGAAGGAGAGTGTCCGAGCCAGATGTTTTGGGAGCCGCTCATCTTTGCGGAAATGGAGCGAACGGAACGCCTCGACACAGCGGCGCTCAAGGAGTGGAAGCACGAGATGGGCCTCGAGGTCATGGAGCTCGGCGGAGTCGAAGCTGCACTCGCGCGCACGTATGCGTTTTCCGACCTCCCTCCGAATATCGATACGACGCCGCGATGGAACACCCCGGACCTCTCGTTGACCGAGCCCGTTTCGAAGAGGCCGACGAAGACAAAGGTTCAGCGGGTGAGGAGGAAGAAGACTCGGCAGGAGCGAAACCGCGCAAAGGCGAAGCGAAAGCGCGGGAAGTAGGCGAAGCGAAAGCGCGGGAAGTAGGCGAAGCGAAAGCGCGGGAAGTAGGCGAGGAGAAAAAAAACGACGCCGCGGTGATTTTTTACGCAACTGAATGCGCCAGCGGCCGATGACCTCATAACGCCACGCTCCGATGTCCGGAATGGTGGCGAGAGGATAGAAGATGAGCACGTACATGATCACCACCCACTTCGGCGCAACTGGCGGGACTCCCCTACCTGAGAAGGGCGCACTTGAGGCCGGCGGCCTTTACTTCGGGACGGGCCACACGTTCGCAGGGTTCTTCTACTATTGGACCGATTCTGAAGGCGCGATTCGTGACCTCGCGTTCCCACCGGTGGAAAAGAGCGGTGAAGTCTATATCGAGTACGAGAGCATGATCGATTCCTACCTGCGCGCGTGTCGCGGTCGAAACGGTCAGCCCCCCATGGAGCCGACTTTCATCGAAGTGGGCTGTGCGGATGGTCTTGCTATTCTTAGCGAAGAACTCCGGGCTGTTCTTCGCGAAAATGTGACTTGGGTCCCGGAGTTTCGGGAGGAGTTGGTCACGCCGATTACGGACGGCTTCGATGCTCAGGCGGCGATCGCGGAAGGCAAGGAGCGCGCGGGCATTGAGGATGACCCCTCCGGGATGCTTGAGCTGCTGCAAGCGGCGGCGTCGAAAAAGACGCGTTCGAAAACACCGCGCCGAAATCCGCGAATGCCAATGACCCGTCAGCAGCGCAATCGCGCGAAGGCAAAGCGGCGTGCGCGTCGCTGATGGGCGCTCTCGACTTCACGCTTAATCGCTCGAGAAAGGAGATTAAGCGGCGGGTGAGCGCGATTCGGTCAGCTTAAGGGCATGCACATCAGGACTTCTCGCTTCGTTTGCAAAGCTTCCATCATCGCCGTTCTTTTCGCCTTCGCCTTTGGTTGTGGTGACGACGATATGCTGACCGATGGGGGCGTTTCGATGGACGGCGGCGACCCCATCGACGGGGGGTTCGACGCAGCGCCCCTCGATGCGTCGCTCGCGCCCTGTGCGGAGTTTCCGGAGGAGATTTCGCTCTCTCAAGGAGGGTTTGCCGCGATGCAGATCGACCTGGCTGAAGGCGCGGGCGTCAGCGCCTCGGAAGGCCTTCAGTGGTCGCCGGAAGGTTTGCTTGCGAACGTCGATGCGCCGGCTTCGGGTGAGCTCAGGGCCGAAGGGGAGGGCTGCGAAACGGTGAGTGCGCCCGTCGAGGTTCGCCCGCTCTCGTGGACCACGCTCGATGAAGAAGCGGAAGCGCCCGCGCGTGAATATGGCGCGTGGTGGGTTGGCGACTATCAATCCGCGCGAGGGCTTTATCTGCTCTCCGGCTTTCACTACGTGCCTCGTCAGTTCACCCCCGCGAGCGATCTTTGGTTCTACGATCTTGGCGAAAACACGTGGACCGAAATCGCGGAAGAGACCGATGTGCTTCCCGGGCTTCGTTATGCGCCTGGACCGCGTGAAGGGGAGGGCCTTTTGCTCGGCGGGGCAACGCTCGATGCGAGCGGCCTCGACACGCCGCGCTCCCTCAAGCGAATCCGCTTTGGAGACGAGGTGCTCCTCGAAGACGCCCCGCACGCGGAGACCACACCCGGAAGCTATACGGGGGCGCTCATTTACGACGCCGGCCGCGAGCGATGGCTCTCGATCTGCGGCGCCGATACGATCGCGCTCGGGATTCACTGCCGCGTCCTTGAGTACACGGAAAGCGACGGTTGGCGTCAGCTTCCCGCGATCGGCGCGGAAGACGAAAACGATACGCCCCCCGGCCGTATGGGCTTTCATTACGCCTTCGATGCGGAGAGCGACCGTATCGTGATCGCGGCGGGACAGAGCGCTGGCGAAGCCGTGCTTGGCGATACGTGGACCCTCGACCTCTCGCAGGACCCAGCGGTTTGGACGCAGTGGAGCGGGGAAGAGAGCCGAATCCGAAGGCGAAATGGTGCCTACGCTTGGGATCCCGTGGGGCGACGAATGATCATGATTGGAGGGACGCCCGATGGTCGCGTTTCGGCGCGGGGGGTCTCAATGTTCCGGATGGTCGAAGGGCACGAAGGCTGGATGCACACCGATCTGCCGGACGAGATCACCTCGCGAACAAGCGGCTTCTTGGTCTACGACGAGGTCGAAGAACAGGTGCTCTTTGGCTATGGCAACTCCGACCGGGTCTACGCGGATTTGCACGCGCTTTCGCTCTGATCGGGGCCGTCTGAACGGTTTACACAAACACGACTTCCAGATCCGAGACGAATGCGTAGCCTTCGCCGCTCCGCAGGAGTACCGAGCGCAGGCCGCGCTTTCGAAGGCCCGAAAGCGCGACGTGCAGCCGATTCTTCGCGGCTTTGCGGAGAATCGTTTCTCCCGGCCAGCCGATGGCGACGAGTTCTGCATTCGTTAACGAAGGGATATCTCCGGGCGTATGGCGGTGTTGTGCAAGAGCGTGCGCGATGCGCCATTCGGGGCTTTCGGGGTTCCAGGAGACCTTTACGGAGCTGAGCGTGAGGCTGGAGTTTGAGGGCTCAACAAGCATTCGCAGGCGCTGGGGGACATCGCCGAGCTGGGCTCGTCGCAGCAGTACGAGGGAGAGCCGCGCGTGTTCACTCGGCGGACATCCCCGCTCCAGCGCGGCCACGGTCTCTCGCGTCTCGGCTGCCGCGCTCGATTCTCGGAACGCGCTCCGTACTTCGGCCAGAAATCGCGTCAGGGTGGTACTCGCGCCGGCGCCTTCAAACGCGCGCTCGATCCCGAGCATCGTGGCGTTCACGTCGAGGTAGTGATCGACTAGCGCCGCGAGCAGAACATCGGGTTTGCCGAGACCGAGGCCACGCTCGGCAGCGCGAAGCTGTTCCCAGGCGCGCGCCATGTCTCCGTCGAGGAGCTCCGCAATGCCGAGGTCCATCTGAAATGTCGCGAAGTAGAGGTCGCCTGGACGAAGCAGAGCGAGCGCTTCCTCGTAGGCCACGCGCGCCTCGTCGATTCGAAATTGTGCCCGGAGGATATTGCCTCGATAGCCGAGCGCACGAGCGCGTGATTCCCTTTCGGTCTTCGGATCGGCGAGCAACGCGCTCAAAACGGCATCCGCTTCGGCAAAATCGCGCGCTTCGTACGCAAAAAAAGCCTGACGCAGTCGTGCGCTTCGCAACGCCGGTGCGTCGTTCAAATTCTCGAAGCAATCCGCTGCGTGCTCAATCGCCTCGGATGCCGCGGCCGGTTCGAGCTCAAACCAGAAGATTCGCCCGATCAGATCCCAGCTTTTCGCTTCAATTTCAATATCTTCGAGAACCGAGGCGCAGGCGATCGCGGCGCGAAGGAGGGCGCGCGCTTCAACGAAATCGGCGCGCTCGAAGCGCGTCTTTCCGAGTTCGTACAGTTCTTTTGAGATGTGCTCCGGAGCCGAGTTCACCTCGTTCAGGAAACGTCGCAAACGCCGGGGCGTCAAGCCATCGCATGGCGCGTGGTTGCCCCACCTTGTTACTGCGTGCTACCTCGGGCTCCTCATGTTTGAGACCCTGACCAAAGGCTTCCGCTCCGCAAAAAATCGCCTCGCGGGTGTTCAAGAGCTCACCGAGGTGAATATCGACCCGGCTCTTCGAGACGTGCGCCTCGCGCTCCTCGAAGCGGACGTGGAGTTCTCCGTTACCAAGCGCTTCCTCGCGAGCGTGAAGGAGAAAGCGCTCGGGCAGACCGTCCGGACGCACCACGAGGTCGCCGGCAAGAAGATCAAGATCGGCCCCGTCGAGCGCTTCATCAAGATCTGCCAAGACGAGCTCGAGGCGATGATGCAGTGGGAAGGTGACGCGATCGCCTTCTCGGAGACCAAAGGCGTTGCGACCGGCATCATGATGGTCGGCCTTCAGGGGTCGGGTAAGACGACCTCCTCCGCCAAGCTTGCCGCTCTCCTCGAACGCGAGCACGGCAAGAAGGTCCTGCTCGTTGCAGCCGACGTTGCGCGGCCCGGCGCGATCGAGCAGCTCCAGGTGCTCGGCGAGCAGATCAATATTCCGGTCTTTGCGATTCCAGGCGGTGACCCGGTCGATATCTGCGAGCAGGCGGTCAAGTACTGCAAGAAGATCAAACGCGACACGATCATCTACGACACCGCCGGTCGCCTCGCGATCGACGAGACGTTGATGAACGAGGTCGGCGAGATTCGCCGCCGCTGCGACCCGCAGAACGTCTTCATGGTCGTCGACGCGATGATCGGTCAGGACTCGGTCAAGACCGCGAAGGCTTTCCACGACCGACTCTCCCTTTCGGGCGTGATTCTCACGAAGCTCGATGGCGACGCCCGCGGTGGCGCCGCGCTCTCCATCCGCGAGGTTACCGGCGCACCGGTGAAGTTCGTCGGTATGGGCGAGACCATGGACAAGATGGAGCAGTTCCGTCCCGAAGGGATGGCGAGCCGAATCTTGGGCATGGGCGATGTCGTCGGCCTGATGAAGGATTTCGAAGGCGTCGTCGATGAGCAGCGCGCCGAAGAAGATGCCAAGCGCATGCTTCAGGGGGATTTCACCCTCGATGATTTCCTCTCGCAGATCGAGATGCTGCAATCCATGGGTCCGCTCAAGGACCTGATGGAGAAGCTCCCGATGTTCGGCGACGCGATGCCCGAAGGCATGAATCTCGACGAGAAGGAACTCGACCGCACGAAGGCGATGGTCAGCTCAATGACCAAGCAGGAGCGCCGCGATGTGACGCTCTTCCGCGACCAACCTTCGCGTATCGAACGTGTTGCCAAGGGTTCTGGTCGCGAGGCCAAGGAAGTCGGCGAGCTTCTCCAGCGCTTTGTCTTTATGCGGCAGATGATGGGCGATATCGGCAAACAGGCGGGTCTCCTTTCCAAGATCCCGGGCATGAAGCAGTTCGCCAACGCGCGACGTCTTCGCGATGTCGTCAAGACGGGCGGTCTCGAACAAAATCCGATGATGGCGCAGCTCGCCGATCAGCTTCTCGAAGCAGCCGTTGCCGAAGGTGGACAGGGAGGAATGCCCGCAGGGCTTCCGCCCGGTCTCGCCGGCGGACTTCCCGGAATGGGAGGCATGGGCGGTATGCCTGGTGGATTCCCGCCCGGTCTCGCAGGCGCCTTTGGCGCAGGTCCGGCCGCGCCGGGGGGTGCCCGTTCGGCGAAGAACAAGAAGAAGAGCAAGAACAAGCGGAAGCAGCAGAAGAAGTCGCGCCGCAAGTCCCGGAAGTAACGCCTCTCAGCCGTCGCGTCGCGGCGGCTGTTTTGCATCTGCTCTCCGCATCCGGTTCGCACCGGCGGAAAGCATATTAGGAGAATCTCATGCGTTTGGTTCAGAAGAGTATCCTCGCCCTCGTTGGTGTCCTCGTCCTCGCACAAGGCTGCGTGGAAAAGGAGCAGGGCATGACCCGCTCACAGCGGCAGCAGCTCGAGCAGTACATCAGCACGGAGCCCACCTCCCCGCAGCATCCGCTCGATATCTCCTTTGAGGATAAGATCCGCCTCATCGGATATGACCTTTCGCCAAACGAGGAGCGTTTTGCGCCGGGCGCCACCTTCACGGTCACTTGGCACTGGAAGGTCGAGCGAGCGGTTGACGAGAACTGGAACCTCTTCACGCACGTCATCGAAAACGGCGGACAGCGAAACGAAGATGGGAATGGGGAGGTGCGTTCGCTCTACGGGCCCGGGCAGTGGAACGAGGGCGAATACATCCGTGACCCGCAGCAGATCACCGTCGGCGATAACACGCGCGGCTCGCTTCAGTTCTTCATGGGGATCTGGCGCGGCAACGAACGCATGCGGGTCGTCAGTGGCGACTCCGACAATGAGAACCGCGCACGTGCGCTGAACATCCCGATCGTTCGTGGTGCCGCGCGCCCTGAGCCGGAGCTTCCGAGCCTTGAAGCGCGTCCTGCAGAAGGACTCACGATCGATGGCCAGCTGAACGAAGCTGCTTGGGATCGCGCGCAGGTGACCGACGCGTTCGTGAACACGATGACCGGCGGCAATGCTCCCTTCTCCGTGACGGCGCGTACGCTTTGGGACCGCGAGAACTTCTACGTCGCGTTCACCGTCGCCGATACCTTCCTCAAGGCCAACCACGAGGAGCAGGACGACCACCTGTGGGAAGAGGATTGCGTTGAGATCATGGTCGATCCGGATGGCGATGGCCGTAACTACTTTGAGCTTCAGGTCTCTCCGAGAAATGTCTCTTTCGACACGCGTTACGATCGTCGACGGGTACCCCAGCCGATCGGTCACGCGGATTGGGATTCGAACCTGCGCTCCGGCGTCCATCTCCGAGGCTCGATCGACGACGAGGGGAACGATAGCGGTTACGACGTCGAGATCGCGATTCCATGGACCGCGTTTAACGCGGGTCAGCCTCCCGCGAGCCCGCCGAGCAACGGTGACACGTGGCGCGTGAACTTCTACGTCATGGATTCGCAGGAAGAAGGCCAGCGTGCCTGCGGCTGGTCCGCTCCGCGGGTTGGCGACTTCCACGTGCCCGCGCGCTTTGGACGCATTCAGTTCGTCGGGCCGGTGGCGATCGAACAAGCGGCGGAACCGGCGAGCGAAGAGGCTGAAGGTGCCGCGGGCGAGAGCGCCGAGGCGGCGGGGAGGCTCCCGGTCGCGCCGGGTGGCTCCTCGGTTCAAGGAGCGCCGACGACCGTGATTTCTCCTGGGGTTGTGATGCCTGCGAACCTTCGCGCACAGGTCCGCGGAGAAGATTCCGAGCGAACGCAGGCGGCGATTGAGCGCGCCGAAGAACGAAACCGCCAGCAGGGCGAAAACGACACTGTGCTCGAGCCTGAAGAGGCTGCGGCGCTTCGTCAGTAGGGAGACCGTCATGAGAAACTCCACGTATCTCTTCTTCGCGCTTCTGCTCTCTATCGGGTGTGGCGAAGACGAAAGCGAACCTGTCGCGGTCGCGACGCCCACCACCATCCCCAATGCCGCGGAGCTCATCGGGGAGAATGTACCGGAGGAACAGGAGACGTCGGCGCCGACCGCCGAAGCGAATGGGGGCAATGACGAAGCTTGCGTCCGCGGTGTCGTTGTCGCTTGGGATGGCGCGACGCCGACGCCACCCGGCGTGACCCGCACCGAAGACGAAGCGCGCGCGTTGGCGCGAACCTATTACGAGCAGGCAGAAGCGGGGGAATCGATCGAGTCGCTCGCGCGGGCCCACTCGGACGCGCCGACCAGCCGGGCTCGGGGCGGCATTCTCGGGACCTTCTCGCGCGAAGAATGGCCAGCGATGCACGAGGTCTTGAAGGACCCTGTCTTTGCCCTCGGCGTTGGAATGCATGCGGATGTGTTGCAAGCGCCCTACGGCTTTGTCGTCATGGAGCGTTGCGCCGTCGAGCGCATTCACGCCCGCCATATCCTTGTTCGATACGCAGGGGCTCGAAATGCTCCGGACGATGTGACGCGCAGCCAAGACGCCGCACGAGACCTCGCGCATGAGATTCGGCAGGCCGTTACGGCGGCGCCCGATACGTTCGAGAACGTCGCGCGCGAGCAGTCCGAAGATGGCTCCTCGGAGCAGGGCGGCGATATTGGCAATGTGGCTCGCGGGCAGCTTTATCCGGCGTTTGAGGCGGCAGCTTTTGCGCTCCAGGACAATGCGATCAGCGAAGTCGTCGAGAGCCCAGTTGGCTTTCACGTGATTCAGCGGCTTCCCTAGCAAGCAGTTCGCACCTTGGCGAAAGAGCGAGTCGACGTCCTATTGGTCGAGCGCGGTCTCGCGCCGACCCGATCGCGCGCGCAGGCGTACGTGATGGCCGGCAAGGTGTACGTGGGCGAAAAGCGCGTCGACAAGCCTGGCCAGAAGCTGGATACCGAGGTGGAGCTGATCGTCCGCGGAAAGGACAACCCTTACGTTTCCCGCGGCGGCTTGAAACTTCACGGGGCTCTTGAGGCCCTTGATTTCGATCCGGAGGGCAAAGTGGTTGCCGACTTCGGAGCGTCTACTGGCGGTTTCACGGACTGCGTTCTGCAAAAGGGCGCAGTGAAGGTCTACGCGATCGATGTCGGCTATGGGCAGCTTCACGCTTCGCTACGGGAACATCCGCAAGTTGTGAATATGGAGCGCACCAACGCGCGCCATCTCGACTCGGAATCCCTTCCCGAGCCCGTGGATTTGGTCGTGATCGACGCGAGTTTTATCAGCCTGACAAAGTTGATGCCGGCGGTGAGCGCGGTTCTGCACGCGGAGCGCGGCGACGTGCTCGCGATGGTAAAGCCGCAGTTTGAAGTTGGAAAAGAGAACGTCGGAAGAGGCGGCGTGGTTCGAGACGACGAGCTGCGCCGAGGTGCGGCCGACCGCGTCGCAGGTTCCGCTGCCACCTTTGATCTGATCGAGGTCGGTCGTGCCGATTCAAAAGTGCATGGACCGAAGGGAAACCGCGAGATCTTCCTTTGGCTACAGCGACGGCCAAGTGCAGACGTCGAATCGGAATGATGCGACCCGATTGATGAGCGGAGTTCGCACCGCCGCCGGTGTGGAAACCGTTTTCATGATTGGCGCGCTCGATAACTCTATCGAATCAATCGATTTTGCAAATCGCAATTCGCTGCCTAGGTTCTCCTCATGACAAGTCGCGGGCAAGAATGCTGGCGATACAGATTTGCGAACGCCGGGGGCTCTCTCGGCGTTCGGGTAAAGCACACGAGGTGAGAATATGAACAGCCCAGAAGGAAAGCGCGTCCCAGAGATGGTCTTTAAGGCCCGCAAGGACGGCGAGTGGAACGATATCGATACGAAGGAGTTCTTCGGTGGAAAGAAGGTCGTTGTCTTCTCGCTACCGGGAGCGTTTACGCCGACATGCTCGTCGACGCATCTGCCCCGCTATGAAGAGCTTGCCTCGGTATTCGCGGGACATGGCATCGATGCGATCGCCTGTGTTTCGGTGAACGATGGCTTCGTGATGGATGCCTGGGCGAAAGATCAGCACGTCGAAAACGTCGTGCTTCTTCCCGATGGCAATGGTGAGTTCACGGACGCGATGGGGCTCTTGGTGGATAAGAGCGTCATCGGCTTCGGCAAGCGCTCGTGGCGCTACTCGATGCTCGTCGAGGACGGCGTTGTGACCAAGGCATTCGTTGAGCCGGAGAAGCCGGGGGACCCCTTTGAGGTCTCCGATGCGGACACGATGCTCGGACACGTTGCGCCAAACGCTGCGCTTCCGAAGGAAGTCACCATCTTCACGAAGCCTGGATGCCCCTTCTGCGCGAAGGCGAAGGCGAAGCTTCGCGAGAACAACCTGCCCTATGAGGAGATCGTTCTTGGTAGCGGCATCAGCTACGCGAGCGTTCGCAACGTGACGGGCAAATCAACCGTTCCGCAGGTCTTTATCGATGGGAAACACATCGGCGGAAGCGACGACCTCGAAGCGTATTTCGGCTAGCTGGGGCATTGCTCAAAAAAAAGGCGACCTCGGTATGGAGGTCGCCTTTTTCCGTTTTACGTTTCGACTAACGGCGGCGGCGCATCAGTCCAACGAGAGCGATGCCGAGTACTCCAAGAAGCCCCGTGCTTGGAGCGCCCCCGGTGGAACATCCCGCCGGTTCGGGAACGATGGTGCAGGGGAGCTGCGCCGTTACGCTCGCTTGGAGCACTTCGTCTCGGCCGGGAATATTGGCCTCGATGACAACGTCTTGTGAAGCCTCGCCGACCTCGGTACAGGTTCGCGCGGCGACATACGTCGGCTTGTACAGGTCCTCAAGCTCCCATGGGGCAACGAAGTAGCGCTGGAAGTCGATGTCGTTTCGGTGGAGCTGAACGAGCAATACGTCGGCCCAGGGCGTTACGTCCTCGCTAAGGGACAGCTCAAGTTCGGCGATCGAGTAGTTCGCTCCGGAGCATCCGCTTGGCAGCTCTCGAATCACTTCTTGCGCGGCTGCGGCCGTTAGCTCACCGAGGCTACCGGCCGCCGGAAACTCCGCTGCTTCGACGACGGTAAAGACGGTTTGACCGGCCATTTCCCCATCCAAAAGTGTCGTGATCGTATGCGTTCCCATGGGTAGCTCCCCATCCGGGACCAGCATCGCCCAACGCTCACCTTCATCTTCCATCGTCTCGAAGGAGATCGAAGCATCGTCTGCGGTCCACGTGAAGGTGGCGGTTCCGCTGGCGTCCGCTGCCAACGCCATCGGCAGGTTGGCAGGTACGCTCGCGCCGTTACGCGGCAAGGTCTCGTGGTTGCCTTCGACGTATCCGCAGAAGACGGGAGACTCGGCGAGGGCGGAACTTGAGAGGGTAAGAGCGAGAAGGAGGGCGAAAGTCGTGTGCTTCAACATGCCCTCGAATAGAGCAAGCGCTGTGCCAGCGAAAATCGTGCAATACCCCTGAATTTACGATCAAATGTCGTGCCTGTGTGTGCCACAAAGAATTGAACATGACATCGGTTTCATGTGGTTTCCGAGTAGGGTTCCATTCAAAAAAAAGAGCGAGGACAAATGCCCTCGCCCGTTTCGCGAAACAAAGTGATTTAGCGTCGGCGCCGGAAAAAGAGCATGCCGAAGAGGAGCATTCCGAAACTTGTGGTCGTACCTGCGCCACCCGCCGAACAGCCGAGGAACGTTCCTGGAAGTGCTCCCGGCTCTTCCGGGGGCGTCCGCGTATGTTCGTCGTAGGGCTCTTCCTCGATGGGTTCGGGGCTCGGTTCGAAAGGCGCTGGAAGCGGCTCCTGAGCGAGATCTGAGCAAGTAAACTCGGTGCGAATGCTGTTGGTTGCGTAGACGGTATCGAGACCTGGAATCGTTCCCATAATCGCGAGATCCACCTGGTGAGTCTCGAGCGAATCGCAGAGCATTCGGGCACGAAGGTTCTGAGAGAACGGCGAGGCGTCGAATCCGTTTACTGCACCGCCATCCTGCGTCACATTCATTTGAATCACGTCGAGCCATGGCAGCGCTTCTTCGCTTGGAACCAAGCTAACATCACGGTAGACGGCGAGCCGATCGACGTAGCATCGACCGTCGGGGGCGTCGAAAGGCAGCAGGCCTTCCTCCTGAGCGCGAACCGCGAGCGAACCAAGCTCTCGCGGGAGAGGAGCGGCTGGAGTGACGAAGAGTTCGATGATCTCTTCCCGAGCCCCAGCGCGTACGATGATTTCGTGGCGCCCTTCACTGAGCTCCTCCCAGGGCGTAAGAATCAGCGGGTCGAGCCCTTCCGATTCGATAAAGCTTACCGCGCCATCGGGCCCGAGCCACGTGACCTCAGCGCCCTGCGCGAATACCGCGATTCCAGGAACATTCGCGGGCACCGACGAACCGCTCGGTGGATGAGATTCGCCAAGTGGCCACACTGGGGCGCCGCAGGCGTGTGCCTGATTTGAAATCCCAGCGACCGCGAGAGAGGAAAGAAGAGAGGCGAGGAGGACAACATTCCGAATCATGCTCGGAACTATTTCAAACTCTGTGCCGGCTAAAATATCCAACAACTACACATTTTCGCACTCCGTTTATAACCCGAGTGACTCGTTGTGGCACGTTTGTGTGCCTTGTTGCGCCTTTTGCCATGGCGCAGGTTCGCGGGATCTTTTCAAATACCCTCATGGATTGGTTGGCGGGACATTCACCCACATTCACAAAACGCTGTATGTCACCGTCTCCTTAGGGAGATCCTTCTTTCGAGCGAAACTACATCTTCGTGAGCGGACGCGAAAAAAGAGCTCTCGATCCGAAAAAATCGATCCAAAAGAAAAAAGTCGCCTTGACACGACCCC
>JAHDCI010000119.1:2988-15476 GCA_020629955.1 Myxococcota bacterium | reverse complement strand
AAGAAGGCCGCGAAGAAGGCGACCAAGAAGGCCGCGAAGAAGACGACCAAGAAGGCCGCGAAGAAAGCGACCAAGAAGGTCGCGAAGAAGGCGACCAAGAAGAAGGCTGCGAAGAAGCGCCCGGCGAAGAAGCGCACGGTCCGCAAGGCCAAGAAGAAGTAGGCATTCGCCGCTACGAAAAGAGGAGAGCTTCGGCTCTCCTTTTTTCGTTTTGGGTCAAAATTTGGACTCCTACGATCGGATCTTTCTACTCTGCGTTCGGTGAGTTCCTTCCGATTCAAAATCTCTCAATGCGTCATCGCCTCCGGATTCCTCGTCGGATGCGTGAGCGCCTCCCCGTCGACCGCGACGACGACGCCCGAGACACGCGTCGCGCACACGACTCCGCGGGCACGGGAGCAAGCTCGTCGAGCGGAACCGATTTTGTCCGAAGAGGCCACGCGAGCGGCGCTCGCCGGACAGCGGAGCGTCGTCCGCATCGCTCGCGAAGATTCGGAATCGTCTTTCTTCGCCGAAGAGACTTCTGGAATGGACTGGGAATCGCCACCCGATTCTCTCCCTGCTCAACCGCCGGCCGACGAAGACCGTCCGATGTTGCGGCTTTACGGGACTCCTCAACCTGAGGCCGTCCCAGTAGAAGTACCGAGCGAATATGCCCAGCTCCCGGTGATGCCGGTAACCGCAGCGAACTCCGTGCCGCTAATTCCGGTCGAGCCCGTGCCGCTGGCTCCGATGCCCGCGCCCGCTCCTCAGGATACCGCAGCGGCGCCGTACCGTTCGGCCCTTCGCGCACTCCAAGAGCGCCGGTTTCAAGAGGCTCTCTCCGGTTTTCAAGAGGTAAGCCGCAGCGGTAGCCCATACGCGCTTCGAAGCCTCTATTGGGCCGCAGAAGTTCAGTACATTCAACGCGACTACTCCTCGGCCGCGGAGACCTTCGCTCGTTTCCTTGCTGGACAACGAGGTGATTCCCGCGCCGCCGAGGCGCTTCATAAGCTCGCGCTTTGCCAAGACCATCTTGGCCAGCGCGGGGAGGCGGGGCTTACTCGAGCTCGCCTGCAAAGAGAATTCCCAAATAGCGTGGCGGCAAGAACCGCCGCAGGAGAGCAAGGATGAAAAAGGTATTGGCAATCTCGATCCTTGTCGGGCTTGGTTTTGGAGACGCGGGTGTTCGCGCTCAAGAACCGGATCGGCTCTCCGGCGGCGTGCGAATGACCGGTGCGTCTAGCTCCGCACCGGATGTGTATACCGTGCGGCGCGGAGACACGCTTTGGGACATCACGGATCGATTCTTCGGGAACCCGTACCATTGGCCGGAAGTGTGGTCGTACAATCCGGAGATCACGAACCCTCATTGGATCTACCCGCATGATCACGTTCGCCTCCGTTCGGGGGCATCCGAGGCGCCGTCTCTCCCGCAAAGTAGTGTCTTTGCGAACGCGCCACGCCACCGCGCGGAAGGCACCGTTTGGCTTCGGGATGAGGGGTATATCGATCGCGAAGTTCTCGAGGACGCAGGAGTATTGATCGGCGCCCCTGAAGAGCAGATGTTGCTCTCCACATTCGACGAGATCTACGTTCGCTTCTCGGACGAATCCGATGTTCGACCCGGTATGGAGTTCACCATCTTCAAAGAGATGGAGGATGAGGAGCGCGAGGTCGATGAATCGGGGGAACTGATTCGAATCTTCGGTACCGCGAGGCTCGAGACCTACGATGATGATCGTCACGTCGGTCGGGCCGTGATCACAGAAGCCCTCGACCCCATCGAGCGTGGGTTCCGCCTTGCACGCATTCCGCGCCGTTTCGAAGTGGTTCCGCCGCGCGAAAATGCTCGCGACTTGGAAGCGAATGTCGTCGCAACGTTGCGTCCTCAGCGTTTGGTAGGAACGCAGCAGCTGATCTTTATCGACGCAGGTTCTACCCAAGGGGTCGAGCTGGGAAATCGTTTCTTCGTGGTGCGCGAAGGTGACGAGTGGCGTGATAACCGCGCAGAGGTTCGCGCCGACTACGGCGCGATCGTCACCGACGCTCCCGAACCCGAGGAATATCTTCGAGAGGTGGTCGCGGAAGGACGCGTTGTTGACGTTCGTGAAAATAGCGCGACGCTGGTGATCACCGGGGAGACTCGCGAAGTCGTCGTGGGCGACCAGCTTGAAATGCGTCGCGGCTTCTAGTCATGCACGTGCTTCCCTATCGCGGGGTTTGGCCTAGCGTCTCCGAGACGGCGTTTGTGGCTCCCGGTGTTTCTCTTATCGGCGATATCAGTGTTGGCGAGGAATCCTCGATTTGGTTCGGCGCAACCCTCCGCGGGGATGTGCAGCCGATTCGAATTGGCGATCGAACGTCGATTCAGGATGGCAGCGTGGTGCACGCCACCGACGGCTGGGTTCCCACGTTCGTAGGCGATGACTGCGTGGTCGGCCATGGCGTGATTCTTCACGGCTGCACCATTGGAAATCGAGTTCTCGTTGGCATGGGCGCGATCATCATGGACGACGCAAAGATTGGGGACGATTGCGTCATCGGTGCCGGCGCTCTCATTACTGCGCGCACGGAGATCCCCGCCGGCAGCATGGTTTTGGGGAGCCCCGGCAAAGTGCGTCGGCCGCTGAGCGATACCGAGAAGGCGTCGATCCTGCTCGGCTCTGCGCATTATGTGCGGAAGACCAAAGAGTACCGGGGCATCATCGAGGAGCTCGAGCGCGAATAGCGCTGGGACTGGACTCGCCGTCGCTCGCCGACCAAGCTCCGCCTCATGACGATGCGAGCTTGGTCGATTCTCGGTAACTCTCAGCGGCTTGACGGCGGCGCCATGTTTGGCAACGCGCCGAAGGCGCTGTGGACACGTTGGGCGACACCGGATGAACAAAACCGCATTCCTCTCGCTTGTCGCGCGCTGCTTGTCGATACGGGCTCGGAGAAGGTGCTCTTCGAGGCGGGAATCGGCGTGTTCTTCCCGCCAAAGCTTCGCTCGCGTTTTGGCGTCGTCGAAGAAGAGCATCGGCTACTTCGCAACCTGGAAGCGATCGGCCTGAGCGCATCGGAAATCGACGCCGTCGTTCTTTCGCATCTTCATTTCGATCACGCCGGTGGTGTGCTGAGCGCCTACAATGCGGAAGCTCCTCTCGAGCTCGTCTTTCCGAACGCTCGCTATATCGTTGGCAAACGAGCCTATGAACGAGCGCTTGCGCCGCACTCTCGTGATCGCGCGTCGTTTATCCCCGAACTTCAGCCTTTGCTCGAGAGCACCGGCCGTCTGGAGCTTGTCGATGGAGAGCGGTCGCAGAGCCTCGGCAAATGGGTGCGTTTTCATTTCTCGGAAGGACATACGCCGGGGCTCATGCTCGCGGAGATTCAAAGCGCCAAAGGGCCGATTCTCTTTGGCGGTGATTTGATCCCCGGAGCCCCGTGGGTTCATGTTCCGATCACGATGGGTTACGACCGATTTCCGGAGAAGCTGATCGACGAGAAGGCGGCATTGCTGCCTGAGCTTCACGCGGCAGACGGGCGTATCTTCTTCACCCATGATCCCGAGGTCGCGATGGCGACGGTCGCGAAGGACGAACGTGGCCGTTTTTCCGCGTCGGCGCCGGCGGCCAAACTCGAGGCTCTTGAACTCTGAAGCTCCGCTCTATAGTGGTCACAGTTCGTTGGTGACTCCGAATCCCAATTCGTGAGTGGGTTCTCGCGACACGGCGGAAAGACAATGGCATAGTGACGGATATGGCTTTTTCTGCGCGGAGATTATTCGCGATTCTCGCTGTCTCGACGGCTCTCTTCGCCTGCGGCGATGACGATTTCTCGAGCGACGCTTCGATCGACAGCTCCACGGATGCAGCGCTGGATACCCGCCCCATCGACGCCTCCGGCGATGCGGATTCGGGCCCGGAGTGCAGCACGGACGAAGAGTGCGATGATGGTCTCGATTGCACCGAATCGTTCTGTTCGGACCTGGGAGAATGCATTCAGACCGTCCGTCCGAGCGTCTGCGACGATGGCGTTTTTTGCAACGGACGGGAACGTTGCGATCTCGAGCTCGGTTGCGTACCCGGCACAATCGAAACTTGCAACGATGGCGATGTCTGTACGATCGATCGCTGTGACGAAGAAGCGAAGATGTGTGTCCGCACGCCCCGGGACTTCGATGGCGATGGGGAAGCTGATTTCTTCTGCGAAGGGGGGACGGATTGCGACGATACCGACCCAACGCGGGGTAGCCTCGCCCGAGAGCGGTGCAGCGATGGCGTGGACAACGATTGCGATGAGCTGGTTGACGAAGCGGATTGCGGACGTCCCGACTACGACACGTGCGAGGATCCCCTCGATGTGACTGCAGGCGGGGTATTCACACTTTCCGCAGAGGGCGCCGTCGCCGATCACGAGCTCAGCTGCGTTCCCGCGGGGCGAAGTGACCTGGTTGCACGTTTTGAAATCAGCGAACCGCGTTCGGTTCGCATCGAGGCGAGCGCGAGCGGAATGCTCGTCTCTGCCGCGCTACAGACGGAGTGCGGCGCAGCTCCTTCCGAGATTGACTGCAAGACCGGGTTTCCGTCCATCATTCGCGCGCGCTCTCTTGAGCCTGGGATCTACTTCGTGATGCTCGCGGCGAGCGGCGGGGAGTTCGATCTTGAGGTGGAGTTCGGAGACCCGCTCGCTCCGATCGAAAACGCGACCTGCGAAGAGGCCACGGACGTTGGGGAAGGGGGCGTCTTTCGCGGGAGTTTGGTGGACGCAACGGACGATGTGGAGACCGGTTGTGGTCTCGCGGGCGCGCCGGATATGACCTACTCCTTCACGCTGGAGGAGGCGGCGGACGTTCGCGTCAGCGCTACGTCTACCACCGGTCGCCAGATGGCGGTGACGATCGCGGAGACCTGCGGCGGCGAGACCTTCCTTCGCTGCTCGCGCGGACGCCCCGCCTCAGGCCGAGCGTACTCCCTCGACCCAGGGACCTATTCGCTGGTTGTTGAAGCCTCTCCTTCGGAAGAGCCCGACTTCGTTCTGAACGTCGATTTTGAGGAGCCAACAGCTCCACCCGAAGGCGATACATGCAGTACCGCGCTTGCGCTTCCGGTCGACACCATGACCCCAGGGACCCTCGCAGGGTTTCAGGACGACGTGCCTTCCTGCGGAGGATTTGCGCGCGACGCAATCTACTATTTCGATCTCGAAGAATCTCGGGATGTCGTGATTTCAGCCGACGCGGAAGGACCGCGCACATGGGTGAGTCTCCTGCCCGATTGCACCGTTCCAGAGGACGTTTTGCGTTGCGAGACGGGAAACCCGGGCGAGATTCGCGTGCGAAACCTGGAAGCGGGGAGGCACTACGTGCTTGTCGAGGCGCTTACCGGGACAGGGCTGAACGTCGCGGTCGAGACCTCGGAGCCGACGACTCCCATTGAAGTCAGCGGCAATGAAACCTGCGAGAGCGCGCACGAACTTACGTTGCTCGGAGGGCTTTATCACGGGGATACAAGTGGGAATCTGCGCTCCTACACGACCCGCTCCTGCGGAAGCGAAGCGAGAGCGCCGGACGCCGCGTTTGTTCTCGACCTCCGGCTCCGCCGACGCGTACTGGTGACCACCGCAGGTTCGAGTTTTGACACGGTGGTCCACCGTCACCTCGGGATGTGTGAGAGTAGCGGCGAAGAGAGCTGCAACGATGACGGAGGCGATCGGAGCGCCAGTGTGCTGGACGAGATACTCGACCCGGGTTTGCACTACTATATCGTCGATGGATGGGGCGACTTCTCCTCAGGAGAGTACTTCTTCGAAGTCGTCGTCGACGCTCCATAACCGAGCGGGATTCGCGTTCGGATGCTCCCCCGAGCAGGGGGAATCAACGCATCAGTGTGTTCTCCTCGTCGACTCTAAGGTACTCTCGTCGTTGTTATTTTTCGTAGAGACGTGACTTCAAAGTTTTATGCGTACCTCGCCCTAAACAGTGTAGGGGCTCTCTGGCTTGCCGCAGCGCTGATGATCGGCTGCTCGGTTTCGCACCCGGACCTCACGTCGCGCACCGACGATAGTGGCATTTCGCAAGATGCTTCGCGTGACGCGGCCGCCGATATCACGGTGGATGCCCCTGCGGCGGACGCGCCGCCCGATACCTCGCGGCCCGACACCTCGCCGCCCGACGCGGACCTGGCGGATAGCTCCATTCCGGATGCCGACCGACCGGATAGCGCGGACGCGGAAGTCGATGCGGCCGATCCTCCCGATGCCTGCGTCGGGGGCACGATCACGGTATGCGATGGGATCGACGACGATTGCGACGGCGAAGATGAACTTCCGACCGTCTCGGGCTTCCTCGACGGCGACGGCGACGGCTACGGGAGCGTCGAAGCGCTCCCGAGCTGTCCGCCACCCGTGACCGTCACGGTGGGCGGAGACTGCGATGATTCGAACGTGAATATTCACCCGGGAATCGATGAGGGCTGCGGAAACGTCGACGTGAATTGCGATGGTCGCGCCACCCCATGCGACTGCGATTCTGTGACCTACGACGAACGGGAGTATCTATTTTGCGATTCGGGTCGCCGTCAGGACCAAGCGCTTCGGATGTGCCAAGAGGCGGGAGGGACGCTCGTCGAGATTCATTCGATGGCGGAGCAGGATTGGCTTCTCGAGCAGACCGGTTACTCTTTTTGGTGGATTGGCCTCACCGACCGAATCGACGAAGGCACCTTCGTTTGGACTTCGGGTGAGCGCCTCTCTTACGTTGCTTGGCACCCGGGCGAACCGAACGACTTTGGGATCGGCGAAGACTGCGCCGGAATCGAGTTCCGCTATGGGTATGAGGGTGAGTGGAACGACGAACGCTGCTCCGCGATGCTGCCGGCGATTTGCGAAATCGAATAAAGATGGTGACGTTATGAAAATTGCGTTGAGAACCCTGATTTTCGTGCCGGTGTCGCTTGCCCTATTCATTGCGCTCTCCGGCTGCCGAGTCTCCCATCCCGACTTGAATCCGGTCGATTCCGGTACAGATGGAGAATCCGATGCCGCACTCGATGTCGCGATGGATTCGGACCGGCCGCTCGATGCCCCGCTCGACGCTTTTCGAGATAGCGCCATGGATGCCGAACTCGACGCGCCGGAGGACGCGGCCGACGATATTTCTCGGGATACGGCGATGGATGTCCCGGAGGACGTGCCCGAAGATTCTCCCGCAGACTCTCCGCCAGATTCGGAACCCGATGCCTGCGTGCCGGCGGATGAAATCGGCTACTGCGACGGCTTCGATGACGACTGCGACGGTGAAGACGAACTCTTCCCGGCGACGGGCTTTTATGATTCGGATGGCGATGGTTTTGGCGGCGATGCGGCAACGCCGGTCTGTCCGATCCCAGACGCCATCACGGTCAGCGTAGGCGGAGATTGCGACGATACGCGCGCTGATTTTTACCCCGGCGCGCCGGAAACCTGCGAGGTCGGCGATTGGAACTGCGACGGCCGCCGCATTCCCTGTGGCTGCGAATCGCGGACATACGCAGGCAAAGAGTATTTGTTTTGCACCGAACCGAGTCGGACGTGGCAACAGGCGGAAGATTTCTGCAATGGCGAAGATGGACATCTCGTCGCTGTCGGCAGCGAAGATGAACAAGAGTGGCTAGTGAGCGTTGCGACAGGCGGGCGCTGGTGGCTTGGAGCCAACGATATCGACGACGAAGGGGAGTACGTCTGGAGCAATGGCGAGCCCTTTGACTACAATGCATGGACGGGGCCCGAGCCAAATAACCACGGCGGAGGACAAGACTGCGCTGTGATCGAGTACGGCTTCGGCTACATGGGCGCCTGGAACGATACCCCCTGCTCGGGTCTATTCGCGCATATTTGTGAGCGGGACGCGGCTCCGGAGTAGCAACGATCGCTCGATTATTCCGATTCTGTATGCGCGCTGTCGGCGGCTAGCACGGAACCGCGCCGGTAGACTTCCGCCAGCGCGCATACCGCCTCTGCGGGCGCTCCGAGAAATGCCTCATCATACCGAATTGGGGTATCTCCCTGACGGTCGAATACGAGATGCCGCTGGGGCTCGAGGCCGGTGAGGACAGACCAGGCGGGCGCCTCCGATACGTGCATCCGAGTCACCTCTTTCCAAGGGGCGCGAACGACGCCGCCCGGGGTCCGCATAAGCGCTTCGGCAGGAGTAAAGACGAGCGCAAGGCCTTTTCTCGGAGTGATATGACGGCGCATCATCAACAGCCAAACGAGGGGAAAGGCGAAGCAGAGCAGCATGGCTCCAAAGGGGAGAATTCCAGGAGGTGGTGAACCCTCCGGCATCAGCATCGCTTCGATCAGAAATGCGATGCCTGCGATCAGCGCCGCGAACGGTCCACGCCGAAGCCAGCCCCATCCGTGTCGGACGACCGAGGTCCCTTCCTCGAACTCGCCGCGCGTGGCTGCTTCATAGACCTTGCTTGGAAGCTTCGATGGCTCAGGGAGCTCTCGTTTGGGCGGCGGCTTTCTCCACCTCATGAGTTGCTCTTTGAGAGCTCCGGGCGCGTCGAAGATCGGCGGAACGACGCGGATCGCCGCGCCTTCACGCGGCCGGGTCATGACGAAAATATCGGCGTAGCGGTTCGCGCTCTTGGAGCCCCAGTCACCAATTTCCAAGATGTCGAGAACGTCCTCGCGGGGGACATCGAAGGATTGGTCCACCACATCGCTTGTGAGCGTGTCCCCGATCGTCAGAGTGTACTTGGAGGCTCGCAGAGAAAGCGCGATGCGGCGGACCAGAATTACCAAGGAGCGCAGCGCGGTCAGTGCCGTCGCAATGGAGAGGCCGGTTAACGCCAGGGAGACCGGGTCGAAGGGCGAAGGAGCGGTCGACCGCTTCCAGAGAAGCAACGTTAGTGCGCCAGCGGCCAGCGAGATATGCAAGAGCAGACGCCCCGTTTGGCGATTGAGGAGAGGGGCGCTTTTCCCCTTCAGTGATTCAGCCGTCATCATCTTCGTTTCCGCATCGCCGGGATTCTGCCGCTGCGCACCTACGCTGTGCATCCTCGCAGCGGGCCTCGGTATCGTGGTCCTGAACCTCTTCGTGAATCTGGCAGATCCGCGCGGATGCATCGCACGTTGCGTCGATCGACGAAGCACGCTCTTCGCAGTCCTCTGTCGAGATACCCTGAGCCTCAGCGTCGATGGTCGCCTCGTGTCTTAGGATGGCTCGGAAGTGTGTGTCGGTTGCGACCTGTGTCGTTTGGCCACCGCACGCGAGGGCGGTGGAGGCGTAAAAGAGAGCGAAGGCAGGACGTGGGGCGCGCATCGCGACGAAGTTGCGACGAGGAGGGAAGGGCCGCAAGCGCTCTCCCGCAATAATCGAAGGAAAGCTCGCACCGATGGACCCGGAGCGATGATCGACGCTGCTTTTGGCTGCGGGAATCCACTCGAGAGGAACGGACGAATCCGCGAAGCGAGATTCGGACTGCGTGGTGGACGAATCGAAAAAGTGGCTCTATTCTTCGGTCATGCAGCAACGTCCAAATACGGTCTCCGGTCTCTCGTTCACCCTCCTGAAGCAGCGCTGGTCGAAGCTTCGAGGCGGAACCAAGCTCGCCATCGTGCTCGGCCTCTGCGCGGTCGGTGCCACCGTGGCATCGCAGTTTGCGTGTGGATCTTCCTGCTGCGCGGCGCAGGCGGCGGAGAGCGACTGCCCGTACTCGCACGCGGAATAGCGCCAAGCGTCGCGCCAGCGGTTCAGTTTGCGAAGGCCAGATAGAGAATGGCGAAAACGAGTGCGAGGGTGAGCAAGCCTACGATCGCGCTCGCAACATAGACCGCGCGCCGGTCCCAAGAATCGAGCGCGCCTTCAAGCATTAGCGACTCCCCAACGAGTCGCTTTTTGCGTATTCGAGCCTTCCGGTAAGCCTCGAAGGCGGCTGAGGTCGTTTCCTTTTCAAGCTCGCTCCGAAATTCAAGGAGAGCGGTTTGACCGACGAGGTAAAGGGTGTCGTCGAGCGCCTTTTGGGACGTATCGAGCGCGGCGTCCGCTTTTTCGCTGGTCTCCTGTTTCGCTTGGCGAGCGGCTTCGATTTTGCCTTCCGCTTCTTCGAGCGCCGTCAGCGTGTCGGCGATGTCCTCCCGCAACGTCGCGATGCTGTGTTGTGCTGTGTTGAGCACCTGCGCTGCGCGCTGCGCTTCCGCCTGGCGCAGCTGCAGCGTTTGCGCTTTTGCCGCATCGCCGGCGTGGTTTCGCGCTTCGATTTCCGCGCGCTGAAGCGCGGCATTCGCGCGTCTCAAACCCTCACTTGCGCCGGTTTCTTCGGAGAGCTTCCGACCTTCTTGCGCCTGTAGCGACTCAAGTTCCCTCCGGTATCGGTCGCGGTCTTGCTCCGCCTGCGGATCCGCGAGGAGAATTCGCTGAGAGGAATCCGCGGCGAGCCCAGCCCTGAGTTTTCGAGCTTGGATCGCCGCGCGTGCGCGTCTTGCTTCCTCACCGAGATCCAGCTTCGCCAACGCGCGCCCATGTTCCAAACAGAGCAGTTTTCCGAGCTCAATGCCGGTCTTTCGAACGCGCTGCTCTGCAACCTTGACCTTCGACTCGAGGTCCGGCCGGGTCGCTTTCAGTTCCTCGCGGCGGAGATAGACCTTCGCGGCGTAGGGCAAACTCCAGAGGAGAGACCCAGCATCGCCGAAATCCGCATAGTCCTGGATTTGCTCCTGCGTGATTTTCGGGGGCGGCTCTTCCGCGATTTTACGCGCTTGCTGGGATGTTGGTCGCGCGAGCTGCAGGAGTTCCTGCTCTTCGTCTTCCTCGTCGTCGAATCCGCCAAAGCCCATGCCCATTGCTCGACGATATTAGCGCTTTTTTGTCCTGAAGTGGCAGGCTTTTACAGAGGGGGCGGACCGATTCGCGCGAGGATGCGATCTCATGCTGGCGAGAGTGGCCGATGGCTGATACAAGTCGCAGCCGCCCATGAACGGACCTTCTGAACATATGGACGAGCCGCCGCCCCCCGAAGGTGGCGAAACTCCCGTCAGCGACGAGCAAAACGTTGCCGAGACAGAGACGTTAGAACTGCAAGAAGGTACGCCGGAAGCGATCGCCGGTGGGGCTGGTTTGGACGGAAACAGCTCAGAAACCCCGGGCGATCCACCAAAACCAGCGCAGCTTTCCGAGGAAGACGCCCAGTCGGTTCAGCAGTCGCTTGAGCAAGCCCAAGCCGCTCTCCTGCCTGACTATCCACCCGACGCCCCGCTGCCTCTCGACCCGAATTTCCAAATCCAGCTACCCAACTTCGAAGGGCCGCTCGACCTCTTGCTCTACCTCATCAAGAAGCATGAGCTGGATATTCTCGATCTTCCAATCGCGTTCGTTACCGAAAAATATGTTGAATACATTCAGCTTTTTGAAGAGCTGAACCTTGATATTGCGAGCGAGTACCTCGTGATGGCCGCCACCCTGGCGCACATCAAGAGCAAGTCGCTGTTGCCGAAGCCGCCCGTCGATCAGGACGATGAGTACGCCGAGGAGGAGGTTGATCCTCGCGCGGAGCTCATCCGGCGCTTGCTCGAGTATCAGAAGTACAAGCGTGCGGCCCAGCAGCTCGGTTCGCGCGGAATCGCCGGACGAGATGTCTTTCCGAGGGGGATCCCGGCGCCGAAAGCGGAGGGCCCCGCGCCTCTCGCGGAGTTCAACGTCTTTAAGTTGATCGACGCCTTCCAGAAGCTCGTGAAGCGCCGTCAGGGCCAACTCAGCATGGAGATTGATGCCGAGCGCATCACGATTCAGGAACGGATCGGGCAGCTCGCAGACCGTCTACGTCTCTCAGAGCGGGTCGCGTTCGATTCGCTCTTCGACGAGTTTCTCACTCGCTACGACATCGTCGTCACGTTCATGGCGCTGCTTGAAATGGCAAAGATGCGCATGATCAAGATTTACCAGAGCGACCCCTTAGAACCACTCTACTTGGAGCAACGCCTTCAAGCCGTTTCGCCCGACGACGAAGAGGCGTTCGGGCGGGGCAGTGCGTTCGCAGTGGAATCCGAATGAGACCTCCGAAACGCGAGCGATCGGCTTGAAATTCGGCTCTCCTGGCGTAGACCTGACGACCGAATCTCATCTGCTTCCCGCATGCGGATTCCGTAGCTTCCACGGTTCTTCGACCGACCCAAACGGAACACAAACACTTTGACTGACACTCAAGAACCACCTCAGGAAAACGAACCCCAGGCTTCCCCGGCGGATATGGGGGAAGCGGAAGGTCAAAACGCATCCGAAACGGAAAGCGCTGAGGCTCAGGATTTGGCCGCGGAAGCGGATTCGATGGATGCGGAAGTCTCGCAGCCCGAAGGCGAACCGAAAGAGGGAAGCTCGGAGCACGAAGCCGGTGAGGCAGAGTTCTTCGACGGAGACGAGGACCCTTCTCCGGAGGACGCTACGGGGGACTCTGCTGAGGAGAACGCGGCTGAAGAGAACGCGGCTGAAGAGGACGAGGACGAGGAGGACAGCGCCCCAGGTCGAAAGCGTGTTCTTGAACTTC
>JAHDCI010000119.1:0-2888 GCA_020629955.1 Myxococcota bacterium | reverse complement strand
GAGGACGAGGACGAGGAGGACAGCGCCCCAGGTCGAAAGCGTGTTCTTGAACTTCCAGACGAGAAGCTCAAGTTCCTTCTCGAGAGCCTGATCTTTGTCGCGGATTCGCCGATCACGGCTCGCAAACTCGCGTCTTCCGCCAAGGCACGCGTCAAGGACGTTCGGCCCCTCCTTCAAGAGCTCATGGAAGATTACGCGGACCGCGGGATCAACCTCGTCGAGGTCAACTCAGGCTTCCAGTTCCGGTCCTCCACCACCTACGCGCCTTTCGTTCGCGATTTCGTCGCGCGAAAGCCGGTTCGCCTCTCGAGACCTCAGCTCGAAACCCTCGCCATCGTCGCGTATCGGCAGCCGGTAACTCGCCCGGAGATCGATGATATCCGCGGCGTGGATTCCGGCTCTGCGCTACGGATTCTCAGCGAACGCGGCCTCCTCAAGGTCCTTGGCCGCAAAGAGGAACCGGGCCGTCCTTTGCTTTACGGCACCTCGCCCTTCTTCCTCGAGTTCTTCGGGATGAAGGCGCTCACGGAGCTGCCGACGTTGCAAGAGTTCTCCGAGCTAAGCGACGAGAGCCGCGGCATCTTCGAGAAGCGCATCGGTGAACCCCTCGACCTTAGCGGTATCAACGAAGCCGCGAAGGCCGCCGAGGAGAGTGCGCTCACCGAGATGGATGAAGAAGAAGCGAAGGCGATCGCGGCCCACGAAGCGGAGCAGGCGGCGCTCGAAGGCGATGCGTCTGACGAATTCGCTGACGGTGAAGCCCGCGAAGATTCGGACGAGCCGGATCGTAGCGTGACCGAGATCCGCGGAGATCGAGTTGAGGAGGAATGAGATGAGCATCGCGATTGGCAAAAAGCCCGAGACCTTCCAAGACCTCGTTCTGACGCTTGAGCATTTCTGGGCCGAGCACGGCGTGCTCGTCGGACAGCCCTACAATTCCGAAGTCGGCGCAGGCACGTTTAACCCGCATACATTTCTGCGTGCGATTGGCCCAGAGCCTTGGAACGTTGCGTATGTTGAGCCCTCACGGAGACCGACCGATGGGCGTTATGGCGACAATCCAAACCGTCTTCAGCAGTTTCATCAGTATCAGGTGATCCTGAAACCGGCCCCGCTCAATATTCAGGATCTCTACCTCGATTCCCTTCGTGCCATCGGAACCGACCCTCTCCAGCACGATATCCGATTTGTGGAAGACGATTGGGAATCACCAACCCTTGGCGCATGGGGGCTCGGATGGCAGGTATGGCTCGATGGTCTTGAGATCAGCCAGTTCACCTACTTCCAGCAGTGCGGCGGCATCGACTGCAAACCGATCAGCGGCGAGCTCACGTATGGGCTCGAGCGCATCGCCATGTATCTTCAGGACGTCGACGACGTGTACGACCTGGTCTACTCGAAGACCAAAGCCGGCACCGTCTACTACGGAGATTTGTTTAAGCGCGCCGAGTGGGAGTGGTCGACGTACAACTTTGAGAAAGCCGATGTGGGGATGCATGCGCAGCTTTTCGACCTGTATGAGTCGAAGTGCACAGAGCTTCTCGGGGTGAGTCCGGAGAAAGGGAAGGGCGGTAAGCTCACGTGGCTCGAAGAAGACCCGCTGAAGCGTCTTGCGCTGCCCGCATATGATTGCTGCATCAAATGCAGTCACCTCTTTAACGTGCTGGACGCTCGCGGCGCGATCAGCGTGACCGAACGGCAAGGATATATCGGTCGCGTACGCCACCTCGCGAGAGCCTGTGCCCACGCATGGTATGCCCAGCGCGAAGCCCTCGGCTTCCCGCTCCTCAAAGACCAAGAAGCGGCGGCGGCCGAGTAACCAAGCGATGACACCGTGCGGAGCGCTTGAACTCGGCGGTACGAAGGCCCGTTATGCGCTCGTGACCGCCGATGGCGAAATCACGGGACCGATCGTCGTGCTGCCCACTGCCACGCCGGACGTGACTCTTCCCAAGGTGCGCGAGTACTTCGCTTCGCACGGGGTAGGTCATGTCGGCATTGCTTCGTTTGGTCCGCTCGACTTGCCTTCGCATATCATCGCCCCCGGAACGAAGCCGGGATGGGGAGGTTGCGACCTTGGGTCTTATCTCTCCGAATTTGAGCGAACGCTCGTGACGGACGTGGACGGCGCCGCGATTGCCGAACGGGAGAAGCGAGGGTGCGAATCGCTCGCCTATATTACCGTCGGAACGGGCGTCGGCGTTGGCCTTTCTCGCCGAAACGAGGGGGCTCGGACGTGGCATGCAGAGCTTGGCCACATCAAGCTTGCGGGCGATGCTGCCGGCCACTGCAGCTACCATGGAGGGTGCGTCGAAGGGTTGATCTCAGGCCCTGCGCTTCGCGCTCGAATCGACGGTGACCCGGCCAAGCTCAAAAACGACGACCCGATCTGGAAGAGCGTTGCCGAACAACTCGGCCGACTCATCGCGACGATTACGTTTGCGTATGGGGTCCGCGATATCGTGATCGGGGGCGGCGTTCTCGAAGGTCGAGCGTTTCTTCGGGAGACGTCGAAGATTGCGGCAGACGTGGAACTCGCAGCCTTTCGCCCGACGCCCCGCGTGTCCGCGCCACGTTTCGAACATTCGGGTCTTCAGGGCGCGGCGATCCTGGCGAAGCAATCTCTCGAAAAGGGTCGCTAAGCTTGGGCTTCGCAGGTCTTTTCGGTGACTCTCGAAAAGCTCTTTGATTTCAGACGCTAGGCGGCGCCGACGATCAGGAACAAATGTTAGCTAACGTCCAACGTGAGCTGACCGGGAAGTTCGTCTTTGTGCTGCTCTAACACGAGGTCGATGCCCTCACGGATATACACTGCCACTGGAACTTTTGTTCTCTCGTGGAGCTTTTTGAGGAGCTCATTTTGCTCCGGCGTGATGTACACCGTCGTG
>JAHDCI010000118.1 GCA_020629955.1 Myxococcota bacterium | reverse complement strand
TCCGGTCTGCAGATTCGCTTGCACGATGACGAGGGGGATCTCGTGGTCGGCGCGCTCGATGCGCAGAAGGAAGGCCAAACCGTTCATATGGAACTGAGCGAGGTCGTGGTTGGGCAAGCGCCCGGCGATCGCGTTGAAGCGGAACGTATCTCGGTCGACTTTCGCGAGCGTGAACTCGAAAGTGTGCAGGTGGTCTCGCCCGCGCTTCAGGTCGGCGAAAATCCTGGCTCCACGCTCCGGCGGCTTCAGGAAGCGGCGTTTCCAGAGCGCTCTGCAGAACCGGAAGAAGCCTCGGGCGAGTCCGACGAACAGACCCTCTTCGATCGTCTCCAAGAAGGTGCTCGCGTCGAGATCGCCGATGCGAGCGCCAGGTCTTCGGAACGACAGCTTATTACCGGGTTGAGCGTATCGCTTCATCGCGAGGGCGACTCGCTCCGCTCGGAAGGAAACGGGTCGGTCGAACGGGGCACCGTTCGCTGGAATATCGCGGCCGAACCAGAGTCGCTTCGCGCACACGGGGAGGTCGAGCTCCGCTCTCTTCCCTTCGATTTGATCGCGCCCTTTCTCCCTGAGTTTCCGTGGCACGAGCCAGAGCTTGGTCGTGTCGATGCATCGCTCTCCATGGGGCTCGAGAACCCGAATGAGATTACGATCCGGGGCAGCGCGGGCGTACGCGGGCTCGCCGTCAACGATGAGCGTATCGCGCCCAACCCCGTCACTGGCATCGCGCTCTCTGGGGAAGGCAACGCGAGCTGGTTTCCGGAAGAGCGACGTCTTCGGTTCTCGGAACTAGAACTCCGGGCGGGTCGCGCTGCGGCCACGCTTGAGGGAGAAGTTCAGCGGACCGAGGATCACTACCGCGTCGAGCTCGATGGGACGCTGCCTGCAACGGACTGCAATAGCGTCGTACGCGCCATTCCCGAAGATCTTCTTGGCGAAGTCGCCGGATTCTCGTGGCGGGGCCGCATGGGGGGACGACTGCACGTCTCCGTCGACTCGCGCGATCTCGATCGCACCGAACTCGAGATCGATATGGCCAATGGCTGTCGCTTTGATTCAGTGCCGGCGATGGCCGATCTGCGACGCGTGCGCGCGCCCTTTAATCATCGCGTTGAAGAGCTCGACGGTGATGTCTTCGAGATGGCGACGGGACCAGGAAGCGCGAACTGGGCGAGAATCTATGGGATTAGCCCGTTCTTTGTCACAGCGGTCGTTGGGCATGAGGACGGCGGTTTCTTCCGGCACGATGGTTTCGCGGTTTACGCGTTCCGCGACGCGCTTAAGCGCAATCTCCGCGAAGGACGCTACGTTCAAGGCGCGAGCACGATCTCGATGCAGCTCGCGAAGAACCTCTTCCTTCATCGCCGCAAGACGATTCAGCGCAAGGTGCAGGAAGTCATCCTGACGTGGTGGCTCGAGTCTGCGCTCACCAAAGAAGAGATTCTCGAACTCTACTTCAACATCATTGAATACGGACCGGGCATCTACGGCATTCAGGCCGCGGCGGAGCACTACTTCGGCCGTGAGCCTTCTGAGCTTTCCCCCGCCGAGTCGGTGTATCTCGCGTGCATCTTGCCGAACCCAAGTGGGCTTCAGGCAAGCTATGACGCAGGGCACCTCACGCGCTCGATGCGCTCTCGAATGACGCGTTTCCTATCGCACCTCCGAGAGCACGACCGAATCGACGCCGCCGCCTATCAATACGGGATCGGCGAGCTCGACCGTTTCCGTTTTCACTCGGCGGGCGGCACCTCCATTCCGCGTTCGATTCCGGGGCGCGCGAGTCGTCTTCCTTGGGGAGAAGGACGCGTCGCGGGGCCTTCATCCGGAGATCCTGAAGCCGATCCCTTTGAGAGCGACCCCAATATCGAGGAGAACTCGCTCGATTGGTAGCGCACGCGCGCCGCGCTCAGAACATTTCGTCTTCTTGGCGCTCGCGAACGCATTCGTCGTCGGCACGTGAGAGACGCGGGGCGTATATCTGGCCCCCCAGACCATTCTCTTCGACGCGCCCATCCGTCAGAGTAGAAATGGCTCTAGCTCCGATACAAACGCCAGACCGTTCGGAGTGAGGCAGGGGCCTGTCGGCTCAGTCCGTTTCGTGGAGCGTGTACTCAAAGCCGTAGGAATGCTCCCCGTTGGCTTGTTCGATCGTCATCGTGCCGGAGAGTCCGGTGAGCTCGTTCGTCGCCGAGCCCGGGACGACCTCGAGGACAAGGCGCTGTCCCGCAGAAGACATGACCCCAAAGTGTTGCAGGGCGAAGCTTCCGGACTTTCCTTCGATCGAGCCCGTCACCTCTTCGATCGCAACGTAGCCCGCGCTGCCGCTTTTGTATCGAACGCTGAGCATCTGCCCGCGGCTCTTTCCTTTCAGCAGACCGTGAAACGTCTTGTCGATCGACATTCGGCCGAACTGACCAGAGAGCGCAAGACCCGGTTCGAGCGGCGCAAGGGTGACGTCAAAACGTCCTTCGATTTTTTTCATACGCGAAGTCTAAACCGGCACTGCGACAAACGCGGTCGTGACGGTTCGCTTAACGCGCTGCCTTATGCGCCGCCTCGACGCTCGCGAGCGCTTCGGAGCGCGCGTCGTCGATCGGGATGAGACGGGTCTCTTTTCCAAAGCGGAGCGTACGGCCGCGCCAGACGACGGTCCGGCTGAACGTTGCGTGAAACCAGAGCGGAAGAAGCGCGAGGTCCTTCACGGGCGAGAGGAGCCAGAAGCGGGGCGCGAGCATTTCTCCGCGGGAAAGCCATACGCCGACTTGGTCGAGCACGGTCTTCGATCCGACGATCATCGCGCCGACAAGAGCGATGTCGGCATCGAACCCGCTCAGCGGCAGCGCGAGCGCCATCAACGCTGTTGGATTCGAAAAGAGGTCGGCGAAGAAGCCGGGAACGTGCAGCGTGGCGCGCATCTTAAGCCAGCGTGAATGACGCGCGTAGAAACGGTCTGCGCCGCAGTCGACATTCACGTTGCGAACGCGTGTCGCTGAGAGGACGACCTTCTTGCCGGCCTTCTTGTAGCGTTCACCCAGCACAAAATCCTCGCAGAGGACATTGCGTACCGAGCCGAGGCCACCGAACTCGTTTTCGAGCTCGCTTCGCGAGAAGAGCATCGACTTGCCACAAACGCAGGTAATGTTTGCCACCACATCCGCGAGGCACATCGCCGGCCCGATGAATCCTGACAGCTGCAGGTTCTCAAGCGCGGCACCTGCGGAGGTTTCTCCGACGCCAACGACGACGCTCGAGAGCATCGACGCATCTTTTTCGATGTACTCTGCGACAATATCGCGGAGGTAGTCCGAGCTGACGCGTACGTTCGCATCGCTCTGGTGAACCAGATCGTATTTGGCCAGTGCGATCGCACCGGAGAGGTTGGCGACTTTCGGGTTGAGGCCGAAACGTTCGTCGGAAGCGGCAAAGGCGACGTCGACGTTCGGGTACTCGGCGGCGACGGCTTCGGCGACCGTTCGCGCCGGGTCGTCGAGCTCCGTTGTCGCAAAGACGATTTGGATCACGCCAGGATAGTCGAGCTCGAAGAAGCTTCGAAGGTTCGCCTCGAGTTCGTCCTCTAGGCCCTTTAGCGGTTTCAGCAGCGTGATTGGCGGAAAGCTCTCAGGAAGTGTTCTTCCCTTCCCTCGGCGCGCATGCCACGCGGTCGAGATCAGCGCTGCCACGTAAAGCACTAAGGCGATAATCGCGGCGCCCGCGATCAGCCAGGCTGTAGAAATCAGCGCGGAGACAAGAGTCATGCGGCGGAGGGTGACGGACGCGCCACCGCCGCGCAACGCGACGCCCCGGCTTTTATCGCGTGAAACGAGGTTCATTTCGGTCCCCACCTTCGGCAGACGAGAGCCTCAATTTTCGACTTTTTTGGGGAGTCCAGCGGAAGATGTAGACTCGCAGGCTCCTCATGGTGAATCCCGTCCCATTTTCAGCACGTTCTGGCGTTTCGGAAGCTTTCTCAGCGATCCGCTTGTTCGGCAGTCGGTAAAATGGGGATCCGTCTCAAAGTGAAGTCGCTCTGGTCGAGAGACGAGAGTACCTGTGCCGAGTACGGCTTTTCCCAGGGGCGGGTCGTGATCGGTCGGCGGACCAGCTGCGATGTTCGCTTGCCGCATTCGAGTGTCAGCTCGGTACATGCAACGCTTCGCGAAGAAGGCGCGGGTTATGTGGTGGTGGATGAAGGGTCGATCAACGGCACCTACGTCAACCAAACGCGTCTCGTTCCGCAGCGAAGTAAACGCCTTCGCCAAGGCGACGTTCTTCGAATCGGGACCTTTCTTCTCGAACTTCATGTCGAACCGATCGCCCAAGATTGCGGCGTCGAAGAAACTCGCTCTCTCGCGCTTCGTCTCCTTCGGGGAGAGTCGCCCGATGCCTCGAAACCGCTCCCCGCCCCTGAACTTCGAATTCTGAACGGTCCTCGATCGGGGGATTCGATTTTGCTCTCCGCGAGCCCGATGAGCGTTCGTCTCGGCCGTGGCGAAGATTGCGACCTGGCGCTTCCGGATGCGGACTGCAGCCGCGAACATTGCGAGATCCTTCGAGACGCTGCGGGCGTACGGGTGCGCGATCTCGGCAGCAAAAATGGAATCTTCGTCAACTCGAAGAAGTGCGAGGAGAAGTGGCTCTTTGACCGAGATGAGATTCGCGTCGGGCAAACCGTGATTGCGTTTGAGGACGCCGCGGCAGAGATGCTCGAGGAGATCACGAATGGAGAAGAGGAGGCGCTTTCGGAGCCGCTCTCGGCGAAGATTCAGGCCGCGTTGGCGACGCCCTCTCCGGAGATGACGGCGGAAGAGCCGGTGGAGTCCCCCGAAGAGGATCGCGATGCCCCGAGCCTCGGAAACGCCGCCACCATTGACGCGACCGCCGAGCCCGCGGTGGAGGTGAAGCTTTCCGCAGAGACGCCGCGGCAAGGTGGCGAAAGGGTGGACCTATTTGTCTATGTTCTCGCAGGTGCCATCCTCGCGCTTAGCGCCGCTGGTCTATGGTGGGTTTTCGCTGGCTGACGAGCTCATTTCAGCCTGATTTGTAGAAACTCGCGGCGTTGCGCTCGAAATTCGAACGCGCTTCGATCAAACTCCGCAGCGTGGGCGAGACGACGAGCTACGCGAAGATAAACCAAAGGCTTTTTCCGATCCTTTTCGGAGTTGCGACAAGCCTGCTCGGGGCAGCCTGTCAGGTTTCCCACCCACAGCTCTTTGGTGCGTCTGATGCTGCCGCCTCCGACGCGGCTGTCGACGCCGCGACGGATTCGACGGTCACCGATAGTGGTCGCCTCGATGCAACGATCGACGTGCCGGTCATCGATGTCGGGGCGGACACGGCGCTCGATGTCGGTCCCGTCGACGCGATGCCGGATGCACCTTTGGATGCCGAGCTCGACACCTCAATGTCCGAATGCTCCCGTCCCGAGGACTGCGGCGCGGCACTCGGATCCTGCCAGTCCTGGGCATGCGAGGCGGGCGCGTGCGTTCGAATGCCTGCGCCGGATGAAATGGAGTGCGCTCTGATGCCTTCTCGGCGCTGCGTTGCCGGACGCTGCCAGAGCGGCGAGTGTGCCGTGGATGAAGCGGACTTCTTCTGTTCCCCGACTCCGCGTGAGGCTCCGGCCGTTGACGGTTCTTGGTCGATGTGTCCGGCCGGAAGCGCGATGATCGGGATTTCGGTGCGCCGGAGCGACGATACCGTCTTTCGCGCTGTCGCGCTCTGCAAGCAAGTGACTCGTGAAGGCTTCGCACTCGCTCAGGGCCCGGAGGAGCGCACCACCGGCGAGGTTCTTGGGGCGAGCTGGCGCGTGGAGACGACCGTCGACGCGGGCGGGTGTGGCTCAGGCTTCATGCGAGGCATGCTCTCGACTCGTAACGGTCGCGCGATGGGCGCGCTAGGGGTGATCTGCGAGGAGTATGCGATCGTTTCGGACGTTCCCGAGCCTCGCGCGCAGGCGGATGAAATGCCCCGCTCCGGATTCACACACGGCGTGGATGACGACCCGGACATTCGGGAACAGTGCGGTCCCCAAGAGGTCGTCGTTGGGTTTCGCGTGACTCCAGTGTCGGAGTACGATGGTCTCTCTCCGACCGTTCAGATCGTGTGCGCCGAGATTTTATTTCTCGATGATTGAGTAAGAAGGCTTCAGAACTCTGCGGCGTCGAGCGCGTCACCCAAAGCATTCACATCGAACGGCTTTTGCAGCGTCGTGGTCGCTCCTGCGCGGATCGCAGCGGCTCGAAACTCCGGGCTGGTCTTCTCACTCATCAAAACGATGCCGACGGAGTCACACGCTGCGTTGAGGCGCCGGATGACGTCGAAGGGATCGAGCCGCGGCAAGTCGTGCTCAACAAAGACCATCTCAACGGGCCACTGCTCTACGAGCGCCAGGGCACCGTCACCGCTGCTCGTGCCGACCACGCAATGGCCCCTTTCGCGGAGCATACTGGCGAGCTTGGATTGAAGGTCTGGGTCGGGCTCGACGATCAGCACGCCAAGCGTGCCGCTCTCGAGACGAATCTCCGTCGAAAG
Organism: Myxococcota bacterium; assembly: GCA_020629955.1. Classification (GTDB taxonomy): domain Bacteria; phylum Myxococcota_A; class Polyangia; order Polyangiales; family Houyiibacteriaceae; genus JAHDCI01. The sequence goes on along the minus strand of JAHDCI010000118.1, from coordinate 8,971 downwards.
CGCCTGCGCGACGGCTTCGTGTTCGTCCGGCTCGTCGCTTGGAACGGGCGGCGGGGGAACCACCGTATTCCGTTCGAACGCGACGCGCTCGGCTTCTTGTATTTCGTCCAACCTCAAGACTCACTCATGCCGCGAAAACGACTGGTCGAGAGTAGGGCATGAAACCCAGAACGTCGAGGGCTGCGAGAAAAAAGACCCGAGAATTGTCAAGAAAGCCGCAAAAACGAGAAAAAATGCTCGCGTTTAGGAATCCGCGACGTGAGCGCGCTTCCTCCGATTCAGCTTGGAGACCAGCGTACCGCAGCCTCCATTCGCTTCGATTCGTGCACTCGAACTCATCCGAACGTTCAAGCCGCGGCGGCTCAGAAGGTGATATGCCGCCTCGTAGTCGGTGCGGTTTGTTGCGCGCGTTTTCGAGTTTGGAACCTCGTTGTAGGCGAAGAGGTGCACGCGTAGCCCAAGCGGCCCAAAGCGGTCGGCGAAGCGTTCGAGTTCTTCGCGTGAATCGTTGCGCGCTCGCATCAACAGGTAGGCGAGGGCGGTCTTCTTGATGCGCTTGTTGGTGAGGGTTGGGAGTGTGCTCTTCAGGATCGATTCAAGCGTTTCGAGCGAAGGACCTGCCGGCACCGCTTCGTGGCGGACAGCTTCGCTGCCGGCGTGCACGGAAAGCGTGAGCCCGTTGTGAGGCAGGGCTAGCCAATGCTCGAGCTGCTTTTCCGGACCCGTCGTTGTGAGACTGACCTTTAGGCCACGCGCCCGCGCCCAGTGGAGCAGCGCCTCACAGTGTTTCGCGTTGTGAAGGGGCTCACCGACGCCGCTTAACGTGATGCGTTTGAGCGTGCCTTCGGAGAGCTCTTCGCCGAGCAGCACCTGGCCCTGCAACTCTTCGAGCGAGAGGGGCCGAAGCAGTCCGTTTTCTCCGCTCGCGCAGAATGGACACTGAACCGCGCAGCCTACCTGGGTGGAGATGCAAAGCGTATCGCCGCGGTAGAGGACAGCCTCCACGCTCGAGTGGTCTTGGAGGAGGAGGCGGAACTTGCGGTTTTGCGGAGAAACACGCTCGTCGAGGACTTGCACGCTTGAGCGTGCGTTTTCGTCGGCGAGCATCCGCGATCAGTGCGTGCGGCGAATCACGTGATAGCCGAGCGGGCTCTCGATTGGCCCACGAATCTCTTCGAGATCCATCTCGAAGAGTGCGGTATCGATCGAGTCGGGCAAAATGCCATGCGGGAGGGTTCCCATCTCGCCCCCATGGTGGGCGTTGGCGTCGTCGTCGCTCATTTCATCCGCAACGTCGGAGAATGAATCGCCGCTCTCGATGCGTTCAAGCGCCGCCTGAGCGCGTGCCTGTGCTTCTTCTTGTGATCGGGTCACCGATTCCGGCGCGCGGTCGGCGCCCTCATAGCGGACCAAAATATGCGCAATCCCGCGGGTCTCAGCAGCAACGCGCGCTGTCGTCTCCTCGTCGAGCGCGTGCTCTTCCACATCCATTGCGAGGTCGAGGTTCTCTTCGCCTTCGTGGGCTTCGTCTTCGTGAGCTTCGCCTTCGTGAGCTTCGTCTTCGTGGGCTTCGGCTTCGCCTTCCGACGATTCCTCACCGTTCTCCTCAGAGCTCTCCTCGGTCGATTCCTCGGTTGATTCCTCAGTTGATTCCTCAGAGGTCTCATCCCCACAGCCGAAAGCGGTGGGCAGCATGAGGGCAAGCATTAGGGTCCAGATCGAAACACGCTTCATACCGCGACCATTCCAAATGCTTCGCGTGAGAGCAAGGCACAGTTTGCGCTAATCGATCCAGACCGCCGAACCGAAGCGCGTTTCCATCGCGTCGATGTGCTCGACGACCTCCATCACCCGCTCACTGAGCGAATCGACCTGCTCGTCTGTGAGCAAAGCAGGTTCCCCTTCGCTTTCGATTCGCGCTCGGAACGATGCAACGTCGAACGTCCGGAGGGCCTCAAAGGTCTCTCGACGAAATCGCTGCAGGGTCTCGAGGCGCGCGCGGAGAATGCGTGACCGGGGCGGAACGGGCCAGAAGCCCGCGCCGTTGTCGAGAAAGAGAAGCGGTCCTCCAGCGCCGCGTCGGCGAACGTTCGCGTAGCTCTCCGACCAACGATCGATGTTCTCGATCAGATAGTCGAATACGACCAGGTCTGAAAGCGCCCCGACCTTGTCCGGGTCCTGAATCACGAGCACGGAACGCCCGCTCAGGTCCCCCTCGATCGGGATTCTGCCGCTCCGCTGGCCGATCCAGGCAGCGTTGGTCTGAAAAGCGGAGATGACCGGAACGTTCGCTTCCACGCGCAGACAGCGCTCCCACTGGGGGCCGAGCTCCCACGCGGGCACGCCGCCCGAGATCCAGGCGACCAATGCTCCGCGTACGTTGCCTTCGGAGTCGATCTCCACCTCGTGACGGCGCGGATCTTCTTCGGCGATTTCGGCGAATCGACTCCAAGGAAAGCTTCTCGAGACCACCACGGGCGCTCTGCCAAACCCGAGCTCGCGATCGAGGTGGTGTGCGGCGACCTCGGCGTTCCATCGCGCTGACGAGACTTCCTGGGCAGGCTTAAAGTAGCCCTCCGTTCCGTCCTCAAGTGTCACCCGAAATGCGATGCTTCGCCCCCCTAGCCCCGAACGCACGCGGGTCAGAGGTTGGGATTGAAGACGTTCCCGAAGGTCGCGATCGGGCTCGCCGAAGAACAAGCTTGGTCGCTCCGCCGATTCCGGGGCAAGCGTCTCTGAGGGTAGTTCTAGCTCGAGCGCCGCCTGCCGGGGGTCCTGCGCGGCTGGCATCGCTCGCGCACGTCCGCCGAGAAGGTCCCCAGTCTCGAATCCCTCCGCGGGTCGGTCCTGGCAGCCTGCACTTGCGACGACGCCAACGCAGACAAGCACTCGAACTTTATGACGGATTCGAAGGTTCACGCTTCGGATCGTGCCAGCCCGCGCTGGATCCTCTCAAGAAAGCGACAAAGGCGAATCCGCGAAAAGAACGTTTTGACGCAACAGATCCGCCGAAAGGCCGATGACGCGTGCATGGCGACACCTCCAAGGCGTGTATTGAAAAACTCGGTTGTAATGATCTCGCGACGCGTCACGGGAGGGCAGAACTTGTTGACGCTGTCACCGGAGCTGTGGAACGCGTTTGTCTATACCCTCGCGGTCTCGTGCGAGCGGTATGAGATCAAGCCCCACGTCGCTCATATCGAGACGGCAAAGGAGCATCTCGTCGTCACCGACGTTCGGGGGCAGCTCCCGCTCTTTCTTGGCTATCTCAACCGGATGCTCTCCGTGATGATTCAGGATATCACGGGGATAAAGCTCGATGCTGTCTGGGAGCCCAATCGGAAGTGCGATGTGGAGCTGCTCGAGAGCAAGGAGCAGATCCTTGACTCGCTCGCCTCGATCCACGCGAATCCGGTGAGACAGGGCATGGTGAGCGGTACCTACAAAATGAAGAGCGGCATGGCGAGCCTTGCACTTCGCGGCACCTATCGCGCCACCAAGCCGGAAGGACACTTTCGCGGGAAGCAATTTCCCGAGCGTGTATCGCTCTGCCTCTCCGTACCGAGCGCCTTCATCGAGAGTGAAGCGACGAAAGATTCGGATACCCGCGCGTTTATCGCGGAACTGAAGGAGCGCTGCCATGTCCTGGAAGAAGAGGCGCGCCAACAGATGCAGTCGCAGAGACGAACCTTCCTCGGCTGGGAACGTATGCTCTTGGTGAGCCGTGGTTCGTTCGCGAAACATCTGCCGTCGGGTGGCTTGATAAGAAGTGCCAAGACCGCGTGCAAAACGCGGATGCGTAAGAAGAAAGCCGAACTCCAACGTTGGCACGCGGCGTATCGCAGAGCGCTGGCGGCGTTTCGTGCTGGCGACCGAGAAGTGATGTTCCCGGTCGGCACCTGGTGGATGGTTCACTTTCACGGCTGCCGCTGCTAGCCGGCTCTGAATTCGGGTTTGAAGCGTTTGCAGGACCGGCCTGCAAGCGCACCGGTGCGTGTTGAGCCCGGTTTTTTGCGTTTGCCGAGGCAAAATTCGACGAGCGTTGAGGAGTTGGGGGCTCGGGCGAGCGAAGATTGCCCAGGATCACCGCGCAGCAACGCCTCGGCCCTCTGTTTCAGGCACCCCAAATTGAAGTAACCAGGGGAGTTCTCGTGGCGGGTGCGAATCCTCGTGCGGCTTCGAACGCGATTCCAACCAGGAACGTTCGAACACCCGCGCATGCAGAGCGAGACGCGGTCGACTGCGATGCGGCGTCGAAAGACGCGCTCGCCTTGTGTTCCGTTGCCGGCTCAGCACCGAATCTCCGCGAGCATCCTCACGTTCGGACCTATCGACCTCCGAGTTCAAATCCCAGAGCGGATTGGATCGTGTTCTACGCTTGAACTTCTGCAACGGCGCGTCGACAATCCCCCGCATGAGTCGCCCTCGCGTCGAAAGTCACCCCGCCGGCACCGTTCTCTTCCGAGATGGTGATCCGGGACATCTGATGTACGTGATCCGCTCCGGCGCCGTTCGGATCTTTACCGAGGTCAAAGACGCCGAAAAGCAACTCGCGGTTCTCCGCGTCGGCGACTTCTTCGGTGAAATGGCCATCCTCAACAGCAAGCCGCGTACCGCAAGCGCGGAAGTCATCGAGGACGCACAGTTTTTGGTCATCGAAGGGGAAACCTTCGGCGTGATGATCCGCGAAAATAGCGAGATTGCGGTCCGCCTTATCCAAAAGATGGCGCGACGACTCGATAGCGCCAACACGCTTATCGACTTGCTCATGCATCGCGATCCGAAAGCGCGCGTGATCCTTGGTCTTAGGCACGAGGCCGAGTTTAGCGGCGTTCGCCAAGAGGACGGTTCGGTCGACGTTCATCTCGACCTCAGTGGCCTCGCGGCACAGATCGGGCTTAGCCAAGATCAGGTCGCCGAAGTCCTTCAGCGCCTTGAGCGTCTCGGCATTGCGCAAACGCTCCCGACCGGATTTAAGATTCGCGACATGATGCGCCTCCACGAGTTCTTCGAATTTCTGCAAATGCGCGAGGAGTTTGGAGAATGACGAAGCGCAAGTTTGAGGCTCAAACGTGAGCTTCGATCGCCGAGAGACGTTCCGCCGAGCAACAGCCTCGCTTGAACAAGGTGAGTACGGCGCTGCCGTTCATCATCTGTGGACCCTACTCACGCGAAGCCATCTTATCGAAGAGGAGTTTCGCGGTTACCTGAAGGAGCTCGGCCGCGCCTATCAAGGTCTCGGCCGCACTCGCGCAGTCTCGACGATTCTCGCTCACCTGGGATCGCTCGAAGCTGCCGAAAGAACCTCCGAGCATGCAACGGACCTCGCGCGAATCTCGGTCATGCGCGGAGATGCCCGAGGCGCGGCCAAACACTTTCAGGCCGCCGGTTGGCTCGGGCATGCAGCGCTTCAGCTCGAGACGGCCAACGATATGCGCGCCGCTCGCGTGCTTTGGGAGGAGCTGAGCGAGGACACCCGTCTGCGCTCGAACTTCTACATTCAAGGCCTTGTCCGTTACAATTTGAGTCGCGCCTGCGCGTCTCTTGGCGACTCCGCAGCAGCTCGAAAGCACAGCGTTCAAGCGATGCATTTGCTTGAAGAAGCTGCGGACGGTTTCGAATCCGCCGGGCAGCGCGAACGGGCTTTCGATTGCTATCAAGTTTTGCTCACCCTCGGCCGAAAAGGTGCCTTCGAAAATCTGGCGGAAGGGTATCTCGGCTGCATTCGCATCCTCGCGGAAGACAAACTTCGCTACTTCGTTTTGCAGTATTACGAGGATTTCCAAGAGCTCGCGCTAAAGCGAAAGGAATACCACGCGGCCGCAACACTCTTTCGGGAAGCGGCGGATTTCGCTCGGCGTCAGGATCTGCCCTACGCCTCTTGGTACCGCCTCCGTGCAGGAGAGACCCAGGTCATCGCTGCGGAGCATCTGCTCGCCGAAGGCGCGCCTCATGAGATGGCCGAAAACGCGTATGCGGCTGCGATCGACGCTTACAACGAAGTGGGTGCCTACGCGAAGGTCCGCGATATCTATGGCGCGCTCGCGAAGCTCGACCTCGGAGAAAAGCGTTCCAATCGATACTCTCGCTTGCAACGCCGGCTCGCCGACGTTCGGGATGAGGTTGGAGACGTTCAAGGCTTCCCGGAGTATCTGCGTGTTGATGCCGCTTACCCGGAGATCTGGCGTCTCGATGTCATCGAATGGGAACAGGGCGGCGATGCAGCGGAGACGATGGGCGAAGTCCTATTGGACGAGAAATGGCCCGAGTTCACACGTCGCCGTGCTCTCTTGTGCCGGCTCCTCCAGCTCGGTGCGGGCGATCCGCCTTATGACGCAAAGACGCTGATCGCGATTGCCAACCAGCTGGGTCGAACCGAGATCTACGTTGCGCTTGGGCCGCTCGAACATCTCGCGAAGCATCAGGATGCGAGCGTACGCGCCGCGTGTCAGGCCGCAGTTCGCTCTCTCTATTTCAAGCGCTCGTTCGTCATGATCGCGCAAGGCCTCGGCGATCCCGACGAGACAGTTCAGCGGGAGGCACTTGAAGCCGTGGGAACACTTAGTTTCCGTCACGCCTTCGACCCGCTTCAGCGGATCTTCCGTTCAAGCAATCGCGCAAACGTACGTGAGCGAGCGCTTCGATCGATCGCCAAGATTCCGAGCGTCGAAGCGATTGAGCTACTCATCGAGGCGTTTCGTCAGGGCGACGAGCGCGAGCGAAAAGTTGTCCACGAGCTCCTGCGTCGGCATGAACATTCGCAAACGTCCGAACTCGTTCGCCGCGAAATGGAGAGCACCCTCGATCCGAAGCTTCGGCAAGCGTTTGAGTCGATGCTGATCGGTCGCTAATGCTGCGCGCGGGGGAACTTCGAAGCGAACGCCTAATCTTGCGAGTTGGCGATTCGAGCGACGCCTCGGCCCTCTGCGACTATTTCGTGCGGAATGCGGAATACCTTCGTCCCTTCGAACCGGAACGGCCTCCCGGATTCGAGACCAAGGCATTCTGGATTGAGAAGCTCAGCGTCACAGACGTCACGATGCGCGAGGAAGAACGAGCGATTCGGTTTCTCCTTTTTCGAGCCGATGATCCTTCGCGCGTGATCGGAACCGCACAACTTTCCAATATCTCGCGCGGGATATTCCTTGCGTGCAATCTCGGCTATTCGCTGGATCAGCACGAGCAAGGCCAGGGCCTGATGACGGAGGCGATTGAGCGGGTCTGTCGCTTCGCTTTTGACGACCTTGGTCTTCATCGGGTCATGGCGAACTATATGCCGGAGAACGAACGAAGCGCGCGCGTCCTCAAACGCTGCGGTTTTGAAATCGAAGGCCGCGCCCGCGCTTACCTCAAAATCGCCGGTCGGTGGGAAGATCATATCCTGACCGCTCGTATCTCGGAGTAGTATGCCCCTGATTGTCCTGTTGGTCCTTGGAATTGCCGTGTTCTTTATCTACCGCGGGCGGGAGATCTTCGTGCTCTCGGTACGCGAAGGACAGCACCTTCTGATTCGAGGACGCGCGCCCACACGATTGCAGCAGGAACTAAAGGACGTTCTCGACCGAGCTGGGGTCACGCACGCGACCATCAAAGCCGTTCGAAGCGAGGGGCACGCTCGATTGTCGGCTCGTGGCGTAAGCGATGGTGTCATGCAGCAAATGCGAAACGTTTTTGGAACGCACTCCGTGCAGAAGCTCCAGGCAGCGCCGCTACCTTCCGGCAGAAACCTCGGCCAACTCCTAGGAATCACCTGGCTCGCTTGGATGATGATGGGTTCAAGTCAGCGCTAACAGCTCGTTGATTTCTCCGAATCCTGCTTCGCGGCATTTTCACCCACTCAAACGCATCCGATTCTCGTCACGGATTGCAATGGGTGCCAATCGGATGCATCTGCGCACGCAAAACTCACACGTTTCGAAACGGGCGTAAGTCAACGGGCTGCGAAGCATGGGGAGATGTTCGATGCGCACGTTCTTTGGCAGACTCTGCGTATGACTCGCCCTCTGCGTACCCTTCTCGCTCTCCCGCTCGTCGCGCTCAGCGCATGTCCCGCGGACGACGACGCGCTTCCGCCGCCCATCCTTCCTCAAGATGCTTCCGCGGATGTCGCGTTTGATGTCGCGAGCGACGGTCCGGGCAGCGATGTCGGGCTTGAAGACGCTTCGGTTGAAGACGCTCCGCTTGAAGACGCTCCGCTTGAAGACGGGGCGACGGACGGTGATCCCGGAGGGCCTCAAGTGCTCTTCATCGGAAATAGCTACACCGCGTGGAACGAACTTCCGGCTGTGGCCGCCCAAGTTTCCGAGGACGCATTTTCGCCGCTCTCGGCTCTGCTGCCTGGGGCACGGCTTATGCAACATTGGGAGATGCCGGAGACGCGGGCACTGCTCGAATCCGGAACGATCGACGCGGTCATCGTTCAGGCGCAGAGCATGGAACCTGCAGTCGATACGGCAGGCTTTTTGGTCTACGCCCAGCAGATCTCGGACCTCGCGGAAGCAAATGATGTGCGGACGATTTGGTTTTCGACGTGGGGGCGACGCGATATCGAACCCGAGCCGGAGACATTCACCAGGCAGCTCGAGGCCGGCTACCGAATGGCCGCGGAGTCGAACGGGGATGAGATCGCCCGAGTCGGTGAAGCCTGGCTGATCGCGGATCAGCGCTATCCCGAGATTCAGCTTTTCGACGCGGACCTCTCTCATCCATCGCCGGCCGGCACGCTGCTCGCCGCCTGCGTGATTGCAAAGACCATCACGGGTGAAAATCCGATCGTCCCCATCGGTACGCCGCATGGCATCGGACAGGATGACGCCGTCTCCCTATGTGCGATCGCAAACGATGGTGTCCCCTGCAATGTGCGGGAGTCCCTCTGCGAAGGGAGTTGCACCCCGTGGGATAGCGCGAATTGCGGAGGCTGCTCCGTGGCCTGCGCAGACGCCGCGAGCTGTGTCGACGGCGCATGCGTCGA
>JAHDCI010000117.1 GCA_020629955.1 Myxococcota bacterium | reverse complement strand
CAGCAACACCGCCGCTGGCTCTGCCAGGCGGCCCAGCAACACCGCCGCCAGGATAGACCCACATCGCGACGCGACCATCCGTCTCCGCGGCGTCATTCGCACGGATGGCTCGTTGATTCCGCTTCCCGGCTCTCTCGACAACTGAGTAACCCGGGAGGTCTTGAGCGAAGCGAACTCCGATTACGTCACCACAGCGAGAACTGCCCTGAGAGAGCGATATGCACGACGGGATCTCCTGGCCAGCCTCGTCCCCAGAGCGGCAGGGCGATCCCAAACTCCGCGGCGATGGATTCCGCCCCACGGATGGACTGAAAGGGCTCTATTCCTAGGGTGCCGCGCACGTAAAGAACCCGGCGGCCGGGAAGTTCAAAAAAGCCATCGCTCGAAACAAGGCCATAAAGAAGGTCAAGGCGCGAGCCGAGCATCAACCATGGCAGCGGACGACCACCGAGCTCTGCGACGGCGAGAAGTTCATCGCCGAGGTTTAGCCCTTCACCACTAAACCCAAGCTCCTCGTTCGGAAGGCGCAGCCGGTAGCCCAGCTCCGCGCTCATGTAGAGTCTCCCATCAAGCCACGAGCGGCTGCCGATGAGACTGCCACGAATATCCCACTGTCCTTCGCCCAGAGGAACGCCAACAGCGTCCGGGGTGAAGAACCCGGTCGGCGCTTTGATCGCGAGGTGGATCGCACCAACGAACGGCCAGTCGAGAAACCGGAGCTGACCGGAAACGCGGAGGTCGCCGGCTCCCGCGCGCGAAGAAGGCGTTCCATCGGAGACGAACTCCCCACGCAAAATGATTGGGAGCTGGAGACGAAGGTCGACCCTTTCGTGGAGCCCGATCGCCAGCTCGAGAAAGAGCTGGGTGGTGACCAAGCCGCCGCCGCCATCGAGGTTGCAGTCGTAGGGACCGCGCTCCCCTTCCCCGAGCTGCACGCCCTCTTCCGCGCAGAAGACACCCTCACGCAGGGAATCCACAAAGAGTGTGTCGCTGCCCAAATGATAAAGCGCGAGCTTCGCAAAGAGGGTGCCCTCTGGGGTAGTCCAACCTCCCGCGCGAGCATTCGACGGCATCGCAAAAACAAGCGCAAATAGCGCAACCCACCTCACGGGGAGACAAAAAGCAAAGGTTCCGCGCTCGGCCGCTCAAACGCGTGAACGTAGGACTCCGCGAAGTCGAAGACGATGACGATGGGCATTCCATCGACCTCGTCATTCAGGACGCCACGGTCGCCGACTTGTTCCCGAAGACGCTCCCATACGTACGCGCGCCGAACACTGCCGAGGACAAGACCAAAGACCATATCTTTGTTTCGAAACTGGTCATCCGGGCTGGGGTTCGTGGAACGAAAAGTGTCCGCGTGATTTGTCCGATAGTCTCCTCCGCGCGTGTAGGGATAGCGCGTATAGTCTCGGGAAAAGCCGGTGTTGTCGGAGACGACGAGTGTATCCGGATGGAGCGACCGCCACGCGCGCCAGCTCATCTCGTGAACAGGCTCAAGCGGCGAGACGCTTCCGCGCGCGTCGCCGCGAATCGCTTCAATGCGCATCTGACTCCAGAGCGTTTCGGTCTCTCGGTCCCAAAGGACGAGGTTGGAGTTGTAGAGCAGACCGCTCACCCCGAGCCGAACGCTCTCCCCTTCAACAAACCCACGTCGGTCGAAACGAAGGCCGGAGCCCGTGAGCGGGCAGAACGTGATGGCGAACGCCTCCCCGCCGACCTCTTCGTTCACGACTTCGTGCCACCATAGAACGTTGTGCGGATACGCGCGGGCACCTTCGGAGGTCACAATGCCAAGGACCAAATCGGTGTCGGCGAGATACTCCGGGGCCTCACTGACCATCTCGGGTGCGTCGAGTGGTGGGATACAGTCCCGGCCCGAGCATCCGGGAATAATCTCATCGCAGGGGACGCCGCACTCTTCGTCGGATTCAATCGTCGCAACGCGGACCGAATCACCTCCCCAGACTTCAGCTCCGGGATGAAAGACGCTCCACGCAAACCAGAAGGCGTTGTGTCCCGGAAGTGAAGTGAGCGCGGCTCCTTCGACCGCCGCTTCGCCATCGAAGCGCCACTCACCCTCTCCGTTCATCACCCGAAGCGAGGCAAAATCTCCGGCGGGAGGAGGGAGATCGGTCTCGAGAGTTCCCGCATCGGGTGGCGGAGCGCTGTCGTCATCTCCGCATGAAAAATGGGAAAGGAGGACGAGAACGAGGAAAGCGGTACGCAGGATCGCGCGCGGCGTCGACAGCAAGATCATAGCTGCGCTACGGCATGAGCACGTCGCCCGTTACGATATCACCTCTATTTTACCGATAGAATATCGTGGACGGGCGTTCAGCGAATTCGAACGCCTACAGCAGGTTCACATTTGAAGTAACCAGGGGGAAGTCATGAGCGGACCGATTCGGAGCGACCGGCAGGCGCATCGCTGCGTCTTGAGCGCATCGAGACGAAATCGGAGATGCTCGCGGCCTCCGCTGCCCCGATTCGGCTCGCACAACCTCTACTTCCCCGTCGGCCAAACCTTACCCAATAGAGGTAACCAGGGGAGGTTTTGAACGGAGACGGTTTTGAGCACGAAAGAAGAAACCCCCAGTGCCCAAAGGCACCGAGGGTCTCTTCTCTGGTCGCTCGCGTTTGGGGTCTAGTTGCGACGGCGACGGCGGAGCAGAAGCGCGCCCAGCAGAAGCGCGAGGAACGTCCCATTGCCTTGCGTCGATGCTGAGCACCAAGCGCCGCCCGCGTATCCGCCGCTTTCCGGCGCAGGCACACAAGCTCCCACCTCAAGATCACAGGAGTTACCAACACCGCAGTCGTCATCATCTACGCAGCCGCAACGCGGCTCCTCTCCAGAGTCGAGGCAGAGAGTTCCAGATGGGTTGCCCTCACAGCTCGAATCATCCCCGGGGATACAACTTACGCAGATGCCGTCGTCGACGTTGCAGACCTCGTCTTCGGCGCACGCGCTAACGTTCGACTCAGAGCACTCGACGCACCGGTTTTCGTCCGAGCAGGCTGGAAGCGCGGGATCGAGGCATTCGTCATCTGTGAGACAGGGCGGCTGGCAGGAACCCGCATCGTTGCAGACAAAGTCTCCCTCGCAGTCGTCGTCGGATACGCACTCAACGCATCGACCGTCCTCGACATCACACCGGAGGTCCTCGGGGCACATCTCGTCGGAGGTACATTGCGGCGCGCAGAAACGTCCTGGGTAACAAATTTCGTCGTCAGAACAGTGACTATCGTCGAGGCATTCGTAGCAGGTTCCGTCTCCCACATCGCATGCGGGAAGCGGCTCACCGCAGTCGTCGTCGGATACGCAGCCATCCACGCACATGCCAAGCGCAGGCTCGCAAGTGAGGTCTCCTTCACATTCGTCGTCGACCAAACACGGGACGCAACGATTCGAATGTGGGTCGCACAAGAGCGCGCCTTCGCAGTCCTCGCTGGTGTTGCATTCGACACATTCCGCTCTCTCGGTATCGCAAACGGGAAGCGGACTCTCGCAGTGCTCGTCCGATCCGCATTCGCCGCAGGTGCGGGCTTCCACATCACAGATGGGCGCATCCTCGGGGCAATATCGATCCTCGTCGCATTCGACACAAACGCCTTCGGATTCGACGCATGCTGGAGTCTCAGCGGGACAATCACTATCGGTCGTGCAGCTGGGCGCGCAGGCACCGCTCGAAGGATCGCAGACAAGGTCCCCTTCACAGTCTTCTGACGTATTGCATCCTACGCAGACACCCTCATCCAGGTCGCAAACCGGGAAAGTCTCTCCGGTGCATTCATCGTCCGATGAACATGGCGCAGGTTCACAAGCCCTTGCTTCGACATCGCAGACTTCGCCTTCGCCACAGTCCGAGTCACTCAAGCATTCGACGCAGGTTCCTCCATCACAGACCGGAATCTCGGGGTCGAGCGCAATGCAGTCAGCATCGGAATCACACTGCGGACCGCAGGTGTTCGTCTCGGGGTCGCACACGTTGGGTGCTGGGCAGTGAACGTCCATGGTGCAAACGACACAGGCGTACTCCTCTGGGTCGCAGACTGGGGAGTCTCCCGGGCAGTGCGAGTCTTCCGTACAGGACACACACAGACCGCTATCCGCTTCACAGAATGGAGCGTCTGGGTCGGTGCATTCCGAGTCGCTCGAGCATGGCTCACATCGATTGGTTTCAAGATCGCAGACAAGCGTTCCGGAACAGTGATCGTTACTCGTACACTCGACGCAGGTTCCTTCGTCGCAGACGGGAGCAGCGGGGTCCGTCGCTTCGCATTCGGCATCGGAAGAACATGGGCCACACGTTCCGGAGGCCGCGTCGCAGATCGGTTCGGCCAGTGGACAATGCTCCGCACCATCGGTGCACTCAACGCATAGCCCGTCGTCGACGGCGCAGATCGGCTCGTCTGAATCGATCGACATGCACTCGGTGTCGAGGCCGCAGCCGCGACACTCATTCGATTCGGGATCACAAACAGGTTCGTCGTCGGGGCAATGCGCGTCGAGGTCACATTCGCCACAGCTTCCATCATCGAGACAGATCGGGAGACTCGGATCGATCGCTCCGCACTCCGCGTCGGAGGTACATCCCTCGCACGAACGCGCCTCGACATCACAGACGGGTGCTTCATCCGGGCAGTAGCGATCCGCGGTGCACGGAACGCAGGTGCCGGATTCACCATCGCATGCTGGTGTGGACTCGGGACACATCGAATCATCGGTGCAGGGTGTGCAACCATCCGCGGACGTCCAGCTGGTGGACGAGACGGCACGGCGGCAGCTTTCACAACCATTCGCGGGATTCACAACTCCTTCGCCGAGGCACTCATCGCCAACCACGCATGCGCAGTCCGGGATTCGGAACGCGAAGTCCGCGACATCGCAAGCGCGCGGCTCGGCGCTCGGAAGAGTCTCACAAACCCGAACAAAGCAGTGGTCGACCATTCCAAGGACGGCATCCCCGGTCGGCGCAGTATACACGATCTCTCCACCGGTGATGCGGCAGGTCCCTCCGAGCGCAGTACTCACAGTCGTTGCGAACGGTCCTGACGCGGAACTTCCAACAACGATCGAACCCTCGTCCAGTCCGCCCGTGCCCCCCGGCGGAGTAACCACATTTGTCGAGGTGTCGGCGACGAAGCCGGCGATCGGATATGTGACCATCTGTCCTTCGAAGACCGATTCAGAGGAATCCGGCGCAGAAGGAGGGTCGTTGTATCGAACAAGAACTTCGGCTTCGCCGCACAGCGGGATCACAGCATCGTCGTCACAGAACTCGTAAACTGCTGCGTAGTCTTGGGGAATCGACGCATCATCCGGCGCGATCACGATGGTACCTGCCGCAGCCCCGCTTCCAGGATCAGTCGTCGTGGCGTCAGCCGGGAAATCTGTGACGCGGACAGCTGCAGAGTCGAGTCCATCACCATTCGGGTCCGAAAAACCACTCGGCACACCAAAGGATACACTCGGGGTACCAGTAACAACCCACCGTTCCTGGTCATCTCCCTCCGGAGGCTGGTTGCAGATAGAAGGGGCCGTTGGAGAGATAACAGTGTACTGAACGGTATCTTGTGAGAGGCCGTAGAGTCCAATCTCGCCAGCGGGAAATGACTCACCTGGAGGCGGTGCAATATTCAGTTGCTCAACGCCATCCACCGAAAGCCGAATTGTGGTTGGACTGTAGCGGATCACGAAGCGGTGGGTCGTGTTGTCGCTCCAACCAACATTTCCGATTCCCGCCGGAGCCATTGGAGACCGTGCAAACTCGGAAACAACTCCTGAATGGAGCCAAAAATCGCATCCGTTCGCGGTGGTCGAGGCCCCCGTGACCCGTGATACCGCCATGCCGGCACGAGCGAGTCCTCCGCAAATCGTTTGGTCGGTTTGTTTCCAATCGATGAGAATGTAGTCCGCCGTGGCACTGGTCACTTCGTTGCTGTCATAGCCAAGAACGAAACCGATGAAGTCGTCATCCCCGGCGGTGTTCACGCGAATGTCGAACGTGTAAATGGCGGCAAGTCCATCTGCGCCCGGGAGTCGCCCGATCGTCGGCTCGGTGGTGTTGACGGTTTGGGTCGCGGAAAGCCCGCTCGTCACCCATCGCGCCGGACGAGCCCCGCCTACGGCGTTCTGAACTTCGATGTCGTCCAATGTCAATGGTGGTGCACACGCGTACCCAGATTCGATCTCGCATGTGTTGCTGCAACCGTCGGAGTTGGTGTTGTTGTCATCATCACACTCCTCCCCACCGGCAAGATCGACGGTGCCATTCGGAGAGCCGCTTTCCGTACATTGAGCAGAAGCGAGCGGAGCGGAGACACCAAGAAAAAGAGCGAAGGCACAAAGTAAGAGACGAGTCATGGTCCTCCACCGCTGCACGATCTGTACCTCACCCAACAAGAGTGAACTCCTCGCAAAACACGGTACATAGACTACGCAAAGATTTCCGAACACCGAAAGCTCTGCATGAAAAAGCAACTCAAACGGTCAATGGATTACGTCCATTATCGACTCCAATTCTCAAAAAGCACCCCAAATGGGTAAGACAACGGGATGCTCAAAACTGAGTAAGAACAAAATTTAATTGCCGAGAGCTTGCCTGTCCGATGGCCGCACGAACACCCTTTGGGTGCTCTCAACGAGCAGCGGACAGATGAAGATTCTAGCGGGTAATACGATCACGAGGGCATTGATCCGCCGTTCGGTGTTGGGATGAGAACCAATAACCAAAACGCTGCGATGCGAACTGACGTTGCTCTCTATGCGAGGACATGAGGCGATCAACGCTGGAGCCGAGCGCTAAACATGGTGGCGGACAGCCACCGTGTTCTGCGATGGCAAAATGGCATCGCCGAGGCTTTCACCGCTACGCCCGCGCTCCTCGTTCGGAGGGCGGTTGGGTACGCAGAAATGCTCGCGGTATCGACAGCAAGATCATCGCGGGGTCACGGCGTGATTGCGTCGCCTACTACAACGCCGCTACGTTCGAGATAGAGGACCGTGGAAGACGGTGGATTTTAGCGAATTCGAACGCCTACAAAAGGTCCGCGAGCGCGGGGCGGAGTTCCGGGTACGTGAAGCGAAAGCCATGGTCATCGGCGCAGGTCGATACGCGCTGCGAATCAAGAAGGATCTGACTCATCTCTCCCATCGCCAGCTTCGCAGCGAACTTCGGCACGCGGAAAAAGCTCGGACGTGAGAGCTCTCCGGCGAGGGCTTTGGTGAACTCCGCATTCGTGACGGGGCTTGGTGCGACGCCGTTGATCACTGAGAAGGGAGCATCGATGGGTGCTTCGCTCGCAAACACGAGGAGCTTCGCGAGGTCATCGATATGGATCCAGCTCATCCACTGCGTTCCGTCTCCGATTGGACCACCCGCCCCGGCTCTAAATGGGGTGAGCATCGAGGCC
The DNA here is from genome assembly GCA_020629955.1 of Myxococcota bacterium. Lineage (GTDB taxonomy): Bacteria > Myxococcota_A > Polyangia > Polyangiales > Houyiibacteriaceae > JAHDCI01. The sequence continues at coordinate 8,293 of JAHDCI010000117.1, read as the reverse complement.
AGCGCGCCTCCATCTTTCGAGAGAACAATCCCAATGCGGACGCACACAACTTGGATGCCAAGGTCTGCAGCTCGCTTCGCTTCGCTTTCCCATTGGTCGCAGACATCGGCGAGAAATCCGTCGCCACGTCGCGCGTTTTCATCGAGCGCTTCTTCGCCGCGGTTCCCGTAGAATCCGATGGCGGAAGCACTTACCAAAACGCGCGGCTTCTTCGAGAGAGACGCAAGTCCATCCACAAGCCTTCGAGTGCCATCAACGCGCGAGCGAAGGATTCTCTCCTTCTTCGCATCGGTCCACCGAACGCCAAGCACGGGTTCCCCGGCAAGATGAATCACCGAATCAACAAGGTCGGGAAGTGGCTCCTCCCAGCTCGACGCGGGACAGCCAAGTGCGCCGGACGCTCGTTCGGGATTGCGGGAAATCACGTGTGGCGCAGCGAGAAGCGGGAGTAGGCGCCTGCCGACAAGTCCGGTCGCGCCGGTGACCAGCTGAATGGGTTGCGGTTTCATAGCTCTTGAGTCCCGATTCTTTTTAAAGCGATTCGGATTTGCATCTCTGGAACATCTAGAGCGAGTCCACCGCGTCGCAATATTGCGCGCATAAACCACTGTATTCACTGAACTTTCGCAAAACAACACCCTCAAAAGTGAACGCGGTTCACAGCGGAAGGAAGGTTTCGTGTCCAGCGAACGAAGACTGACGTGAAGGAGTCTTTGATGAAACTGAGAATGTTGATGGTGTCGGCTTTGGTCGCGCTCGCTGGATGCGGGGATGACGATAGCTCGATGATGGGAGACGGGGGCGTCGACGCAGCCATGCAGGATGGGGGCGCCGATACCTCGCCCGACGCTCCGGAAGCGGACGCTTCAACGTGCGTAGACCTGGATCGCGATGGGTTCGGACAAGGGTGTGCCGCCGGCCCGGATTGCGACGATAGCAACCCTGCGATTCATCCGGAGGCCAGTGAGATTTGCGACGGTCTCGACAACGATTGCGACCTTGAGACCGATGAAGAGCTGGAGGCTCCAAGTTGTGACCGCACCGAGGGGGTTTGTGCGGGCGCGGTTGCGGTGTGCACCGGCGCGGGCGGGTTCGCGTGTACCGACGAAAGCTATGGCGCGCTCTACGAAACAGACGAGACTCTATGCGATGGCGAAGATAACGACTGTGACGGCACAACCGATGAGGGATGCACCTGCGAAGATGGCGCGACCCAAGAATGCGGCAGCAGTATCGGCGCGTGTCGACCGGGGACGCAGACTTGCGCGGCATCCGAATGGGGAAGCTGCGAAGGAGAGGTCGCTCCAATGGGCGAGACCTGCGACGGCATGGACAACGACTGTGACGGCGAAGCCGATGAACCGGGCGACCTTGAGGCGCCAGCCTGTCCGCTTCAGCTCGGCGTCTGCGCTGGTTCTGTAAGAACCTGTGGCGGTCCGGCCGGCTGGATCGCGTGTCGCGGTATCGAAAGCTACGGCGGAGACTATGAGACCGAAGAGACGCTCTGCGATGGTCTCGATAACGATTGCGACGGCATCACCGACGAGGGTTGCGATTGCATCGATGGAGCCACGCAAGCATGCGGCTCCGACGTGGGCGCATGCATGGCGGGAACCCAGACCTGTATCGCGGGTTCGTGGGGCGGATGCGCCGGAGAGACAGCGCCCGCCGATGAAACCTGCGACGGTGTGGACGAGGATTGCGACGGCGAGATCGACGATGGATTGATCGCTCCAGCGTGCGAGCTCCAGCTTGGAGTCTGCGCGGGAAGCACGCAGAGCTGTGCAGGGGCCGACGGGTTCGAAACATGTGGAGCCGACGAATACGGCGAGACCTACGAAATGGAAGAGACGCGCTGCGACGGTTTCGACAACGACTGCGATGGGACCATCGACGAGGGTTGTGATTGCGTCGACGGATCGACACAAGAATGCGGTCTCTCCACCGGCGCATGCGAACGGGGTCGGCAGACATGCACGGCTGGCGAATGGGGCGCGTGTGAAGGAGCGATCGAACCGAGCCCGGAGGTTTGCGATGGCCTCGACAACGATTGCAATGGCGAAGCGGACGATAACCTTGTTGCGCCCGCCTGTGCGCTCAGTGAGGGGGTCTGCGCGGATTCGGTTCGGATCTGCGAAGGTGCGGAAGGTTGGAGCGAGTGCGGCGAGGCTGAGTACGGCTCTCGTTTCGTCTCGGACGAAGATGGCGATGCAACGCCTCGCCTATGCGATGGACTCGACAACGACTGTGATGGAGCCCGAGATGAAGGCTGCGTTTCCGGTCCGCTCGTGACCGACGATCGCGATCTCTTCGAGCCGTGGGTTCGCAACGACCACCTGGTGTTTTTGCTTCAGGAAGACGGGCAGCCCGATGTGTACTTCCGAGTGCTTGGGACGGGGGAAACCACCCGCATCACAGAGACGCCAGAGGCGGAATCCCTCCCGCGCGTCTTCGGCGACGATATCGTGTACCGGCGCGGCGAAGACGAAGCGGCACGCCTCTTCCACTACAATATGAACACCGGCACCGAGAGCCCGCTCGGGGACGCGCAAGGCACGGTCGCCTCGATCGATCGCGGCATTGTTGTCTACGATCAGATTCGCGCTGGCGTCGCGACCGTGCGCGTTCGCGACCTGCTGAGCGGTAGCGATACGCAGCTTGTCGAGGGGATCTTTTCCCCGGACATTCGCTATCCGTACGTGACGGGCGTGAACCAGTCGACGGGCCGAGTGTGGCTAGCCAATATCGAGACGGGGGAAACGCTCGAGGCCGCGTCGGAATCGGGAAGCCGGCCCTTCGTTGGTGATTCGACAGTGGCGTGGTCGTCGGGAGACAATGTCGTCGCGGCCGCCATCGGCGGCGCAGACCCGACCTTCCCCATGTTCGCGCAGCAGACAGCGACGACCGCGCTTGACCGGGCGGGGGATGTCTCCGGCGGGGCGATCGTTTTCGAGCGCAACCGCGAGGGAAGCTTCGGAGTATTTCTAACGACCCTCCGCCAAGATCCGGTGGCGTTCATGAACGACCCGAGTTTCGCTTCTGCGCAACCGAGCATCTCCGGCAATCTCTTGGTCTGGACCGACAACCGGAACGGAAGCTTCGACCTCTTCTTCTCGCTCTACAATGGCGTAGCGGAGCCCGTCGAAGGCGCGCTTATCGTCTCCGAAGCCCTCGCCGATCCTCCGGGCGATAGCGATCCGAATGGGGACGGTGTTCGCGATGCGACCGACGATGAGTTCGTCGAAATCGTCAACCGAGCACCCTTCCCCATCGCGATGGCCGGGGTCACGATTTCGGATTCAACCTCGGTTCGTTTCACCTTCGGTCCCGATAGCCGGCCGCTCGCCCCGGGCCACGCGATTGTTATCTTCGGAGGCGGAACGCCGACGGGACGTTTCGGTGGAGCCATCGCGGGCGCGACAGAATCAGGACTTGGGCTAAACAATAGCGGCGACACGATCACGCTTCGTTCTGCGGAAGGCGAGGTACTCGATACCTTTACCTTCGGCAGCGTGAGCGACCAATCCATCGTTCGCGATGGAGACGAAATCGTACCGCATACGAGCGTCGAAGGCGCCTCCGGTCGCTTCTCTCCGGGCGTCAATACGCAAGGACGCGCGCTCTAAAGCGGACGTCGAAATCGTGGGCCGCTCTCGCCGTATTGCAAGCGAGGACACGTCCAAAAGCACAAAGAGGCCTCGCCACGTGCGGGGCCTTTTTGTTGCATGATTCTGCTCACGCCGTGGAAGTACGCCGGAGGCCTTATGAACAAACTCGAATGTTGTTGAGAGGCGCATGCTCCACACCATCAAAGGCCCGACGAACCGGCTCCGGGGCGATGAATAGCGCTGAGGCGGGTGCCTCGCCTCAGCCAAAACGAGTTCGGAATGCCTCGGGTCCAATGCGTACCGATTCATCGCTACGTTGCTCCTCAAATCCTCCGGCTGGTAAGATCCCGCTCAACCGATGTTGGCCCGCTCCATCACCCCAAAACCGTTTGGGAACTATACGCTAATCGCGAAGCTCGCTTCTGGCGGTATGGGAACGGTGTACCTCGCGCAGACTCACGAACGCCCCTCGCGCAACGTCGCGATCAAACGCATTCATGAGCACCTCGCGGAGGAAGCCAAGTTCGTTCGGATGTTTAACGACGAGGCGCGGATTGTTGCGCAGATCGATCATCCAAACGTTTGTGGCGTTTTCGATTTCGGTGAAGAGGAGGGCATTCCTTACCTCGCCATGCCGTTCCTCATGGGACGCCCACTCTCGGATGCGCTCGAGGAAGCTCGAACGGCGGAGTTTAACCAAGAGCTGCCTCATCTCGCGGCGTGGCTCGGCGCCGTGGTCTGCGACGGTCTGCACGCCGCACATGAACTTCAAGGTAGCGACGGCGAGAGCCTCGAGGTGGTTCACCGGGACGTCAGCCCCCACAATCTTTTTGTCGAGTTCGATGGGACGGTTTCGGTTCTCGATTTTGGGGTCGCCAGCGCTCGCCATCGACTCGCGAGCACGGCGACCGGCGAGGTAAAGGGCAAATTCGCATACATGGCGCCCGAGCTTCTCGACGGTCTCGGAGCGGATCGCCGCGCAGATATTTGGTCCCTTGGCGTTGTCCTCTGGGAGATGGTCGCGGGTGAGCGCCTCTTCGCGGGCGCGTCCATGGGCGATACGATCAAGAACGTATTGAGCGCACCGGTGCCGAGTCTTAGCGAGTATCGGATGGATTGCCCCCTCGGGCTCGAAGAGGTGATCTTTCGAGCGCTCGCGCGGGACCGAGAGGCACGCTTTCGAGACGCAGCCGAGATGGCTCAGGAGCTCCGCGCGGCACTTGCGGAGGAGGAAAAAGTCGTCCGCGCGCGAGACCTCGCCGGCTGGGTGCAGTCGCTCTTCCCGCATGACCAAGACCGGCAACAGGGGTTGGTGCAAAACGCGGTCTCTGGGCAGTGGCAAGAGGACACGCCGATCTTGCCCGCCGAAACGGTGCCTTTCGTTCGACAACGCGCCCGCTCGGAGCGGCCCGAAGCGAAAACGACTGTCCATCGTCGAAAACGTCAGCTCTTCGAAAACGAACCGGTCGATCCGGACGAGCTTCCGACCGTAGCGCGATTTGATCCGGAGGAAGAGCGCCGCAAACTCGAAAGCCAAGCGCACGTAGAAGAGCCCCGACCAACACTAAAGCTCGGGCTCATCGCACTGCTCGTGTTGACGGTCGCGACGGTAGGCGGATGGACCGCCGCCTCTCTGTTCTCCGAACCGGAAGCGGCGAGCGCGGAACTTCTCGAGGGCGAATCGATGACCTTTGACGAAGGTGAGGTTCTTGCCGAGCCAGGCGAGGAGGTTCCAGGCGAGGAGATTCCAAGCGAGGAGATTCCAAGCGAAGACGAAACGCTTCCAAGTGAACTGGACGCCCCACCGGACATCGAACCGGAACCGGAGGAGATCCCAAACGAGCCCGCGGAGAACGAAGAGCCCCCGATGGTCTTCGAAATCGGAGAGATTGAGCCCGCGGAAAGCGAGACAACGATGGAGAGCTCGCTCGCGGTCAATATCAACCCCGATGAAATCGAGACATCGGAAACGATGGAGGCAAGGCCGACCCCCATGCGCCAGCGAGCGCGAGGACGAGGAACCGTTCGCGTCGCGACTCCCGGCGGCTGGGCCATTGTCTACGCGGACGGGCGAAGGCTTGGCGAAGCGCCGGGAAGCTTTCGACTTCGGGCCGGTTCCGCCACCTTGGAAATCCAGCCTTTCGGTCGTGGGCATCGAATCCGCCGACGGGTCTCCGTGCAGCCGAACCAAACGACTCGGGTTTCGGTGGCGATCCGGCGATAGCGTCGCGATTTCCTCCGAACTGCAGTCTTCTCGCATTTCTCAAGAGCCTCCCACACGCGTCGCCCGCCGCGCCGGAGATCTTCTGAGAGCGATTTCCGGATGTGGAAGTGATTGATTTTGCGCATTCAGCCCCGATCGGACTCTTCAAAAACGCGAAGGAATCAGTCACCTCTGGGGAGATCGAAACGGTGATTTCGAAACAACGCCCCAACGCTGAGAAGATGTGCTCGAAGAAGTTTCAAATTTAGTACCATCGCAGGTAGACTCAAACTTCGCGGGAATCGCCCGCCTCAGACAACAACGAGTGAGCCTTCAACGAATGACTTATTCCGGCGCGCCGCAGGCGCAGCAAGCACGAGAAAAGCTCGGAAACGCCCTTCAGGCGCTTCAATCCGACCCGAATATTCCCGATGACGTGATGGCCGTTGCGTCCAATATCGCCCAGTCCGTCGGCGCTCTCTTCGAGGCGCAGAACGCCTCCTCAGAAATCGATGGCAAAGCCTCGATCAAGGCATCGCTTGGCTCACTCAGTCAGACCCTCGCCCTTCTCCAGGACGTCCGCTCGAAACACGCTGGCATCAAAACGGCGACGGAGACGATCGCGCAGGTCATGAACCTGCTCTATCCGTTGACGACCGCACCCTCGCGCGCGCCATCCGCCGCTCCGCCTGCTCAAGACGCCGCTGCGACCGTAAAATCTGCGCCACCCGCGGCGGCTCAGAAACCTGCTTCGGTGCATCCGAAAGCGGCCAATCGAACCTCAAACTCGATCCATCCGCCGGTCGCACCCAAACCGACGGGTCCGCGAACGAAGGTCGAGGCAAATATCGGCGCCACGACCGAATCGAATTTCTACGTCGGCTTCTCGGGGGAGATTAGCGAGGGCGGTGTTTTCTTGAGCACGTACGAGGTGCTCCCGACCAACACTTCCGTTGAAGTCTTCGTGACGTTGCCCGGCGGTTTCGATTTCAAGACACATGGATGGGTACGATTTGTCCGTGACCCCTTCGATCTCTCGTCAGACTCGGAGCCCGGGATCGGAATTCAGTTTGAAAGCCTCGAAGCCGCGTCGCGGGATCTCGTCTTGCGTTTTGTCCGCAAGCGCCCGCCAATGTTCTTTGAGGACTGACGCGTGACAAACCTTGATCGGGCGAGCGAATGTCGATTGCCCGTCGCTGAGACTTCGGTCATATCTGCCGCCGGATGATTATCCAAAAGGCGGCATTGCGACCGGTACCTGAGTACGCGGTTGTCCCCGGACATGTCCTGGAAGAACTCGAGGTTGAGCTCGACGAGGGGGAAGTTTCCCTCCAAGACGCCCTCGATCAAGGTTTTAACGACTTCGACCGGCGCCAAGAAGTCCTTGCAACAGCGCTCGCGGACGAGCTTGCGAGCGCGCAAGATGAGCTCGTTCAGAGCCTCGGCTACTTTCTGGTAGTGACAGTCTACGTTGCCTTTCGAGAGGCCTTTCCACGCCGCCTTAATGAGGTGGATGAGGATGCGCTTCGGATGGCGAATGCCACGCTGACCATCGACGAAGAGCTTCGCGCGGGAGACGCGACGGAGGTTCTTGATAGCGACGACTTGCTCGCCATGAGTCAGCCCGCCGTGCTGAGCTTTATTCAACACCACATCGACGAAGCGATCGAGCAAGCGGACGGTCAAGTCGACCTCGACGAGCTGGAACGCATCTACCGCTCGCTCTTGGTGTTGGTCATCGCGCTGAGCCACGCGGTCACCGCGCCGGCTGGCGCGGATAGCTCACTGCTGAACTAAGACTGCTTTCGCAACCCTATTCGCTCGCTCCGGGCTCTGTGATAGTGTCCGACTGTGGCAGAGTTGACGATTCGCGGTATCCGCAAGGCCGATTACGATTACCTCGTGACGGTCCTCGATCGATGGTGGGGAGGTCCCTCTGGGCAGCGTATCGATCCGATCTTCTTCTACGAGCTCGGTTCCGACGCTCTGATCGCTTGCGAAGAGGAGCGTGTTGTCGGTTTTCTTCTCGGATTCACACGTCACGATCAGGGCTACATCCATTTGGTCGGAATCGAGCCTGGAGCTCGGCGGCGAGGCGTCGGTAAGCAGCTCTACGAACGCTTTATCGAGCGATGCGAAGACGCCGGCGTTCGGAAACTAAAAGCGATCGCAGCATTCGGAAACGAGGGCTCGAAGCTCTTTCACGAAGCACTTGGGTTCGAATCACGCGAGGAGCCGGACTACGCCGGGCCGGGACGCAAGCGCCTCGTGTTCACGAAGACTCTCTAAGTCGAACGGTCGACGCGCACTCGACTCCAGCCGCAGCCTTGGACACAGTTTTGGGTTCACGTGCGTGATGACGCCCTGCAAACGCGAGTGCGGGAATCAAATCGATAGAAGGAGCATATCGACGGAGGAGCGAAGTTCAGATCGGCGCTCCTGGCGGAAGAGGGCCCTTCTAGCGATTTGAATCACGCACTAG
>JAHDCI010000116.1:2884-15745 GCA_020629955.1 Myxococcota bacterium | reverse complement strand
GGTGGCTTGACGCTAGGCGAGTGGTCCTTAAAGGTCCAGCAGCCCCCATGGTCGATCAGAGCAATACGCGAGAGGTGGAGCCCCGAGTCTCCATCGTTATTCCGGTCTACAACGAGGAAGCCATCCTCCAGAGCGCGGTCGTCGATTTGGTGGACCAGCTTCAGGAGTTCGACTGGACATACGAGTTGATTTTGGCGGAGAACGGCTCTTCCGACCGAACGGTTGAGGTCGGAAACCAGCTATCGGAGCGCTTTCCTCAGGTTCAAATCCACAGCGAAGGCGAACCCAACTACGGTCGCGCGCTGCGAAATGGAATCCTGCGTGCACGCGGAGAGTTCGTCATCTGCGACGAGATCGACCTCTGCGACACCGATTTTTACCGTCGCGCGCTCGGGCTTCTTGAGACCAATGACGCTGAGTTGGTGATTGGTTCCAAGGCGATGGCGGGGGCGAGCGACGAGCGCCCAGTCTTCCGCCAGGCGGCGACATTGGTTCTGAACGGGATGCTTCGCGTCGCGGTTGGATTTAAGGGCACGGATACGCACGGGCTCAAAGCTTTCCAGCGCGCACCGCTGATCGACGTCGCACGCTCTTGTTTGGTCGAAAAGGACCTGTTCGCCTCCGAGTTCGTTGTTCGAGCGGATCGCGCGGGAATTCGATGGAAAGAGATCCCCGTGCGCGTTCTGGAAAAGCGCCCGCCCAGCATCGCGCTAGTGCGGCGTGTTCCGAACGTGCTCAAGAACATGGCGCGGCTCTTCGTCGCGATTCGTATCCGCGGATAATCGACGTTCGCCATCTTCGGGCGGAATAATCCGGTTGCGAGATTTGTTCGCGCCGCCGGGGGCGAAATCCATGGAAGGGTTGGCCCAACAATGAGGAAAGATTCGTAATGCGCAGCAAGGGATGGAAGTTCGCCATGGGAGCGCTATTGCTCTCGATTTCGGGCTGTGACCAGGGATGTGCCGGCGGAGAAGAAGCTTCTTCGGAATCCGAAGGGCCTCAGGGAAGTGTTGCGCGCGCCGAGGCGCTGACGGCTGAGCAGACGACGGAAGACGGTCTGCGGGTCATCTCCTCGATGCGGCGGGAGCCTGCCGCGCCGGAAGAGGATACGCGGAACCTCACCCGCGAGCCGACCTCTCCCGATCCCCGAGGCGGCGAATTTAGCCTCGATGACGCCGTCGAAGGGATGCCGACGGACGGTCAGCTGGTCGCGGAGATTCGGACGAGTCTCGGAACCATCTTTTGCGACCTACACGCCGAAGAAGTCCCGCGGACGGTGGCCCATTTCATCGGCCTGGCGCGAGGTCTCCGCCCGTGGTGGGATGCGCGCGCCGCGCGGTGGCGGGAGGTTCCTGCGTATAGCGACACGACCTTTCACCGCGTGATTCCGGATGCCTTCATTCAGGGCGGCGATTACCTCGGTGATGGTACCGGAACCATCGGTTTCTCCATCGACGATGAACCGCACCCGAACTTCGTGCACGATCGAGCTGGGCAGCTGTGTATGGCATCGACCGGCGTCAATCAGAACGGAGCGCAGTTCTTCATCACGGACGGTCGAAATCCGGAGCTCGACGAAGATACACAGTTCACCGTCTTCGGGCAGTGCCGCAATGAAGACATCATTCAGGCGGTCGCACGTGTGCCTCAAAATTCTGAAAATCGGCCTCGTACGGATGTGACGCTGGACCGAATCATCATTCGACGTGTCACGGGTGGGGCCGCGGAAGCTCGTATCTCCCCGCCGCGGATGCCGGAAGGTGCCGAGCCGGAGCGATGGGGCCTCGAAGCATCGCCTGGTCCCTCGGAACTCGATAACCCACACGGCCGTACATTCGACCCGAGCATGTGGACGGGCATGCAGCAGGTTCGCGAGTAACAAGAGACTCGAAGCAAAGCAGAAAAGCCGCGATTTAGCATCGTGGCTTTTCTTTCGGGTCGCTTGCGAAAACGCGTGAAGCACCTCAGAAAAGCGGCATGGAAAACGTCGATATCCTCCGCAATCAACTCCCCGCCTACGCCAAGGACATCAAGCTGAACTTGCAGTCTGTCCTGTCGCAATCGAAGCTCTCGCCGACGCGTGCGTATGGAAGCGCGATCGCTTCCGCGGCTTCCGTAAAGCACTCCGGCCTGCAGGCTGCCCTGATCGCAGACGCGAAAGCGGCGGGCGTGAGCGCGGAAACCATTGAGGATGCGCTCGCCGCTGCGGCGCTGATGGCGATGAACAATATCTACTATCGCTTCCGCCACTTTATGCATGACACCGATTACCCCTCGATGCGTGCGGGCCTTCGCATGACGCGAATCGCGCGTCCGGCGAGCGAAAAGGTCGACTTCGAGCTCTTCAGTCTCGCGGTCAGCGCGATCAATGGCTGCGAGATGTGCATCAAGTCGCACGAAAAAGTTGTCGTGGAGCATGGCCTCTCGAAGGATGAAGTTCACGACTCGGTCCGGATCGCCTCGACGATCGCCGCTGCAGCGTGCGCACTCGAGGCCGGCAGCCCGGAATAGTCTTCGATGAGCGTGAATCCTTTTCACGCTCTGTGTGAAAAGGGCTTCACACTCGCGACGAGGTCCCTTTTCGTCACCGCGCGTCTACACCCAAAATGACTTGAAAACTCCGAAAAGGGAGGTCGTGCTCGCGACTTCCCTTTTTTGGTGTGCGATTTGCACAACGTGCGGGCATGAGTTTCGCTCGCATCAGTCTCTTTGCTGTCTCCACTCTTGTGTGGGCGTCTTCCGCGTACGCCACCGAAACCCCCTCCGAATCGAGCTGTGGCAGCGACGGGAACGACTCTTCCGGGGATGGAGATTCATGGGATTCAGGCTCCTCGTGGGAATCGGACTCGTCGTGGGAATCGGAGAGCGCTTCGAGTTCGAGTCGGCCGGCAAACACGGGACCTTCGTGGATGGACCGGCATATGGGGGCTTTCCTTGAGCTTGGTTTCGACCCCGCGGATTTTCGCGCGAGCACGCTAGAGGGCTCGGTCGAGCATGAAGGCGAGACCTTCGCTTACGGGATGCAGAGCCAGCGCGCGGGACTGAACCTGAGCATCGCTTTCGGTTTTGAGTTTCGCTGGTGGGATGCGCTTTTTGTGAATCTACGCCTTTCTCCAGGTTGGCAAATCGATGGCAACCGTTTCGAGGTCGTCTCCGGTGACGAGCGCACGGTAGAGGTTTCTCGCGCGAAGGTATTCGGGCTCGCGGTGGGCGTCGGGGTTCAATACCCGCTCACCGAGTTTCTCGATATTGGGGCCGAGCTTGAGGTCGGGATGCGCTCGTTGACGGCGGTCTACACCTCGACCGTCGGAGATTGCATCGAGCGCGGCGAAGCGACGTACACGGAGGCGATTCTTCGCCCCCGAATCATGCTTGGTCTGAGTGGCAAAATGACGCAGCTCCAGACGTACGTCTCCTACGACCTGCGCGCTCGGCGTTTTGGCGCGGGCATCGCATTCGTGATCCGGCCTGGGGGGGACTCATGATGTGGATCGAATGCCGCTTCGAGCCGCTGCATCACGTACCGGCGCCCCAACCAAAATACCGCCATCCGGTCTCTCTTCTTCTCTCTTTCGGTGTTTTCATCGTCTCGCTCGGCGCCGTGAGTTCATACGCTCAGGTTCCGGTCTTCGTCGGCAACGAAGAGATTGCGCGTTTCACCGAATGCATTGGTCCCAAAGCCCATCTGTGTGGCGCTGTGGAAGATAGCGCCGAGGATGTGCGGGTGCGGGTCCGCGTCGAAGTGGAAGGACGTGGCGCGCTGCCGGCTCTTCGAGTGCAAAGCAGGGTTGAGCTCCATGATCCGCAACCAACTCTTGAGGCGGACGCCGAGAACAACGAATCCATGCCCGATGAGCCCCGCGGCTTCCGCCCCGGCATTGGACTCTTCACCGAGATCGGATTGAGTTCGTTAAACCTCGACGGTACAACGTTTCGGGGTGAGGTTCGCCATGAAGACCGAACGTATTCTCATCGATTCGAGGGCGGAGAGCGTGGCCGAACGGGGGAGCTAGCCTTCGGCTTTGAGTTTCGGCTGGGACGGTTCTCAACGTTTCGTACCCGCCTTTCGGTCGGCGCGCTCTTCTCGGAGGCTAGGTTTGCGCAGACGGGCGGAACCATCCCGGCCGCGATCGATGCGGTGAACACCGTCGCGTTTACGCACGCGCCGGGGGTCCGATTTCGCGTGCCGGGTTTGCTCGAGATCGGAGCCGAATTGGAGCTTGGGATTCGCGTTCTCACGGCGCAGACGCAGTCTGGGCTTTGGGGCGAATCTTCGGCTTCACGGGTGGAGCCGGTGATCGCGCCGCGGCTGCATATTGGACTGGCTCGCTCCAAAGTATTTCACATTGCTGCCTACGTTGGATACGACCCCTTTCAGCAGGGGTACCTCATCGGAGGTTCGCTCGAGATTCGAAGCATGGACCAAGAGCGGCAATGACATCGCCGTCCTTCCGCGTGCCCCCGATTCACGGTCTTCGAAGCGAGAACTATTTAAACAAATGAAATGATTGACGAAAACATCGTTGGGGCAAAGGTTGCAAGAGTTGGTGAACGGAGGCCTTCATGGATTTTCGTTCAAGTCTTGTTCTACTGATCTTGCTTTTCCCCTCACTGCGCGTCGGCGCATCGGAAGTGCAATCCTCATGTTCCGACGACGCCCCGACATCTTCCGAGAGTGAGTGGACCGGCGGCACGTATGTCAGTACCGATTCGTCCGCGAACATTTCATCCAGCGCGTCTCCAAGAGGGTGTGCTGGCGAGTGCGCGTTCGAGCTCCCCTCTTGGCTAAGTCTTCGGCTCGAAGTGATGTTCTCGTTTGCTGGCGAAAGGCAGGTGCAGCGAAAGATCAACGTGCTCCATGAAGGCAGCTTTTTCGAGCACGAATACGCCGGGGCCCTTCAAACCTCGACCGCGACGCTCGGGGCTGGAGTGGGGCTTCACTGGCGCGCGATGTTCGTGAACTGGCGCTGGTCTCGTGCGCTCTCCAGCGCCGCCGACCGGATGCGCCTTCTGGACGCCCGACCTTCGTTTCAGATCGATAGCGTCACGACCGAATCCTATACACTTGGTGTCGGCGCTCAGATCGTCCTGCATCCGAACGTGCGAGTTGGCGCAGAATTCGAAGCTGGATTTCGCGCAAACAGGATTGCTTTCTCATCCATCATCGGGGATTGCGTCGAAGAGGGGTTTCAGACCGAGGTCGAAGCGATCATTCGACCTCGGGCGTTCATCGGGGTGTCTCGCGGCTTGGTGACCCTCGAGCTTTCGGCATTTGCCGACCTCGGCTCACGGGACTTTGGCGGCACCGCCGCGCTCGTTCTCCGAGGGGTCCCGGAGCGTCGCTAATCCGCTTCGTACAGACCCGGGACAGACGATCCGTCAATCCCCTGCCCGAGACCGACAAAAGGCGGTAGTCTGCGCGCCATGAGCACCGTCTCGATTTTTCTGCTGTGCATCGCCGCCATCTTCGTCATCGGCATCGCTGGCGAGATTGTCTTCGCCAAGACCGGCATCCCTGATGTCATTTGGCTGATCCTGGTTGGCATTGTCCTTGTCCCCGTTGCGGGACTGGTCTCGAAAGAGAGTCTCCAAGCAGCCGCTCCCTATTTTGGCGCACTTACCTTGGTCGTGGTGCTCTTTGAGGGGGGGAGCGAGCTACAGCTCGGCGAGCTCTCCAAGGCGGCGGGCCGGGGCACCTTGCTCGCGATACTTGGCTTCATACTGGCGGTGGCCTTCGTTGTTCCGGTGGTACTTGGAGCCAGTGCAGTCGGTATTCTGCCGGAGAGCTGGGGGCTCGGTCATGCGATCCTCGTCGGCACGATTCTCGGTGGCTCAAGCTCCGTCGTGATCATGCCGGCGCTCGCGAAAGCGGGGCTTCATCCGTCGATTTCCAATCTCGTCAATCTTGAATCCGCGCTCACCGATGTTCTCTCCGTTGTCGCGACCGGCGTTGTGGTTCAGCTCCTCAGCCCGGCGAGCGGCGCCGGCGGAGGCATGGGCGACGCTGGGTTGACGCTCGGGAAAACACTCGGCATCGGCGTCGCGCTTGGCATATTTGCGGGGCTGCTCGCGATCCTCGTCCTTCGAAAGCTCGGGAAGAGTTCCTATGCCTATCCGCTGACGCTCGGCGGGCTCTTGGTGCTCTTTGTCATCATCGACGAGCTTGGCGGCAGCGCGGCGCTCGGTATTCTCACCGCGGCTGTGATGGTCGGAAATGCACCTACGCTCAGCAAAGCGATCGGCCTCGCGAAGACGGCGCGCCTCGGCGCAAACGTGAAGGGCGTACACGGCGAGATCACCTTCATCATCAAGTCGTTCTTCTTTTGCTTCATCGGCGCGATGCTCGGACCGCGCGAAGGTCAGAGCCTTGGTGAGTTCTTTCCCTTGCTGATCTTCGGCGTGGTGATCGGTCTTGTGCTCTTTGCTGCGCGTATCCCGAATATCATCGTCTCGACCGCAAAGAGCACGCTCTCCAAAGAAGCGCGCACGCTGGTTTCGGTGCTCTTCCCCCGCGGTATGGCCGCAGGCGTGCTGGCTCTCTGGCCGCATCAAATGGGGATCGCCGACACGCAAGACCTCCCGGTGATCATTTTCGCCGCGGTCTTCACCACGATTCTCCTTTTCGCGGGCGGATTCCCGGTGTTGCGCAAGCGGCTGCCCGCGAGCGATCTTTTGCCCGTTGTCGATAAGACCAAACTGCCTCATGGCCCCGCCGCCGATGCCTCTCAGTCGGCGATCCCCGGACAGAGCGCGGCCGCTGCAAACGCCACTGCGCCCGTCGTAGAAGCTCCCTTTGTACAGACAGACGTGCCCGTCGGGGAAGCTCAGGATCAGCTCGCGGACGGCTCTGCGCTTCCGCCCGAGACGGGCCTCAGCGTCGATATTCCGTTCGGTCCGGCGGACGCAACGGCGGTCGATCCCAACGCGGGCCCCGGGGAAGGGCAGGGCGGCTAGCGGGGTGTACCGCAGTCCGCAGGAGGCACCCGCTCTCATCGAAACCCACTTCGAAGCTCTCCCCGAGCGCGTCCGTCAGAAGCTCGTCGCAGAGCTACGAAATCACTCGGGTGGGGCTTTCGCTTCGGCGACGTCACGTGAGGAGGCGCCGCTGCGGGGATCGTTTCTCATCGTGCTCGGAGTCGTCTTGATACCCCTCGCGTTTTGGTTCGTGTGGGCGAATGTTTCGGACTACGTCGCGGCCATGTCGTCGTTTAACCCGGAGGCTGCACATGGGAGGCTTTACTCCCGGTTGCTCATGACCTCGGTCTTTTTCGGGTTTGGAGTTTACGCTTTTGCGCATGGCATGCTCCGTCGCCGCCTTCATCAATGGCGGGTCCGCGAAGGGATCGTGGGCCGCGTCTATCTCTACAAGAACTCACTCGCGCACGTGAACCCACACGGCGACGTGCGCATCTACGATATTCAGAATCTGCCCCCCTTGAGCGAACGCCTCGTGGTCAAGATTCGCCAAGGGAATTCAACGAGGAGTACGTTTCTCGGCTGGAGTGTCACGTTTTTCCTGCCTGAAGAATCGGGCGTTCCGGAGCCCCGCAGGCTCACGCCGGTGTTTCTGATTTCAGCAGAGGATGACGAAAAGCTCTTTCTTGAGCGCTTTGAGTCTCATCGATCCGACCCCGACGCGGACGAGCTTCTCTCCGAAGCGGACCTTCTTCAGCTTCGGAAGCCGAGTGCCGCGAAACGAAAGATTCGCTCCCCGTTCTTCCGCGCGCTCGCCATCGGTGCAGCCGCAGCGCTCCTCGCGTGGTGCCTGTGTTACCTCGGCATGGCGCTGACGACCTAGTGCTGACGACCTTGTGCGCTCATCCTCGTTTGATGTTGTAGCGCTCAGTCGCCTTCGTCATACCAATCCTCGTGTCGATGCCATGTCCCGCAGCTCAGGCAAATGGTGTGCTGCCAGACCTTGTGACAGCCGGGGCATTTTGCGCGGGTATCAAAGGTATTCCAGATATGATTGCAGTCGCAGACCCAGCGGCTGAGCGCGTTTGGTTCCCAGCGACATGTGGGGCATCGGATATGTGGGCCGTCACCGGTGGGTGGGCTGAGCTCAGGGTCTTCTTCGTGTCGGAAGGTCACTCTCGGAACGTAAGCTCGCTCTTCGGATTTGCATGAAATCCCTTTGTTACCTTCGAAAATTGCGAACGATTTTCATCGCCGCGCGTGTGCCACAACGGTCTCCGTTGAGGAGTTCTGTCCCCAGCCCTTTTGACAAAAATGAGCTTCGCGTTTCGTTTTTATGGGGCTTTCACTACCCCTTTTCGGGAATGCTTCCTGCATACTCCGCCGCATGCTTCGAAAAGTTCTCCCGATCGCGCTGACCCTTGCATTTGGCGTTAGCTGTTCTCCTGAGCCACCGCGTATCGCGCGAGACGGTGGCACGGTCGCCGACGGCGGCACCGATAGCGGTAACGTGGACAGCGGCTCGGACTCCGGCGTTGATGCGACGCGGCCTGATGTGGGCCCGCCACCGCCGCCTCGGCCGGGAGACTCGGATGGAGACGGTCTCCCTGATGAACGTGAAGCGGAATACGGCACCGATCCCAGCAATCCCGATAGCGATGGCGATGGAATCAACGATGGTGTCGAGGTGCTCGCGGAAACGGACCCCACCGATCCGGGGTCGACGATCCCGCCGACTGATTTTTATGTCGTGCTGCCCTACGAAGGCGCTCCGGAAGTTCGCCAGATGGAGTTCACCGCGCGTCTTGGGCGAGGCGATGTCTTCTTCCTCGTCGACACGACGGGATCGATGGGGGCCGCTATCAACAACGTGCGTTCTTCGTTGATGGGCACGATTGTTCCCGCAGTCGACGAAGCGATCGCCGATGTCGTGATGGGCGTCGGCGACTTCCGCGATTTCCCGGTTTCACCCTATGGCGACCCCGGTGACTGGGCCTTTGAGCTCCGCCAGTCCATGACCGACGACGTTGCTTCGGTTCAATCCGCGCTCGGGCGTCTCTCCGCCGGTGGAGGCGGCGATGCTCCCGAAGCGCTGGTCGAAGGCCTCTGGCATTCGGTCAACGGAAGCTGCGCGGGCGAAGGGTTTGGAGCCGCGTGTTTCCGCCCAGATAGCCACCCGATCATCGTCGCGATCACGGATAACTCCGCACATAGCGCGCCGGGAACGGAAGGGTACTCCGGCGTCGCTTCGCATGATTACGCGGGCACTATTTCCTCGCTCAACGCGGAGAACGTGAAGGTGCTCGGCGCGTCGGTCGGTCTGGCGATCCCGCTTCCGATTCCGATTCCTGGGCTTGGGGCTCGGGATGACCTCGAAGACATTGCGCGCGATACGATGTCGCGATCGAGCGACGGTAGTCTTGCGGTGTACGACGCCGACGGCGGCGAAGTTAGCGACGCGATTGTCGACGGCATCGTCGACCTCGTCGGCGCGACCACCCAGGATGTCACCTCCCGGCGCATCGACGATCCGAGCGATGACGTCGATGCAACGCAGTTCATCACCTCGATTCGGCCGGTACGCGCATCGCGTGGCGGTTCGACTTTCGACGAGACAACCTTCTTTAACGTCGGGGGCGGTACGACGATCACATTCGACGTGACCTTCCAAAACAACATCGTACCGGCGACGGCCTTCGTGCAGATTTATCGCGCGGAGATCGAGATTCATGACGTTCCCGGCGGAACGCGGCTCGATATCCGACAGGTTTATATCGTTATCCCGCGGGAGGATGGCGGCCTGATTTAAGCCACTCTTAAATCCGCTGTGAACAAACCCCGCCGCTTTCGAGAAGCGCGCGGGGTTTTCGTTGCGAAGCAAAGTTTGCTTCCGATACAGTTCCCCCGTGCGGTTAGAGCCATGGCGGAATCAGGGCGGGGTAGCGATGCGAGGGCTACGTGCGCTCGTTCTTGGCTTCATCTTCGCCCTTGCCACCGGTTTTTTTCCGACCGAGCTGAGCAATGCCGCGCTCGCTCAATCCAATCAGGCGCGCGCGCGAACTCTTTTTCAGCGGGCGCTCTCCGAACTCGACGACGGGCGCTTTTCCGAGGCCGACGACCTCCTCACGCAATCGCTCGCGATTCGCGAATCTGCCAGTGCGCGCTTTAACCGCGCGCTGGCTCGTCGAGGCATGGGCAAATATCTCGGGGCGATCGAGGACCTTGAACGCTGCCTTGAGCTGAGCACCCGGCGCTCCATGCAGGAGCAAGCTTCGGAGATGCGCGATGAGCTCAGGCGGGCCTTGGTGCGAGTTGAACTCGCTGTCGCTGGCGGCGCCGAGCAGGTGGTGGTGGACGGAGAGTCGATCGCAACCTCGGATGGCGAGCACGAGATCCTACGGGACCCTGGCATGATTCGGATCGAAGTGAGCCGAGAAGGGTACGCTCCGGTGATTATCGAGCGGGACCTCGAACCCGGCACGCAGGTTTCGCTGCAAGCGGACGTCTCTGCGAATCCCCTACCGGCGCGGGTGCTCGTCGATGCTCAGCCTTCGAGCGCATCGATCGAGTGGGATGGCGAATTGGCGGGGATCGGAAGTGTCGAGCTAAGTGTGGATGCGGGTACGTATCGCCTTCGCGCCAGCGCCGATGATTTTCTTCCGGAAGAGCGGGACGTATCGCTCCAGCCGGGGGAAGAGCTGCAGTTATCTCTTGTCCTTGCGGAGGAGACTGGAACGCCCCTAACCCGAACGTGGTGGTTCTGGACCGCGATTGTCGCGGGCGTGGCGGTGGCCGGGCTGACGGCCTGGTTGATCGTCGACGCGCGAACGCCGGATCTCAACGAGGGATCGTTTGGCATGATCACAGAGGTCCTTCGGAACGACGGAGCGATCGTCTCATGGTGACCCTTCGTCGCGCGCTAATCGTTTTGGCAGCGATGCTCTGCGTATCTTGTCGAACCCCGCCGACTCAGGTGTTGGTTCGCTTTTTGACCGATCTGCCGCTTCCCGATCCCGCTCTGCCACCCTCAGAACAGCTCGCGGGCATGAATGCCTTGCAATTTGCCATCGACGCGTGCAGCGCGAGCGGCGACTGCGACGAGCGCGAACGCTTCGAGCGTGATCGAAATGCGGTCTGTCCTGAACTCGATCTCGGCGCCGCGGAAGGCGAAGAGCGTTGCGGCGAAGGAATCGGACGGTTCCGTGAGCTCGGGAGCTTCGGGGTGGTCCCGCTCGATGTTGAGTCGGAGGACGGTTTCGGGATCCGCGCTTCGCTTCGTTTATTGGACGACGAGGTGATCAACGTATCTGCGCGAAGCGGTTTTGTACGAGAGCGTTCGCTGCGTCTCGATGTCTTTTTGTCGAGCGCGTGCCGCGGCGTTGTCTGCCCTTCAGGACAGACTTGCAATATGGACGGCGTATGCGTCGACGATACGGTTCCGCCGGTCGAGCTCATCCCGGTGGATGGACTCCCTGCGCCGATCGCCGATGGGGGCGCGCAGGACGCCGGCGTGGATGCCGTGGCGGATGTGGCACAAGATATTTCTCGGGATGCGGTTCGCGATACCGCTCCCGACACGACGTTCTTCGACGCTACCGCCGACACTTCGCTTGATGCGCTCGTTGATGCACGCCCGGATGCGCGTCCAGATGCCAGCTTGGACGCCGGATCCGATGCGACTCCACCCATGCGGGCCGGACTCTGCTGGCCGTACCACCTCGCACGCGTGAATCCTCCTTTCGAGTTTTCGTGGCGGGATGCGGCAGGGGCAGTCGCTCGAATTGGGGGCGCAGTTGTAAGCGGCGACTGTGATGGGATTGTGTGCACACACGTGAATCCCACTCTGCGCGGGATGGTGAACTATTCGGTCGACTACGATGGCGACCGCTGCGATGGTTCCGCGTTTGTCGCGGCGAGATGTGATTTCGATGGCGATGGCGTCAGCGATTTGGCGGTCTCGGCGGATACCCCAACCGGCCTTCGACGTCTCACCTCGGTCCACGTTCGCTATGCGACCGGCGGTCACCGAAACTGGGGTTTTGCGACGCCGGTTCCGGCGCAATACGGCTCTCAGATCGCGTGCCAACCAGGCAGCGATCGTTCGAATGTCGTCGTTGCCGCGGGGCACCATATTTACGAGCGCGACGTCGAAGGGGAGCTCTGGGAAACCGTTGTCACTCGACCCGATGCATACGATATCCTGGCAATCGAGGCGGAGGCGATGGTCGGCGACCCACTTCACGGTGATCTGGTCTGGCTCGAGAATAGGCCGGATGCCGGAATCTATGTCGTGCTTTGGGACGGCCGAACGGGCGCGATGACGGATGCGCGGGTCACAAATGCTCTGCCTTTGCCTGTTATCGGGGCGATTGGTTTCGATGAACGCGACCTCGCGGACCTCGACATTGGTGATTTTGATGCCGATGGGATTCCGGATGTTGCGATTGGGATTAGCCGACGTCCGGCGGTGATCGACGCGAGCGAAGTCTACTGGGCCGAGCTCTCGGCGGGAGCGTTTACGGTTCGTCCACTCTCAACCGCCCGCGCCGGCCGCTTCGGCTACCCTGTTCTCTCGATGCCTGTTCGAGGGTTCCGGAGCGCTATTTTGACCAGCGACCGCGAAAATCGGGTCGTTCCGTGGCTGCTCTTTGATGAGCGACCTGCGGAGATCGTTGGCGATCCCGAACCACGGAGCACCGGATGGTCGTGGTTCTCGGCGGTGCTCGGGCACGATGGAAAAGAAGTATGGTTTGGCACCAGCGAAGCCGATCCAGAACGCATCTGGAGCGCGAACGGTCCATTACCCGCGATTCGGGAGATCGACTCCATCACACTGGCTGAGCGATCGTTTGGGGCGATCAGTGATCTCTTTAATGGCACCGATTCCTACGTGATGCGTTTGGGCTGGACGAACCTCAACCCTGCGGCGAGCGGCAACCTCGTATT
>JAHDCI010000116.1:0-2784 GCA_020629955.1 Myxococcota bacterium | reverse complement strand
CTGGCACTGGGTACCCCTTAAACAGGGGAATGCGGAAAAGTTTGATGTCGGGTTTCCCGGGATTGAAACGGTATTTTTTTCTCGACAGGTCTTGACGTTCCTTCCGGTGAGAACGCATCCTGATCGAGTGCGTGCGCTGCTTCCAGCATTTTTGATACTTCTTGCGTCTTTGACGCATGGAAATGCGAATGCCCAATCGGCGCAAGATCGACGCGCGGCGGCGAATGCGTACGACCGGGGAACGACGGCGTTCCTTCAGGACGATTTCGCGCGTGCGGCTCGTTGGTTTGAGACGGCCAACAATCTTGCGCCCGCTGCGCCTGCACTTCAGCAGGCGATCCGAAGTCACCAGCGCGCAGGGAATACGATGCGAGCCGGAACCCTCGGGCTCCGTCTGCTCGCCGAGTTCCCGGATTCAAGCGCTGCGCCGGAGGCGCAAGCCGCTGTTGATGCCGCGTCGCCCCTCTTTGTTCGAGTTCGGGTAGATTGCGCCGATTGTTCCGCAGAGGTGGATGGGACTCTCCAAGGACATACGGAATTCTTCCTCGAGCCAGATGTCGAGTATCAAGTTGGTGGCGCGTTTGAGACCGGTAGTGTTTCCGACACATTCCGGGGCATTGCCGGCGAAGAACGAAGCCTCTCTTTCGAGGCCCCCGCGCCCGAAGAAACCGTCCAAGAAATCGTGCGTGAGACGGGTAGCACAAACGTGAGCCAAGGAACGCGCGAACCAGAGGAAGAATCGGGGGGGCTTTCTCCTGCGCTTTTCTACACCTCCTTGGCGTTGACCGTCGGTGCAGGTGCGGTGTTGATCTGGAGCGGGCTCGATACACTTTCTGGCGTTGACCCCTACGAGGAAGCGGCCCGAAACAATGACCCCGCGGCGGCGGATCTCTTGGCGGATGGCCAATCTCGGGAGCTTCGCACCAATGTGTTGATCGGTGTGACGGCCGGTCTGGGTGCACTCACTGTGCTCTTTCTGGCGCTGACCGATTTCGGTGGTGACGACGAAGACGATCGAGCGCAAGCCTTTCAGCTGCGTCCAATCGGCGGCATCAGTCCGAGCGGTGCATCGGTGGGTCTGATGGGGGCGTTCTAATGACCGCCGCCAATCGAGCACACGACATTCTCGGACGGCGCCTCGGCCGTTACGAAGTGCTGACCTTGCTCGCTTCCGGCGGGATGGCCAGCGTCTACGTCGCCCGGGCTACCGGCGTGGCAGGCTTTGAACGCCTTGTTGCAATCAAAGTGCTTCATCCCCATCTCGCTTACGAAGAGGAGTTCATTCATATGTTCCTCGACGAAGCACGTCTCGCGGCGGGGATTCGCCACCACAATGTGGTCGCGACGACCGACATCAGCGATACCGAGGGCGACGGCTTTTTTATCGTCATGGACTACATCGAAGGCGGCCATTTCGGCAGCCTTCTGGCCGCGTCCGGACGCGCAGGAGAGCGGCTTCCTCCAAACGTCTCGGCGAAGATCGTACTCGAAGCGTTGGCCGGGCTCGGCGCCGCACACCAACTCAAAGATGAACTCGGTCAAAGCCTTGAGCTGGTTCACCGAGATGTCTCTCCGCAAAACATCATGGTTGGGGTGGACGGCATCGCCCGTCTGACGGATTTTGGCGTCGCCAAGGCGGAGAAGCGCCTGACTTCGACGCGTGCCGGACAGCTCAAAGGCAAGCTCGCATATATGTCGCCGGAGCAAGCCTCGAGCGGGTTTGCGGACCAACGCTCCGACCTCTTCAGTATGGGCGTGATCCTTTGGGAATCGCTCACCGGGAGACGCCTCTTTCGCGGTGAAAACAACGCTGCGACCCTCAGCAAGATTCTGATGGAGCCCATCCCGCCTGTGTCGGCGCTGGTTCCTTCGTTAAAGCCTTTTGATGACGTTGTTCTCAAGGCGCTACGCCGCGAGGCCGATTCCCGTTTTCAGAGCGCGCAAGAGTTCGCGCTCGCATTGCGCGAGGCGCTCCAAGCCGTTGGTGGCGCCGCTGCGCCCCACGAAGTGAGTGGCTTTGTGAAGCGGCACCTCGGCGAACGCATGTCGAACCAGGCCGAGGAAATTCGAAAGGCCACGGAACGTCTCGGAAGGCGCACAAGTGAACCGACGATGCCGGTTCGTCCCTCCCGGTCGACTGCGCATTCCGGAGAACAGCCGATTCTGGTTCCGCGTGATGAGAACTCTTTCGCGGGAGCACTCTCAACGCCCAACGGCGGTCTCGGCGCAGCACCAAACTCCTCTGAGGTTCCCGTCGCAAAGCGATCCAAGTGGATTCCGCTCCTATTGATCGCTGCGGTGATTCTCCTGGCGGTTGGGATCGGCGCTTGGTTTGGCTCGCAATCCGGCGAGGAGGAACCTCAGACCATCGCCTCGCAATCCGCTGCGGATGAAACGCCCGCGACCGAGCCGGCCCAGCCCGCAGCTCCCGTCGTCACTCCTGCCGCCGCGGCCGAAAACAATGAGCTCGAGGCGGCGCAGGATTCCGCGCTTGGCGAATCAGCTGCGCAGGAAGACGAAGTCGTTGAGCCTCCCGAAGAGCCGGCCCCAGAAGTCCAAGGGGTTCGTCATCCGCGGATGACTTCACGCCCACGTATGCATGCGCCGCGTATGGTGCGCTCACAGAATACTTCCCCTCGGGTTTCCCCGATGGTCGCTGCTCCGGTTGTGAGCCCCATGGTGGTAACGCCCATGGTAACGCCGATGGTAACGCCGATGGTCGCCACCCCAATGACCAGCCCGGCGCCGGATCTTAACGATAATCCCTATCGTCAATAACCCCTA
>JAHDCI010000005.1 GCA_020629955.1 Myxococcota bacterium | reverse complement strand
GGTCGCATGTTTTGTTGCCGCCGCGATGATCGTCATGGCGCGGGGCTGCTTCTAGCCATTCAGCTGTAGGAACGTCAACGCGGTCGATCGATATCGACAAACGACACCGGCCCCTCACGTTCGAGGAGAAAAAAGCTTGGCGTAAGAGGGCGGGCAAGTCCGAAGTCCAAGTAGGAGCAGCCGAGCAAGAGTTCGCTCTTTCCCCGCTCCAGCGATACGAGCGGGTCTCGCAGAAAGCGTAGGGGTAGGGGGTTCTGCTTTTTGCCGTAGTCGAGCAAGAGACCGCGATGCAGGTAGACACGTTCGCCACGGCGAGTCGGCATTGCGTATCCCCGGGTCGAACAGACTTCGAAGGGACCGAAGGTCTTGGGGTTGCCGCAGCGGGTTTGCATGGGCTGGTGCGTATGCGTCGTGCCGGCCTGTTTCATACGGACGTTCCACCCTCGCACCTTGCCCCCTTCTTGCACAAAACACTTTCGAAAGGTCTTCCACGTGAGCTTCTCGAATGCAGAAGGCACACCCAAACTCGTCCCCGCGTACGCATTTCCGGCGAGTTCTGCTGCGCTCAAGGGATGCCCCCTTTTGAAGCGCTCGATCAACGAATCCACGCTTTCGCGCAGGAGTGTTTCCCGCAGGTTCATTGAATTCGACGTCCTCTTCGTGCGCGCTCGCCTTCGCCGTTGACGAGCCGAGGTTCGGGATCTCGAACCCATCCCCGCTGACGCCATTCGAAGTGGAGATGAGGTGCCCAAGCAAAACCGGTCTCGCCGACTTTCGCGATCACCTGGCCACGTTCTACAAATTCTCCCGCGGCGACGAGCGTCTCGGAACAATGTGCATAGAAGGTTGTGAAACCGCCTCGGTGCAAGATCAAAACTGCGTTGCCGAATCCGGTAATGCCATTGTCGGAGTAGGCGACGAGACCACTCTGCGCGGCCAGGATCGAAGTGCCTTCCGGCGCGCCGATATCGAGTCCGTTGTGCCGGCGATGCCGCACGGATCCACGGCGGACGCGTCCTACCCCCCGGCCCATTCTTCCGCCGGGGACCGGAAAGCGAAGGTTCGCTTCTTCGCCGAGATGCGCGACCGAGCGAATCCACTCGTCGAAGGGGCTCCGGTGCATCAACCACCGAGCCGTGAGGCGACTACCGAGTCCGAGGCGATCGCGTCGTGCGCGCGCTTCTCCCTGCGACTCGGGGACCCTCCGCTCACCCGAGCAATGTTCTCGATAGCCTCCCTGGGTGCGGCACTGGCGCGGCATTCGCCGTCGCCATCGCTCAGGACGAAGCGGGACTTGATCGGGATCCCAGCGCAGCCACCCAGGCGGGACGCGTTCTTCGATATTGAGGCGAATCTCGTCGTTCGCCGCTTGCGCCGCATCGCTCTGCGCGACCGCGCCAGGAGCGGAGAGCCCGAACAAAACGAGCGCACAAATCGCGATAGCGAGGAGGACAATCCGCTCAGTGGGCTGTTTCCCGGGCGACATGGGCGGGAGTATGAACGGATTTGAGAAAGATGCGAAGTGCTCCCCCAATCGATCGACGATTGCGCCGGGCGGACGGCTCATCGGAAGCGCCGAATTCTTGAACCGTTATCGAACAAGATCCCTATTTGCGAAGTTCCTGCTACCCTCTCACCAAGGTGTTAAACGGCCCCGCCATGATCGTCTCCCGCGAGGGTTCCAACGTGGAACTGCTCGAGCGCGTTCTTGCGTCTTCCGGAATCGCCATCGATCACCGCACGTTGGACACGCTCGACACGGATTCGTCCCACCCGCTCGTCTTGGTTGGGGAGAAGAATCGCGACATTCTCGACCTCTTGTGGGAAGTGCGAACGGCACATCCAGGTCGGGCGGTCCTCGCAGTGGGCGGAGAGGATGACGCGGATTTTGTTTCTCGGGCGCTCGCGATCGGAGCGGACGATGCGATGTCCGGTGCGGCCGTTGAGCAAGAGCTCGCCGCGCGCTGGTCTGCACTCGCACGTCGCGCGATGGAGCTGCTCTCGATTCACGCCGATAAGCATGACGCGGAGCTAACACTAGAGGTCACTCGGGCGCTTTCTTCCACGCTCGATTCGCATGAGATTCTCTACCGCGTTGTTTGCCGCACAGCGGAGGTTATCGACGTCGACCGCGTATCGATCGTTCTCAGACCGGAAGAGGATGATTCGGGTGAGGAAGACGTTGGCTATGTTGTCGTTGCTTCGGATGACGCGAGCCTCACAAACCTCCGCCTCGACCTGAACAAATACCCGGAGATTCAGCAGGTGCTGAAGACCGGTGAGCAGCTTGTTATCGCGGATGTGAGGACCCACCCACTCCTGGAAGTGGTGCGTGACGATGTCGCGCACGCCGCGCTGAGCTTGTATCCCATCCAGTGGGAGGGACAGGTTCGCGGAGTGCTCTTTGTACGTGCACGATGTGCGCTCGATGGTCTCACGGAGCGCCAGGACCGTCTCTGTCAGATGGTCGCCAGCTCCGCGGCAATGTCGCTTCGAAACGCCAGCGTTTTGCAGTCGCTCAAAGACCACACCCAGCAGATCAAGTTTGAGCGTTTTGAAGCGGAGCGAAAGCTTGGCGAGCTTCGGCGCTACGCGGACCTTTTCGCCGCAGCGGCAGACGGGATCGCCGCGATCGATCGCAACGGTGCGCTGCTCTTTGCGAATCCTCGCGCGTACTCCGTGTTGGTCTCTCGGCGAGAATCGCTCGAGGGGCTGAATCTAAAGGACCTGGTTCATCCCGAGGATGCGGAACGACGTCGAACGCTCTGGCGCCGCTTTGCCGAAGGTGAGTTTCCCAGCGGTGTCGACCTCCGGCTACGGACCGGCTCGGGCGAGTACGTCGTCTGCGAGTGCTCATTCGCCGCGCTCGACTCGGAGGTATCGTCGATCCTCGTGACCTTCCGCGACGTGACCGCGCAGCGAAAGACCGAAGCGGAACTCGTCCAAACCATGGAGTTCCTTGAGTCCCTGATTCACGCCAGCGTCGACGGAATCGTCGCCGGAGATATGAAAGGGGAAATTATCCTCTTTAATCAAGCCGCCGAACGCATCACGGGACATCGAGCGGAAGAGGTGGTTGGCAAAATGTCGACGCGAGGTCTTTATCCCCCCGGGGGGGCGGAGGAGATCATGCGGCGTCTTCGTTCGGACGGTTACGGTGGCACAGGTCGCCTTAGTCCGACGCAGATGGAAGTGCTCGGCGCGAATGGGGAACGAATTCCGATTCGGATTTCAGCGGCGATCATCTACGACCGGGGGAAACCGTCTGCGAGTTTCGGTATCTTCACCGACCTTCGAGAGAAGCTTCGGGTCGAGGAGAGACTTGCGGATGCGCAACAGCGACTCGCTGAGACTGAGAAGCAGGCGCTGATTGCAGAACTCGCGGGCACGGCCGCCCATGAGCTAAATCAGCCGCTAACGGCGGTGATGGCCTATGCAGAGCTGTTGACGAGAAAAGTGCAGGAGGGAACGTCTGAGCATCGCGCTGCAACTACAATGGTGACGGAGGTCGAACGCATGGCTGAGATCGTGAAGAAGATTGGAACGATGACCCGATACGAGACGAAATCGTATGTCGGTCGCCAGAAGATCTTGGATATCGATCGCGCCTCGGATTCGATCGCGCCCACGTCGGCGGAGAACGAAACATGAGCGCTTCCGAGAAGAACCCGGAGACCGAAGAACGCGAACTCTACCCACGTGAGAGTGCTCCGGTCATGGTCCCGGACGCACCGCGCCGTTCTCGCGTCGACGTCTTCGGTGAGGATGTCGCGACGGAGACCCTGACGCCCGCCTCGTTCGCGGAAGGACTGGCGAAGCGCCGCGCTCAGCTCACATCACTTTCGGACGAAGAAGACGTTCTGGCCGTCTTTCTTCCGTGGTTCTCGCAGCTCGCGCCCGGTCACCAGCTCGCGCTTCGTTTGGCGAGCCCGGAAGGCGGCTGGGTCGACCTCGTTCGTTCGACGGCGGCCCTCCTCACCGAGCGGGAGCTGACTCTTCGGATCTCCGAGGACGCGCTGCGGCGAGCTTCGATCCCGGTCGGCGCCGCGGTCGCAGCGGGGTTCCGTGTGACGACGGAATACGAATCAAACTTTCAGCCGGATGCGGGCGGTTTCGATATCGCGCTCCGGATCGACGGCTCGCTCGCCGGCGTAATCTCCTTTGAGCGCTCCGACGGAACCGCTCCGGAGCCAAGCGAGCTTCTCGCGTTTGCCGCGCCTCTGCTCGGCGCGGAGCTCGGCGCTGCCCGCGCCCGTGCGCGCTCACAGCATCTTCAGGCGTATCTCGATCGGGTGATCCTCGACTCGAATATCCCGCTCGTTGTGCTCGACCCTGCGCGACGCGTTCAGATCGTTAGCCGAGCGCTGCTTCGCAGAACGGAGTGTCTCGAGCACGGTCTCCTCGGGGCGGATTGGATCGATACCGTCTGCGAGCGAGACCGCAGGCTTTTCCGGACGGCGCTCGACAGTGCGCTTCGCGGGGAACCGCAACAGCAAATCGGCGCCGACTTGCACGCGATGAGCGGCGGGCTCGTGAACTTTACCTTTGACCTCTACCCCGTCCGTTCGCCCCAAGGATTGGTCGAAGGAGTCCTCGCGGTGGGTCGCGATCAGAGCGAGCTACGCGAGCTTGAGCAACAGGTCGTCCAGGCAGAGAAACTTGCGACTTTGGGGCAACTCGCCGCCGGCGTTGTTCACGAACTCAATAATCCGCTGACGAGTATCTCCGCGTATGCCGAGTACCTGCACCGCAAGTCTTCAAGCAGCGACGCCGACCCGGGAGATACCGAGAAGCTTCGCCGGATTCTCGTTAGCGTCGACCGCATTCTGCGCTTTAGCCGCGATCTGGTCACGTACGCTAGACCGACCACCGAAGCGGCCGCGTCGCTCGATATTCATGACGTGATTCAACAGTCGATCGTCTTCTGCGCTCACCTCACCGATGAAGCGGGAACGGAGATCCGGTGCGATTTCGGCGACACGATTCCGTTGCTCGAAGGCGTTCGCGGTCAACTTCATCAGGTCTTTATCAACCTGATCACGAACGCGTGTCATGCGATGCCGGACGGTGCCGGGATCTTAACAATTCGCACCCAGACCGAAGGCCGGGAGCTGACGGTCTCCATTCAGGACAACGGCTCAGGCATCCCGAGCGATCAGATCCAGTCCATCTTTGAGCCCTTCTTCTCCACCAAAGGAGAAGGCAAGGGCACCGGGCTTGGCCTTTCCATTGTGCGGAAGATTGTTCAGCAGCACGGCGGTGAAATCCACGCCGAGAGCATCATCGGCGAGGGCACGACGTTCTCGCTTCACTTCCCGTTCTGAGCGGGAGGCGAACGCGTAGGGGACCAACGGAACCTTAGCGGTCGCTCTTCCTAGACATCAGCCATCGAAACGCATCCCGAAGCGCGTCTTTGCCGCCGCGCTCGATCGGCTCCCCATGGGCCATGATGAGGCGATCGAAATCGAGGCTAAGAATCTCTTCGATTTCGATTCGCGCCCTTGCTCGCTTCATCTGGAATCGTTCGAGCGCCGTGGTCTTGCAGCCAGGATATCCACCCAGCAATCGCATCGCAGCACGGGTCATCGGGGGCGCGGACGGAGTGAAGTGAAATACGAGATCGGTGACAACAAGTGTGCGACTTGGTCGGTGCAGCAACACGACCTCGTTGGTCATGGGCAGCGAGCGAATCGGATAAAGAAAGATATCCCGTCCAAAGGGTTCGCAGGGGGCGTCGATTTCCCCCGCGAATTCCAGGTCACGTCGTTTCGCCTTTAGCCCGGGCGCGCCCCAAGCTTCAGCGCCCGCACGGATCGCCGTATCGAGATACAGGTGATGCAGCAGGTTGGGCGCGAGTGCGTATCGAATATTGCCGAGCGACTCCAGCGACCCCGCGGTGATTGCGACCGGAGAATGGAGAAGAAGCCCATCATCGAGCTCGAAGACGCTCATCTTGGTCCCGACCTCAAGGCCGTAGAATCGTTGCTTCGCCGAAGCGAAGTGTACACCTTTTGCGAAGTGTTGAAGTTCGTGCCCGTTCGTGGTCATACGCAGAGAATCTGGCGCCGCGCTCCGAAGAGCAACCCATCACGCGGATACAGATTTGAATCGCTCACCTGAAAGCAGTGGTTAGTTTTCTTGCATCATGATTTGGATGCAGGGGCTTGGGTTCGATTTCTGGGTATCAACACCTGGGAAGAGTGTGCAGTGCGCGGGACCCATGCTTACGACGGGGATCACGACTGGTCTGTCTATCGATGCGAAGCGATTCCGAGGTCGCCTCGCCGGCTTGGCGATTTCTCGCCCTCATTTCGTAGAGGAATCCTCTGGCGCATTGAGTCACTCGAGTTCGCAACGTCCACATTGTTCGATTGGACCCACGTCGACAGCCAACGGATAGATGGATGAGCGCAGCCCTTAAGGAATGGGTGAATCGCGAAGGTCCCTTCGAGGTTCATGAGCTTGAGCATCTCGCATCCGACGCAGTGGCCAGCCTCAGTCTTTCTATTGAGGCTGGCCTACACGGCGAGCTCTTCGCACCCGATGCGGACGACCTACGGGACGGATGCTTTCATGTGGAGCTCTCCGGAGAGCTTGGTCACGGGCCGCTGGCACTAAAGCTGCGCGGCACCATGGGAGTGACGCTTCTTCCAAACGCTCCGCGAATGCTCCGTGCCTTTCTTTTCCTCTACGCTGGGGACAATCGTCTCGCTCCGAAACTTCTCGCTCACGAACGAACGATCGATGGCGAGTATACCGAGCTCGAGTTTACGTCCGCGGGCTGGGTATCGCGCGGATGGTTCGCGGGGGCTCTTGGCGAGTTCGATGACTATGCGTTTTTCGAAGGTCGCGAATAGAATTGCGCTAAGCCTTCGCTCCGACCGCGGCTTTGAGGGTGGTGTAGGGGGAGGTTTCAAGTGCCTCGTCGATGCCTTCGACAATTCGTTGGATCAGCTCCGGTCCTTCATAGACAAACGCGGTGTAGAGCTGCAGTAGAGACGCGCCGGCGAGGATGCGTTCGAATGCGTCTGCTGGGCTCGATAGTCCGCCCACTGAAATCAGGTGTTGGCTGTCGCGAAGCTGCGAGCGGAGCCGTTTGAGAATCTCCAGCGAACGTTCGCGGAGCATTGGGCCGCTGAGGCCGCCGTTGCCAAGGCTCTCCACGATATCGGCGTTCGTCTTGAGACCTTCTCGACGAATTGTTGTGTTCGTCGCGATGAGACCCGCAAGGTTTTCCTCGCGTGCCATCTTTGCGATTTCGTCGATATCTGCGTTC
Organism: Myxococcota bacterium; assembly: GCA_020629955.1. Taxonomy (GTDB): domain Bacteria; phylum Myxococcota_A; class Polyangia; order Polyangiales; family Houyiibacteriaceae; genus JAHDCI01. The sequence goes on along the minus strand of JAHDCI010000005.1, from coordinate 62,810 downwards.
TCGAGATCCGGTGCGATTTTGACAAAAAGTGGAACCGGGGTGTCGCGGACCGGCTCCGCGGCGCTGCGCACGGCATTGATGATCGAGCGCAGGCGATCAACGGCCTGCAAAGCGCGCAGCCCGGGGGTGTTCGGCGACGAGACGTTCAGGACAAGATAGTCCGCGTAGGGCGCAAGCAAACGTGCCGAGTACGCGTAGTCGGCTTCCGCTTCTTCGTTGGCGACGACTTTGGATTTGCCAATGTTGACCCCAAGAACACCGCTTTTCGAGAGGTGACGCGTCTTTTGGAGCCGCTTCGCAGCGTCCTCGGCGCCCCGATTGTTAAAGCCCATACGGTTTAGGATCGCGCGATCTTGCTTGAGCCGAAAGAGACGTGGCTTTGGATTGCCAGCTTGCGCGTGACCGGTGACGGTGCCGATTTCGACCGAGGAAAAGCCCATGCTCATAAGCGCCGGGTAACAGCGGGCGTCTTTGTCGAAGCCGGCCGCCATGCCGAGCGGATGGTCAAAGGTGACCCCGGCGATGTCTTGGCGGAGCCGTTTCGACGCGCTCCAGCCAGCCCGGAACCAGTCGCCGCGTCGGTCCGCCGACAGGGCTTTTAACGAGAGTTCGTGTGCGGTCTCGGCAGAGAGGGCGAAAAGGGCAGGGCGCAGGAGGTACATAACGCTTAGCGGGCGCGAGTCGGTTGGCTGACGTCGAAGCGAATGCCCGCCTTGCGGAGTCGGGCCACGAGAGGCTCGGCGCACGCGGTCGCGGTGGTGATGACGCCGAGCTGGGTCGCTTCTTCGCGCGGAAGATCAAAGGCGAGACAGAGCGCGGTCTCGGCGACCATCTTGGAAGTCTCCGAGTAGCCTGGGTCACCACCTCGGACATCGACGCGGACTCGGTCTCCTCCGGAGCGCCCGAGCATCGCGACGTGAAACCAGCTCTTCGCTCGCGTCGACGCGTCCGGACCATCTCCGGAAAGGATGCGCTTTTCGAGATAGTCTTTGCCGGGCGGCAGCTGCGCGAGGGCAGTGATGCCGGCCAGACCCGCAGCGCCTTTCGCCAGAGTCGAGAAGCGCTTCAGGCTTAGATAGTGACCGTATTGGAAATCCGGTCCGTACACATCGAGGGAGCGTGCGGAGCGCTTGACGATTTCCGGGTCGATGGTTGGAAAAGGGACGACCCAGCTCTGCAGACGAGTTTCGTAACGCGGCCTCGGCGGAAGAGAGCGGACCTTGCGTCCGTCGAGTTTCTGTTTTGGCGCGGAGCGTGCTTTCGCCTGGGTGCCTTTCAGGTCCGAGACAGCGCCGATGAAGGACTGCCAGGTCCCTCCGGAGATCGTGCCTTTGGCGCGGACGAAACCTTCGAGTCGAATGGGCGCCCGGCCGGGCAGAGCGCTGACCGCGCACCAAGCGCCGAGGTCGTGCGGGATCGAGTCGAAGCCGCAGCATGAGACGATGCGCACGCCCGCGGCCTTTGCAGCCTCGTGATGCTTTAACGTCTCGGCGACAAAATCCGGTTCTCCGGTGATGTCGACATAGTCGGTGCTCGTCGCGATGCAGCTTTCGACCAGCGGCATTCCGTATTTCGCATACGGTCCGACGGTGGTGAGGAGGACTCGAGTCCTTCGGCTCATTTCGTGGAGCGATTCGGGATCTCCTGCGTCCGCGAGGATCTTCGGCACGGGTTTGGAGAGTTCGGCCAATCGGGCGTCCAGCTTGGCTTCGTTTCTGCCAGCGATCGCCCAGCGTAGATTTTTGGGGGCAACGCTATCGAGGTAATGGGCAACAAGCCCACCGGTAAAGCCGGTCGCTCCCCATACGACGATATCGAACTCTCGGGATGATTCGCTCACGGCTATCCAATACTGCCCTGTCGTCGAAAAGCAAAGTGTGAGGAAGAAGTTCACAGCTCCGCCACATTCGCGACGGAAGAAAAAAGGCGCCCCGAGGGACGCCCTTTTTCTACTCTGCCGAGATTCAGCGAGAAGGCGCGTCGCCCGTACGCTCTCCGGTGAACTCACCGGTGATGGCGCCGGAATCTTCGCCTTCGCCCCACATGCCCATCCACATGCCGTCCTCGAGAGACTGCGCGATCATGGCGGTGTCGTAGTCGGCTCCCACAGCGCTTCCCATAAGGGTGATGGTGCCTTCGGCGGAGGTCACAAGGCTGCCGAGGCGGGTGTCGATCTGCGCGGAAGCGACGCCAAGACCTGCGTTGCAAGCTGTGCGGACCTGGTCCTCCGTGATGGGCAGCGCGGAGACGTTGTCGGCGACCCAAGTTGCGACCGAGTCGCAGTTCACAAGCGACCCGAGAAGCTCGGCCGTGCTGTCGTAGCCAAGCGCCGGAAGAAGGGCGTTCAGGTAGAGGTACTGAATGAGTTCCCCGTAGCTGAGCGTGAACGAGTGCTCCGGGATCATCACGAGACCTTCTTCGGTGATCGTGACCGTCGCGTCCGTGGTGCGGCGGCGGAAGCCGGCCTCGCGGAGGTCGATCTCGATGACCTGTGGCTCTCCATCAAGGTTTCGAATGCGCGCGATCATGGTCTGAAGCTCATGCTGCATCGGCGCACCGAGCTCCGTATTGGCGCCGATCGTCATGCGCGAGATGATCTCGGCGTTCTGAATCGTGCGCGCCAGGTCGCCGACCGAGTTCGTGAAGGCGAGCACGAAGCCCGGGACGAAATCCTCGATGAGGCCGTTGACGTAGTTCTGGGCCGTTTCTGCAGCGTATTCCCAAGCCGTGCAGCCACCGGTGAAGCGGGATTCGGCGGGGCCGTAGCTTCCGAGGTTCTCGAGATAGAGCGTTCGGATATCACCGAAGTCATGGTTGAGCTGGCTGCAATCCGAGAAGGACTCACCGTCCTCGCAGTCGTAGCGGCAGGTCTGGCGCATCGCGAAGTCGAGTAGGAAGGCAGCGGGGTCCTGACCGAAGTCCTCGGTCTCCGGGTTTCCGAGCACGTCGTTGTCGTCCGTGATCTCGTCGAGGAGACCCACGGCGAGGTCGATCGACGGCGGGAGGGAACCGCTGAAGTCGATCTCATTTTGGAGTTCGTAGACACCTTCGACGCGTGGCTCCATGCTGACGTCCATCAGCGTGACCGTCTCGGAGGTCTCACGGCCTGCGTCGACACTTACGCGGTCCACGCAACCGAGCGCACCGACTTCGCCACGAAGCTGGCCGATCGCGATGACGGCGTAACGATCGAAGGTCTCGATGTTCGCGAACGCGGTCGAACCGTTCGGGTCTGCGACGGTGGTCATCTGGACGGCCGTTGGAAGCGGCGCGAAGGGGTCGATGGTCTCGCAGCGGAGATCGCGGTGAAGCGAGACGGCGACCGGAGTAATGGCGCGGTCTCCAGAGTATTCAAGGTCGATCACGAGCGAGCCGGCTTCGAAATCCTCGACGGTCACGCTGAAGCTGACCGGGTCACCCTCGACCGGGGTCGCAACGACGCGGAAGGAGCTTTCGCCACCCGCACGAATCGTGTTGGTTGCCTCACCGTTCTCATCGGTGGTGCTCTCTTCTACGGAAAGCGTGGCATCGGTGGTTCCTTCGATGGTCCACTCGATATCCGAGTCCGGGATGGGCGTCATGATCTCGCCGACCTCGTGGTAGAACACGCGCAACTCGGCCATTCCCGAAGCGGGAATTCGAACCGAGGAGCTTCCCACGATGTCGAGTTCAGCGGTTCCGGGCAGAGGGGGTTCAACAGTGCCTGGGCAACCAGCTGCCAGGCTCATCACGAGCGCGCTAAGCGCCCAAGAAAAGCGAATTGTCTTCATCACACAATCTCCTAACGAGTTATGAACAAGCATCTTACTCGGAACGCCGCCGGCCGTCGAGCGCAGCGAGCGGACCAATTCCAATACGGTTGAAGTTGTCGGAATTTGAAGGCCCTTTCCTCGAAGAGAGAGGACCGATCTCACGCATCAAGGCGGTATCGCGCGATCCAACGTTCCGAAAAGCGAAGGGGCTTCAGAGAGGACGTTGATTGACAAGCGCCTTTCGCTCGCCAACGGTCACGCCTCGAGGAACCAAGATGACGACCCAGATGAAGCAACCCCGCTCTCTTTACATGCTCTTTTTCGCAGAGATGTGGGAGCGCTTTTCGTTCTACGGGATGCGGGCACTGCTCCTGCTCTATTTGACCGATCAGCTATTTGCGGCGGAAGGCGCCGCTGAAGCGGACCGCATCGGCAAGGGGATCTACGCGGCGTACGGCGCTTTGGTCTACGCGACTCCATTTATCGGCGGCATCGTTGCGGACCGGATTCTCGGTTACAAACGGTCGGTACTTCTCGGTGGCCTGCTCATGGCGATCGGCCACTTCGTGATGGCGATCGAAACGGAGTTCATGCTCTACGTCGCGCTGGCCTTCCTGATCGCCGGAAACGGCTTCTTTAAGCCCAACATCTCGTCGATGGTCGGCGGGCTTTATGAGTCCCGCGAAGATCCGCGGCGCGATAGCGGCTTCACGATTTTCTACATGGGCATCAACCTTGGTGCCGGCGCCGCGCCGCTGATCTGCGGCTATATCGGGGAGACCTACGATTGGTTTTGGGGATTCTCAATCGCGGGAATCGGGATGTTGCTGGGCCTCGCAGTCTTCTGGAAGTGGCACCCGCTCCTCGGCGACAACGGGGAAGCCCCTGACGAAGGGGTTCTTAAGAAGTGGGGCGCGCCGACCTACATTGCCGGTTTTCTTTCGGTCGCCGTCTTTGCGCTTCTAATTCGCTACTTCGAGGTGATGAGCTACGTGCTCACGCCCTTCGCGCTCCTCGTTATTGGCGTCATCGTGACCTACGCCGTTCGGGCTGGTGGCAAAGAAGGGAAGCGTCTTGCAGTCGTTCTCATTCTGCTCGCGTTCACGACGCTCTTCTGGGCGTTCTTCGAGCAAGCGGGCTCTTCGATCAGCTTGTTCACGAAGTCGAACGTCGACCGGACTCTCGGCGATATGTCGGTTCCGACGTCCATCTTCCAGTCGGTGAACCCCATCTTTATCTTGGTGCTCGCGCCTCTCTTTGTGGGCGTGTGGGCCTCGCTTGCTCGCCGCGGACTCGAGCCGCCTGCGCCCTACAAATTCGCGATGGGTATCGCGCTTCTCGGAATCGGTTTCTTGATTCTTGGCTGGTCGAGCGGTTCGGTGGAAGCGGGTGAAGTGACCTTCCGCGAAGAGGGAGAGCTTGTCACACGCGCCGCGGCCGTGGTGCCGATGATGTTCCTTGTGTTTGGCTATCTACTTCACACGATGGGTGAACTCTGTCTCTCGCCGATTGGTCTCTCGCTCGTGACCAAGCTCTCCCCCAAGAAGATCGCTGCAATGGTCATGGGGGCTTGGTTCCTCTCGTCGGCGATGGCGCATCACCTCGGCGGGATCATCTCGCTTCTGATGTCGCCACCCGCAGAAGATGCTGTCCCCGGAGCGCTCGCGCGTGCGAGCGGACTTGTCCCCGAAGGCGCCGAAATGAGTGAGGCCATGTTGCGCTCGTACGACGGGCTCGCGAACTACACGACCGTTTTCGAACAACTTGGCTGGATCGCGTGTGGCGCCGCTGTGCTTTGTCTGGTGCTCGCTCCCTTGCTGACCAAGTGGATGTTCCTCGAAGAGGACGCAGCGGAGCCCGAACCCGAAACGTTCTAAGGGTGACGTGAAATCGGAACGCATCGCCGGTGTCGATGTGGCACGGGCGCTCGCGAGCCTGATCATGATTCAGGGGCACGCCTACCATGCGTGGGTTGCTCCGGAGCATCGAGAGAGTTCCTATGCGTTCACGCGCTTTCTCGGTACCTTCCCGCTCCCTTCCTTTCTTCTGCTTGCAGGAGCGGCCGTCGCACTTCGTTCGAAGGCAGCCGACCGGAAAGGTGAGTCGCGTAACGCGCTTCGGGCGGCGCTTGCAAAACGGGGACTTTGGCTGGTTGGCGTCGGTTACGCGGTGAACTTCGCCTTTGCGCTGATCGATGGTTCTGAGGGTCCAGAGACCTTGTTTCGCTCGGACGTCCTTCATGTCATCGGATGGAGCTTGATGCTCGCGAGCGTCGCGATCCCGCCAGCGGGCTCTCTCTCGCGCGCCATCCCGCGCTCCCTCGCGCTCGCGCTCGCGCTCGCTCTTCTCTGTCCGTGGGTTTCGGACCTTGCTTTCTCGGAATGGCTACGGCCGTTCGCGGCTCCCTTCGTCGATGCGGCGCCCTATACGCGGATGCCACTCGTGCCGATCGGCGCGTGGCTGCTGCTCGGCCTCGCGCTCTCGCTCTGGCTATTTCGGCGCGAAGCCGAAGAGCCCTTTGCGAAGGTCGCCGGCGCCCCTCCGCGTCTCTTGCTCTTGCTCCTTCTGGGAAGCGCTGCGCTTGCGTGGGGGGCATCTTCTTCGATCGCCTTCTTTGAGCTTCCTCTGTCGCGCCGACACCCGAGCGTTTGGCTCAATCTGCTCGACCTTGGAGGGAGGGCGGTCGCGCTCCTTTGTCTCGGGGCGTTGCTCGCCCCGATGCTCAACGAACGTGCTCGCCAGATCCTGATTTGGATCGGGCAAGGAAGTCTTGTGACCTACGTGGTGCACATCCCGTTTTGCTATGGGGCGTTCGGCCGCTCCATTTATCGCTCGCTCGACATGAGGATGGCGACCCTCTGGCTAGTGCCGCTCATGGGGCTGTCCATCGCTTGTGTGTTCGCAAAACGACGCATCGATTTCTGGCGAAAACGCTCTCAAAGGTAGCCCCGTTCAGATTTGTCGAACGCGCCGTTTTAAATTGCCTGAACGGGATTTTTCGAATCAGCGTAACGACTTGCTTCTGAGCGGCGTAGGTCTCGCACATGCGCTCTTTTTCTTCTGCTTCGCGGGCAACATCCCGCCTTCCTCACCTTCTTCTGCTGGTCGCGTTCGGCTGTTTGATGGCCTGCGATGCATCCTTTACGGACCTCCGCGAATCGAGCGTGCTCGGCGACTCCGGCGCCGCGATGGATGCAGGCTTGGATGCGGCGATCGACGCGAACGTTGAAGAGGATGCGTCGCAAGGGGTCGACGCGACGCCGGATGTTGGGGAGATGCCCGACGCGAGTGAGAGCCCATCCGGTTCCATCCGTGGCACCTTTTCCGGAAGCTCCGGGTATACGGCGAGTGGCTCGGTCACCATGATGCGCGACTCGGTCCGTCTCGGCGACGACTTTAGAGTCGACCCGGGGCCTGGGCTCATTCTTGTCCTGAGTCCGCGCGCTTCTCTCGGACGTGCGGTAGACCCTGAGACAGACCTGAACCTCGGTGAGATCCCGGGAACGAGCGGAGCCGCGGAGTTCAGCTTCGATGCGATCGACCTTCCAGAGAGCTACTTCGCCCATATCTATTGCGAACCCTTCGGCGTCGGTTTTGCGGTCGCGGAAATGAACTGAGGCGAACGAATGAAATCGGCCAAGCAACCCTCGAGCACGCAGAGCTCTCGTATGAAAAAGAAGTACAACACTCTTCGCTCCGGCGCCCTCGCGCGCGTCCTCCCTCGAGTCTCGTCCGGGCAGCATGCGAACGCAGTCGAGCCCACATCCGATACGTCGAGCCTGGGACTCCTTCGTCGGCTCCAAGCTCGATTAACGCGGGCGGGTCAGCGGAATAGCGCAGGCCGTACTCGCGCCCTCACGCTGGCGATCATGATCCTCGCGATCCTTGGGACTTCCACACAGGTCGAGGCACAAGCGTGGATTCGAAACCCGGGATCTGCTTACTTTAACCTCGGCTACCGCACCATCCTCGCGAAGCGCTTCTTCGGACCTGACGGTAGCCCGGTCGAGATCAACCCCTACCGTCAGCATAGCCTCGCGCTCTACTCTGAGGTCGGCATCGTCGACCGATGGTTAATGGCGACGCTCGATGGCGAGGTGTTCCGTCGAAACGTGCTCGTCGACCAGGGCGCCACAACGGGCCTTGGGGACCTCCGGCTCGGCCTCTTCAGCGGTCTTTACGAAGGACCGGTCAACGTCTCCCTCGGTGTCTACCTCGGGCTGCCCACGGGGGACCCGGTTCCGCGCGGTGAGAGCCCCTCTGAAGATGCGATCTCGGTGCTGCTTCCGACGGGCGATGGTGAGTTTGATGTGACGCCCACCGTGGCGATTGGTGGCGGCTTCGGTTGGCTTCGAGTGCAGCAGTTCGTGCAGGCGACGCTTGGCTACGCGATTCGAACAACACCCCGTGAAGTCGCGATTGGCGACCCGAGCGATATTCGGGACCAACTTGTCTACCGGCTTGAGACCGGAATCCGTGTCGACCGGGACTTTCTTCGCCGCTTCTGGTTCATCGTGCGCTTCGCGGGCCAGGTGGTCGTTCAGCGACGTTCCGATGGCTTCTCGAGGCAAGGGGTCGCCGGACTTGGGGATGGTGTCGAGTTCCACTCGTTCGGGGTAGAGCTTTTGATGGACATCGCTGCGGGCTTCGGCCTCGGAGTTGGATACGACGGCGCCTTCGGCGCCCGAAATGTCGCGGCGGCGCCGGCCTTGAAGTTCTCGCTCAGCTACGAGATTCGTTAGCGCGCGTGAGTCGGTCGAAGCGAATGTAAGTCTGGCGTCAGTACTCTTCATGGGAGTCGGCATGAAACTCTTTACGGTTGGCGCTACCGAGTGGAGACGACGGCGAAGCCTCCATCGAGCTCTCCGCGGCGAGGTGCTGCGATGGTGAGCGTTTATCGCTGTGCTGCGCAGACCAAGGCGACAAGGTTGGCGCGGGCTTTGTGCAGCGTCTCCTCGTACTCCAGCTGAGGATCGCTTGCCTCCACGATGCCCGCGCCGGCTTGAACGGAGAGTTTTCCGTTTTCGCTTACCAAGGTTCGAATCGCGATCGCGAAGTCCGCGTTTCCGTCGAAGCTGAAATAGCCGATCGCGCCCCCGTAGTAGCCTCGATCGCAGGGTTCGAGTTCGTCGATGATCTGCATCGCTCGGACTTTGGGGGCGCCGGAGAGGGTGCCCGCCGGGAAGGTTGCACGGAGGACATCGATTGCGTCAGCCCCGTCTTTCAACGTCGCTCGCAGAGTGGACGTCATATGCATGACATGTGAGAAGTGCTCGATCGCCATGGCCTCGTCGATGGTCACGCTTCCCGTCTTGGCAATGCGCCCAAGGTCATTGCGCCCGAGGTCGACCAGCATCACGTGCTCGGCGCGTTCCTTGGGATCTGCGAGTAGCTCCTCGGCCAGCGCTTGGTCGGTGTCGGCGTCGCCCGTCCGTCTGCGCGTCCCTGCGATCGGACGAAGTGTCGCTTCCCCGTCTTGCACGCGTACGAGCGTTTCTGGGCTGGCGCCTGCGATCTCCGTTTCCCCCATGCGGAGAAAATACATGTAAGGGGATGGGTTGATCATGCGAAGCGCCCGGTAGAGATCGATCGGCCGAATGTCGCTCGCGTCGACCTCCAAGCGCTGTGAAAGAACCACCTGAAAGATATCCCCCGCGCGGATGTACTCTTTGGCGCTCTCGACTGCGGCGAGAAATTCCTCGTGGCGAAACGAAGAAGGAGGGACAGAATCGGGCGCCGCTCCTGGCGGTGGCAACGCTGGCAGCTGTACGGGGGAGGCCAGTTTCTCTTTGGCTTCGCGAAGCTGACGGATGCCGTTCTGATAGCAAGCATCTACCCCGCGCGAATCGATTCGGACCGGCTTGATCAGGCGAAGGCGCTGACCCCAGCTGTCGAAGACGGCGACGGTATGCCCCAAACCAAACTCAAGCTCTCGTCCGCGCCTTTGACCCGAAGCGGGTTCGAAGGCATGCGCCGCAGAGTAGGGGATTGCACCGACCGCGCCACCCCAGAAGGGAGGTAGGTTGGCGCTGAGCTCCTGGGGCGGCTTCCACTGTGAGAGCACGTCTCGAAGGGCACTAAAGGGATCTCCGGCGTGAAACTTCTTCGTCAGGCCGTCGTCGATCTCAAGGCCTCGCTGATCTCCCCGCACCCGGACTTCAGGCGCGAACCCTACGAAGCTATAGCGTGCCCAGCTCTCACCACCAACAACGCTTTCGAGCAGAAATGCATCCCCTTCCGGAGCGAGTGTCTCAAGCGCCAGGACGGGAGTTAGATGATCCGAACTTAGTGAAATCTCGAGCGGGATCACGCTCGCCCCGCGAGCGGCGTATTCCTGAAAGGCTTCGAGGGAGAGGCTCGGCGCGAACATTGGGGGACCGTAAATCATGGCGCGTCGTCGCGCACCCGTGCTGGCCGAGAATCAGTAGTCCATATACCTTCATGTCGTTTTCTTGATTACATGTATTCAAGTGTCCTACATGTCTTATATCGGCGCTTCGGAACCGCCGACGAAGGAGATCACAGTGGATACAGCGATGCGAGACCTGGAACGAATCGAGGAAACCTCTCCCCACGGGGACGGGAATTTCCGACGTGCGGGTGCGTTCGTGGTCGCGCTCGGTGCGACCCTGGTTCTCTTGTACGGGATGGCAGAGTTGCTCGCGCCGCGAAACGAGGCTCCGGAGGCAGTAGATCCCCTCGCCGCGCTCGCTCCGAGTGAAGAGCTGGCTCAGGAAATTGCATCGGCGGAGCAGGAGCAGCGGCCGAGCATCGAGATCGACCGGACCTCGCTTCGCTTCCCCGAGACGCTCGTTGCGGACGAACGTCCCGAAGTTGCCGCCACGCTTGCCAATGCCGCCGCGGAAGAAGCGATGCTCGGCGTTCTCCATCAGCCTTCCGCTCTCCAGCCCGCTCCCCTGGCCGCTCCCTCTACTACTCCCGTTGCCCATCCCGTGGCAGCGCTACCGCTTGCGGCGATGCCCGCCTCGCATCTCGCGGCCGGTGACTCTCGTGAGCTCGCTCGCGCGCTCCCCCGCGATCCGATGGCGGCGCAGGCGCTCCCCGAGCCGGAGCGTGCGCCGGAGCCCGGCCGCGTCGGCAGCGATGGGCGCTACACTCTCCAGGTCATTTCCTATCGCACGCCGGATGAAGCCGAGCTTTTCGCTCGCGTTCTTCGCGACAAGGGCCACGACGCCTTCGTGATGGAAGCCGAGGTCGAGGGCCGTGGGCGCTTCTATCGCGTTCGCATCGGGCCCTTCGAACAGCGAGGCGTTGCCGAGCGATACCGCCGCCAGTTCGAGTCGGATGAAGGTATGGCCACCATTGTGGTCCGCCGACGTGAAGAGGCCTGAGCTTTCGCTTGCAAACAGAAAAGGGCGCAGCCATCGAGGTTGCGCCCTTTTTCGTTGAGGACCTCTCGGCAGCGGGACGCTACGCCTCGTTCTCGTTGTCTCGTACGACGGCGCTGATCTTTGCGATCAGGATATCGAGGGCAACTCGGTTATTGCCGCCTTCGGGAATGATGAGGTCCGCCCATCGCTTCGAGGGTTCGACGAAGCGTAGGTGCATCGGCCGTACGGAGTTGTAGTACTGGTCCCGAACCTGTTCGAACGTGCGTCCACGTTTCTCAATATCGCGGCGGATGCGGCGAAAGGCGCGGATGTCGGAATCGGTATCGACAAAGAGTTTGATGTCGAAGAGCTCCCGAAGCCGCTCCTCGGCCAAGACCAAGATGCCTTCCACCACGATGACATCGCGGGGCTCCACGCGGCGCGTCTCGGTTTTTCGGCTGTGGGTTGTGAAATCGTACTCGGGCACTTCGATCGCGTGCCCCTCGCGTAGTTTCGCAACGTGTTCGATCAAGAGTTCGGTCTCGAGCGAAGAAGGGTGGTCGAAGTTGAGTTTGCAGCGGTCTTCGTAAGGAAGATCCTGACGGTCCCGGTAATAACTATCGTGTTCGATGCGATCGACCGCAGTCGACGGCAGCGCCGAAGTTATTCGACGCGCGATCGTCGTCTTGCCTGAGCCAGTTCCCCCCGCGATTCCGATCACCAACGTCACGGCCCGCTTGTATCACGCCCGAAGCCTCATGCACGTCGGATTTCCGTTTTTGAACGCTATTCTGCTCGGCGGCCGCCGTCCCCGCACAAGCCGCATCGGTGGAGTCTTGCGTCGGGGTGGCCGCTCTCGTCGACGCTCCGACATCGCTTCGTGTTCGAGAGCGATGGTTACGCCATGTGTGTCTCGATCGAATCGGGAAGGATCAGCCAAGAGGGGATTCGGTCCTCGTAGACCGAGAAGGTCGGCGCTGGAATTTCCGCGACCGCGAGTGCCCCCGCTGCGACGATCCAGGAATCGGGCATACCGCTGACTTCCCAGAAGAGCGTGGTCCCGCACTCGGGACAGAACGAAAAGCGGACTTCTCCCTCATCGCCTCTCCGCGTGTAGCAATGTGGCTCGCCGCGAATGGAGACGACTCTTTTCGGAACCCGTATCTGTAGACCAAACGCGCTTCCGGTACGTCGACGGCACTCCACGCAATGACACATGGAGGTCTGCGGCAGCTCGCCCTCGATGGTTAGGTGGAGCTGGTTGCACGAGCAGGTTGCGATTGTGGACATGGGGTGAGGCTAACCCGAATCCGTGACAAGATTCGTCACCTTGCACGATGCTACGCGGTTGTACGCGAAGTTCTCTCCGCTCGCCTGCGCCGGCAAAAAAAGAGGCGCCGCGAGATTCCCGCGGCGCCGCCGATTGGGCCATTCGCCCGTCCTTAGGAGTCTTGCACAGTCTCTGCGTTGGCCACGACCTGCGCACCCGCAGATTCCGTTTCTTCCGTCGGCTCAGTCGTTTCTTCACCCTCTTCGCCGTCTTCGGGCGGGAGGAGCTCTTCTGGAATCTCGAGCAGCGCTTCGGCGCCCGAGGCGACTTCTTCGTTGACCATCAGGTAACCGCCAGTGAACTTTTCCCACGTCTGACGAAGCGTTGTCTCGTGCAGCAACATCGTGTCTTCGTCGTACCAATGCACGACAACAATCGACGTCGCACCTTCCGATTCATCTCCCGAGGTCTGCACCTGCATGATGTCGAAATCTGCGATGCGAAGCTCTCGGTGCCAGCGATGATGTGTCGCGCGGAACGTATTGCGATGCGGGAACGCCACTCGCTGCGTCGCAAGGTCGAGGCGATTCCATCGAACCTCATCGTTGAGCCCGACGACGGCGTCGCGAAGGCGCTCCTGAGAGCTCACGTTGTTCAAAATACAGCCGCTCATCGAGAGCGCTGCGAGCGCGAGCGGAACCAGAAGCGAGAGATTCGGACGAGTCATGTTCCGAACCTACGAAACCTTGACTCGTCGACCAAAAAAACGGGGAAGACGGCGCGCTTACTCGCTGTCCTCGCTCGCGGGCGGGAGCTCCGCGCCGGCCTCGGGTTCGCCGTGGGCGTCGTCTTCGTTGTTATCCATTCCCTCGAGGAGCGCACGCACCATGACTTCGCCAAGCCGCTCGTAGCCACGCCGGGTGTAGTGGATATGGTCGGGTGCGGCGTAAGGTGGATCGCTTGCCGCCCATTCCACCATCGACAGAGCGCCACCTGAAAAGGAGACAAGGTCGAAGAAGCCACATCCTTGTTCAACCGCGACCTTGTGCTGCGTCGCGACCAAAGCCGCGGTTCGTGGCCGGTTTTCGAACGTGCCATCCTCGCGGCGAATCGGGCGATCCGAGGGGCCGATGAGCAGGCATGCCGCTTGTGGCGCGACTTCTCGGACGCGGGAAACGACGGTGTTCAGTTGCTCTTCGTAAATTTCGATCGGCAAGTCGTCGCCGGATTCGTTCGTGCCGTAAGCGAGGACGACGAGGTCGGCTTGGCGTCTCGCAAGGTGCTCGCGATAGAGCTGATCTTCCCAGAGGAGGTGATAGCGCGCTCGGGCGCCGTTAATGCCAAGGGTGTCGACGATGACGCCGGGTTCCTGACGCTCGACTGCGAGACCGAAAAGCCGAACCGCACCGCCTCGGGTGCGAACCTCGAAGGAGTGCGGCCCCATCGGCACTTCGAAGGTCGCGTAGCCCCCGCCGAGAAGACCGTCCGTGGAGACGCGTTCGCGGCGCTGTCCATCGATCAGTACATCGAAACTGCCTCCGCCAGGTTGACGGAGGTAATAGAGGTCGAAGAGGCTCGCCTCCGTTCCGACCCCCGAGCGCGCCGTGCGGACCCGGCTATATGCCCCTTCGCGGTCTGTCTCGACATAGGTTCCCGCGACGCCGTAATGGCCAATTTCACGGGTATTCCCCCGAACTCGAGCGGAGTCCCAACGGCCGTTCGCTTCGACGCGGATATCGCGATGTCGGTAGCTGCGCCAAGGTTTTCCAGGGACGATGATACCGTGTCCCGCATCTCCAAAACGCCCCTGGAGCCGGCGCCGAACGATGCCTGTGAAGAGGTCCGAAGCGACATGGGATGCGCCGTAGAAGAGCAAACGCGCTTGGCCTTCGTCCGCCTCGGCGCGCCGCAGCGCAGCATGAAGTCGGTCCATCGAATGGCCGTCCGCGTCCTCGATCGAAATGGACAAACCGGGTTGTTCCGGATCGGCCGGTTCGAGAAGTCGCGGCCCCACGCGAACGATCGCTTCGGGTTCGTCCACACCGACAAGACGTCCCTCCTCCGAGGGAACAATGGGTCGTGGATCTGGCTCGGCATGCGCGATGGTCTCCGAGGGCCCCATCGAGCGATAGCCTGCTGAAAGTCCGCCGAACAAGAGCGCGCCGCCCAGTGCGACGGAAAGGGGAGAGCGTAGCCAGCGGTAGACCATACGCCTCCATACCGGCCTTGGTGGTGACTCGTCCACTTCTTGGTGTTCTTCGGACACGACTTCAGAGTAGCGCGGATCGATGTCGAGGTCGCGGCGCAAAGAGAAACCGCGCCTCGATCGCCGCAAGATGGAAAGTACGCCCGTTCTTTACAGAACTTCATATTGGGTCGTTTTCTGAAGCCGTTCCTGCACCCATTCCCGCCGCGATCGCGAACGAGTGCCATCGACTACCGATTTCGGACGAAAAACAGTCGCTTTTGTCTCGTGGCGCCGGTAGGCCGGGGGAGGCCGACAACGGTTTCCAGTGAGAACCGTTTCTGTCCCGAAGAGCAATCTCACGCCGAGGGCGCCGGCCGATTTCCGAGTTTCATGAAGGCTGCTATATTTTCGCCATGGATTTTCGCTTCGTTCGAGGCTCCGGCACGCTTCTATTTGCGGTGCTTCTCTCCCTGCTGGTTCCCACTGCGCTGCACGCACAGCAACGGATCGTGGAGCTGGAGTTCACGCCGACCTCGCGCGCTCAGATCGCGATTTGGATCGAAACCGCGGATGGCGAATTTTTGCAGACATTGCGCCTGACCGAAGCGACCGCGCTGCGCGGTATCGGGAATCGCCCTGGAGCCATGCAGATGAACAGCGGGTTCCATTGGCCTTATGGTCGCCGCGAAGGCGTTTTGCCCGTCTGGGCACACCGACGTCAAAGCGCGCAGGAACCCTTTCGACGCGTCATTTTTCAAGACCGCGCCAGCGAAGGTTTCGCGTCTCGAACGAGCAACGATGCCTCGCCGGACAGCTACTTTTGCCTCTCGTTTAACCAGTCGACCACGACCCGGGATGCACTGGATGCCGTGACTTGTGCTTCTCAGTTCAACAGTGACAAGGGGCGGTACCTGACGGATTCGGACGTTTCGAACGGATACGCCGAACCCTACGAGCTTGAGAACGGCGAAGAGACGATGATGCGGGCGATGGATACCGGAGCGCTCTATCCGCCGCGTCGGGACCTTCCCGAGCTTCTCGGGATGGACCATGAAGATGTGCTTCGTTTTGCAGATGACGCTGCGGTCGCGATGCCGGAGATCGATGCGGTCACGATGGCGACCCTCCCCGGGGCCGAGACCCGAACGTTCCGCTTTAATGTTCCAGAAGATTGGGCGGACGGCGACTACTCGATCTTCGTCGAGGTAAATGTCGAAGGCGACTACAACACTTCGTATGGCCCTGAGCGATACCCGACACCGACTCTCGGGACGGGAACTTGGGATCATTGGGCTCGCAGCTATGGCTATCCGTATCGCGGTCAACCCTCCGTGGTTTACGAAATCCCGGTCCAGATTTCGCGAAGTGGCGACGACGTTCGTGTCAACGCGCCGATTGGATATGGATCGACCCATGGCGAAGATGGGGAGATTCGTCCGCTTGATGAGACGATCTCCGACGACCCCGGTGGTTCCCCCGGCAGTGGCGCGGATCGACTGCTCGCAGACAACGGCGGCGCACGGATTCGGGTAACGGTTCCCGCGACGAACGTGTGCGCCGGTGACGACCCTCCACCCCAGTGCTTCACATCCTGCGGGCCGGAGGCGCCGTGTGATGAAGGTTTCCTTTGTGATCCCGGCAGCCGCGAATGTCTTGGTCGATGCGACGTGGAGCTGACGCCGGGCATTCCCACGGGAATGACCCTGGAGCTCGACGAGGAGAAGTCGTGGGAGTTCGCGCATGTTGGCTTTATCGCGCCAGAACTCGATCGACCGCTGAGTGCATACGAAGTCCGCGTCGCGACGACTCCATTCGAGCCGGGGATGAACTTCAACACCTGGGGCACGGAAGCGAAGGCCGCGAGCCTCGAGGATGTTGCCGTGGTTGTTCCAACGGGAGCCGCGCCAGGTGAGCGCATTGAGTTTGAAATCGGTCACCTCCAGCCGCAGACCGAGTACTACGTTGGCGTTCGCGCTGTCGATGATTGCAATGCCTCTTCGGGAGTCAGCGTCGCGCAGGTCGTAACGACGGAGATCATTTTCACGACGGTCTCCCCCTGTTTCGTGGCAACGGCCAGCTACGGCACCCCGATGGCGGACGAGATTCGCGCGCTTCGTCGGTTCCGCGACCGACACCTTCTCTCGAACGCGCCCGGGCGCGCTTTTGTGGATGCCTACTACGAGTATGGACCAACGCTCGCGGAGTGGGTCGGTGCATCCGACGAACGTCGGGCCGCGACTCGAACCGTGCTGCAACCTCTCGTCTCGCTCGCGAACTGGCTTGGAGGCGACTCGTGAAACGCTTCGCGCTAGCTCTTGCGTTGTGCGCTGGATTCACTGGGTGCGTGAGCGTGGCTCCTTACGCGCGCGAAGACCTCTCTCGCCCCGGAATGGATGAGAGCCGGGATGGAAACGCGACGCACTTCCGCGCTCACGTTCACGATTCTCGCGAGGGGGCGACCGGTGGACATGGCTCGACCGGTGGTGGTTGCGGCTGCAACTAAGCCAAACCGCTTCCGCCTCGCGCGGGCCTCGTGCTCGAGAGTTTGTGACCACGTTCGCGAAACCGGGGCTTTTTCTCGAACTGCTTTGACAGGCTGGTGAAAAAGGGCCGATTTTGGTTCGTTGGATTTTGGCGTGCGCAGATGCGTCCGATTACTGAACTCGTATTGTACATACGTGGCGAGAATTGGATGGCGTTTGAGTGCATGAAAATATCGCGAAGCGGTTTCGGACGTTTTTCACCAGCCCGTTAAATCAACGCGCCATGAGTACGTCCATGCAGAGGCGAGAGCGCGAAACTTCAGATCGCTTGATGTTCGCTCGATCGTTCGCCCTCGACTACACTCTGCCACGCCCATGAAGCAACTCCTCACCCTTTCGATTTTTGGATTCTTTGCGCTCTCCGCCCCGGCGTCCGCTCAGAGTTTTCGTGAGATCGCCGAAAACGCGGAGGAGGCCGGCGAACTTTCTCGTTTTGGTGGAGCTCTCTTTGAAGATTGCGATGACGACCTCTGCCGGGGACGAGCGGAGCGTGAGGCCAGCGCGCTTCGAGCCGGGCGCTGGCTTGTTTCTGTTCCGGCCGCAGGCAACGTGGAGGTCGGACCGTATGAACGAGTGCGCCAGGGCTTCCTCGTTCGGATTCCGTCTCTACGTCTCCACGCAGACGGGGGACGTTTGGTGAGCGGCGACCTAAGCGGACCGCGCGAAACACACGCGGAACGTTTCTTCGCGGTGCCCCCAGAGCGCAGCGCTGCGTGGTTTGCACAAAACGCAATCTCTCGCCTTCGCGTTCGTGCAGTGATCCGGATCGGTGAGAGTTACCAAGTCGATGGACGCGATGTCGCGCGCATTGAAGTGGAGGCCGTCGAGCTCTTCAACAACGGTACTGGGGCATGGCTCGTCGACAGTGCGCGTCCCACGGCGCTGCCGGAAGGTGGCCCCGTCAACCTCGATGTTCATGTCCGGCTCTGGGACGCGAACGCGCAAGGCGAGGCTCGCTGGCATGCGCCAAATGGCGAAGCGCTCATCTTCTCGGTTCGCCGGGATGGACGCGTTGTGACCTTGGTCGAGACGCGTGGGGTCACGACCCGAGACGTACATTCGTTTGAGAACATCCAGCTTCGCGAGGCGGGCTTAGCGCTTCGCCCCCGCGGTGAAAACGAGGTGTTGGTCATTTTCACGAGACGCCGGCCGGGGCGTAATCATCCCGGAAGCGGCTCGGTCATTTTGCTACGATGGCACGCACAATCACTCGTTCCCGTGCTCGTTTGGAATGGGGACAACGGTCAACCGATGCCCGCCTGGGTTCTCGATGTGGATGCACCCACGCCCGGCGCGGCAATCCCTGAGTAGCGCTGCACATCATTATGCAGACTCACGAGTGCGTTTGACGCTATGCTCGGCTCGTAGATGAACATCGACGCACAGCCGCACTCCACACTTGAGCGACGCGGGCCAGGACATCTCGAGCGCAGCGACGCGCTGGTCTACGAACGCACGTTCGTTTTGTTGGAGGCCCTTTCGAGCCCGCGCCTCTGGCAGAACGCCGTCGAGGCAGCTCGCCTTGGCGCCGAGGTAGCGCTGGTCGAAGGTCGCGAACCGACAGCGTTCTTGAGCGCGATGCGAACCTCCCTTCTCGAAGCCGGCGCGCAACTGATCGAACGACACGTGCCCGACGTGGCCGCGTTGGTCGCGAAAGTCAGGGAGGGGCGGCTCGAACTCGCGTGGGCGGGCGAACTCCGTGCATATCGATACCGCGACGGTGACGTCACTCGGCTCACCGGGCGCGAGGCTGTCTCCGGGGGGCTCGCTGGTGGCTCCCCAACGACGGCAGAGGGTTCCGTGCAGACAGGAGACGTGCTCCTCTTCGGAACCGAGAGCGCCTTCTCAGAACGTTCGGTGGCAGCGGTCTCGAACGCCCTTGCGGAAAACGATCAGGTCGGGAGCGTCGTGCTCGTGAGGCTCCTGACCGCTCCAGCGGCAGAAAGCGGCGTAGGCGCTTCCGCAATCGCGGTCCGAATCCGCTGATCGAAGCGGATCCCAAGGGGAGAGCGCTCGCACCCTTGACCCTCGCGGGGTCGAAGACCATATCCTTCCGATGACCTCGGAAACTCCCGCGCTCGACGAGCGAACCCAGAAGATGCGTGACGCCCTGATAAAGGTGAAAGATCCTGTTCTTGGCCGGACGCTGGACGATCTAAAGACCCTTCTCGAGATCGCATTCGAAGGGGAAACGCTGAAGCTTCGCGTGGCCATGAGCACGCCCTCGGACGAATCTCGAGCGGCTCTCAAGGCTCGTCTTGAAGAGGTCGCGAAGGCCGAAGGTGCCGCGAGCCTTGAGATCGAATGGGAGGTCCGTGTCCCGACGCGAATCACCACCGGCGAAGACCCGCTCCCCGACGTGAAAAACGTCATCTTGGTCATGAGCGGTAAAGGTGGCGTTGGAAAGAGCACCGTTGCGACGAACCTCGCTCTCGGTCTCCGCAAGCTAGGAACGCGCGTCGGACTCTTCGATGCGGATATCTACGGTCCTTCCCTCCCGACGATGTTCGGCATCGAAGGGCGCCCGGTCTCCGATGACGGCAAGCATATTCTCCCGCTGCAGCGTTTTGGCGTGAAGCTCATGAGCGTTGGCTTCCTTCTGGAACACGAGAAACAGGCCGTGATTTGGCGTGGCCCGCGACTTCACGGCGCGTTGAAACAGCTCGTCGAAGATGTCCGCTGGGGTGCTCTCGATTTCCTCGTCGTCGACCTCCCGCCCGGCACGGGCGATGTTGCGCTGTCGATCGCACAAAAGATGCGCATCACCGGCGTTGTCATGGTGACGACTCCGCAGGAAGTCGCGCTTCAAGATGTCTACAAAGGCGTCACCCTCTGCCAGCAGCTCAACATGCCCATTCTCGGCGTCGTCGAGAATATGAGCTACTTCGAAGACCCGGCGGGCAACCGTCACGAGCTTTTCGGCAGTGGCGGCGGAGAGAAGATCGCCGAGATGTGCGAGGCGCCGCTCATGGCGCAGGTACCGATCGACCAGGCGCTTCGCGAATGGGGCGATAAGGGAACCCCCGTCGTTCAGTCGGCTCCCGATTCGCCTTCAGGAAGCGCGCTCATGAAGATGGTCGAAACCTTGGCCGATACTGTTGCCAAGCTCCACTTCGAACGTGGTGGAGGGGAAAAGGCACCAACGACCGAACGTCGTAAGCACCTCCCGATCATGCGTTAACTCGTGTGCCGAAAAGAAAAGCCCACGGCCGTCGCCGTGGGCTTTTCTCGTTGAGGGGACGCGGTTCAGAAGTGCCAGGGGAACTTCTGGAAGGCTTGGTCGCGCTTTTCGAGGAAGGCTTCCCGTCCCTCTTTGGCTTCGTCCGTTGCGTACGCGAGGCGGGTCGCTTCGCCGGCGAAGAGCTGCTGACCGACAAGGCCATCGTCGACGGCGTTAAACGCGTACTTGAGCATGCGGATCGCGGTCGGGCTCTTGCGGTTGATCTCCTTGGCCATCTCGAGAGCCTGGTTTTCAAGCTCCGCGTGGGGCGCGACCTCGTTGACCATGCCCATCGCGAAGGCTTCGTCGGCGCTATACGTCTTGCCGAGGAAGAAGATTTCGCGGGCGCGCTTTTGTCCGACCATCCGAGCCAGATAGGCCGAGCCATAGCCGGCGTCGAAGCTGGCGACGTCCGGGTCGGTTTGGAGGAACTTCGCGTGTTCTTTGCTCGCGATGGTCATATCGCAAACCACGTGCAAGCTATGGCCGCCGCCTACCGCCCATCCGGGAACGACCGCGATAACAACCTTCGGCATGAACCGAATCAATCGCTGTACCTCAAGGATATGAAGACGCCCGAGCGCGGCGGAAGAACCGGCGGCCTTGTACTGGTAGCCGTCCGCGCCGCGAACGCTCTGGTCACCGCCCGACGAAAAGGCCCAGCCGCCGTCTTTCGAAGAGGGGCCGTTGCCGGTTAAGAGAACGCAGCCAACGTCGGTCGTGCAGCGTGCATGGTCGAGGCAGCGGAAGAGGTCGTCGACGGTCTCGGGGCGGAACGCGTTGCGTACATCCGGGCGGTTAAACGCGATGCGAACGGTGCCGTGTTCTTTGCTGCGGTGATAGGTGACATCGCGGAGTTCGAGTTCGGTAATCGCTTCCCAGCGGCTGGCGTCAAAGATAGTCATGGTTGGGTCCTAAATGGGTCCTGTGGAGGAATGGTGAAGGGAAGGGCGGGGGCCCTTGGAGAGTCTTGCTACGTAGACGAAGAAGTGGAGAGTCCGAGTTGTGTGCGCAGCCAATGATGCTCGCGCTCTCGGATCGCAGCGCGCTCCGCAGCAGCCCCGGGGGCGGTTCGAGCAATGATGAGCTGCGCGCTGGAGCTTAGTGCGGTGCGGAACGCAGCGAGGTCTTCCGCTACGCGAACCTCAAGGGAGTGTGCTTCGCCGAGTTTCTTGATATCCGGGCCGTCGGCGTCGAGAAAGTACTTCTGAACGAGCGATTTTCGCTCGGGGGTCGCGATTGGCAGCATCTCGAAAATTCGCCCGCCGCGATTGTCGACGACGATGATGCGTAAGTTCCGATGTCGCCGGACATAGTGGAGCGAGCCTTGGTCGTGTAGAAACGTTTGGTCGCCGACGACGAGCGTAACCTGGCTATCGGAGGAAGCTGCAACGCCGCATGCGCTCGCGATCATGCCATCGATGCCGGAAGCACCGCGCTGCGCCAAGACTCTCGGGTGACTCGCGAAACGGTCGACGTCGCGGATGGGCATGCTGCTTCCGGCGTAGAGGATTCCCGGGACGTCGCTGAGCGAAGCTGCGAGCTGCATCTCGCTGAATACATCCCCGAGCCACTCGCTCGTTGGCGGACGCAGCGTCCACGCCCCCCGAGTGTCAAGTCGCAAGTCATCGAGCGATTCAGCCAACGACGCGAGAGAGCCCTCGATCGTATGAATGCCGATTTCGCGCGGATCGATCCGCGCCTGACGTGGAGTAAGTGCTGCGTTCCCGGCGACCCGATAGGTACGGGAAGACCGGCAGCTCGAAGCCAGCGCGTAGATACGTTCTTCGATGAAGCCTCCGCCGAGAAAAAGCGTGCGGTCGGGAGCGACTTTCGACATCAAAAGTGGATCGCGTAAATAGGCACGCAGTCCGGAGTCGAGGTCCCGCAGCCCAGAGCGAGCATCCGCAAAGACCTTGGCTCCGCTCAGGTTAAGATGCTGGACGAGAGAGCGAGCCGCGATTCGTTCAGATGGGCTTCCAATCGCGCCTACCGCGACCAAAACACTTGAGCCAGAGCGCAGTTCGGCGCGAAGGAAGTCGACCGCTTCTGTTGAGACCAGTGTTTCGCTCGTAAACGAACGCGAGCGAGATGTCGGCGGAAGATTCGCCAAGCCATGCAGCTCCTGCGGCCATGAAAAAGGAGCCGGCTCCAGCGGCTTTCGGAACGGAACGTTGAGGTGAACCGGTCCAGGTTCGCGCAGCGCCGCATCGATGGCGTCTTCGCTCATGCGTGCCGCGAGCGTCGCCGGAATTCGCGAATCCGGCGCCGGAAACGAAACGCTCGTGACGACGTGAGCGCCGAAGATGTTCTCTTGTGGGATCGTCTGGTTCGCGCCAATTCCGTGCAGTTCCGGAGGGCGGTCAGCAGAAAGTAGTAGGATGGGTATGCCTTCCGCGCGTGCTTCCACGACTGCCGGAAACGCGTGCGTAATCGCGCTCCCCGAGGTGGTGATCATCGCGCATAAGGAGCCTGCTCTCCCGCACCCCAGCGCAAAGAATGCTGCGGATCGCTCGTCCCCGATGACTACCGTAGAAATGCCACTTTCGTTTGCCGCGGCAACGAGCGGAGTGCTCCGAGACCCCGGAGCGACGACGAAACGCTCCACCCCCTTTGCAACCAAGGTGCGAATGATCGCCGAAGCCCATAGTGAGGTTTGGGCGGCGCTGCTTTCGGGGGCGGCAAGGTCGGTCACGGTCGAAATCGTCTGGCGCAGGTTCGCATAGTTTTGCTTGTCGCGCGTTCCGCAGATTTCTACGACGCGCGCGCTTGGAGCGGCGCGTGCTCACTCGCGCTTTGCACGTCAAGCGAACGCATCAAGGCATCGGACTTTCGTTCGAGCTCACGCCATTCAAACGCGGGCTTCGAGCCCTGAACGATACCGGCTCCGATATGAAGCTGAAAGGTTCCTGGGCGATGAGTGCCGCATCGAAGCGCGACCGCGCACTCGGTCTCGTTCATCGACATCCGGCCGATCGGAGCTGCGTAGTGCCCGCGCTCGCCTTCTTCGCGAAGGATCCACTCTCGAGCCGCTTCCCTCGGAGTCCCCGCGACTGCCGGCGTTGGATGCAGTGTCTCGAGGATCTTTGCATCGCCGATCTCGTCACGGAGGCGACCCGAAACAAGGGAGTGCAGATGTTGAACGAAGGCCTGTTGCCGAACTTTCGGGGCTGCATCGCAGTGGGTCTCGGAACAAAGCTCGAGGAAGCGCGCCTGAACGGCATCGGAAACCGCTTTTTGTTCCCGCCGCTCTTTCTCGCAACCGAGCAACTCGCGAGCAAGCTCGGCATCCTCGGTGGCGCTCTTTCCTCGTCGTCGCGTCCCCGCAAGGGCATCCGAGCGAAGTTTGTCCGATTCGCGCCGGAAGAGACGTTCCGGAGAGGCACCGAGGAACGTGGTCTCGCCGAACTCCGCCGCGAAGGCGTACGCGCTCGGCTCATGTCGCCTCAGCGTGTCCAGAATTTCGAGGGCGTCCCGTTTGGTTTGAATGGTCTGGTGCCGCGCGAGTACGACCTTGGATAGTCGTCCCGATTGAATGGCATCGAGCGCGTCATTGACACGCTGGATCCACTCTTCCTCACGCGGACCTTCTTGGCGCTGCTGGAGCCGAACCGTTTCGCACACCGAGTGTGCGTTGAGCGCGAGGAAACCTCCATTCGCATCCACACCGACTTCGACTCGGGGCAGGGTGTAGAGGACACCACCTTCGAAGCGACCGAGGAGGTGGAGCTGCGCTCGCGGACCCAGCCTTGAGAGATGATTTCGGGCGACCTCGGCGTCGAACGTCGACAGTGCCAATCCAACTCCAGCGAGCTCCACCGTTGATGCGTCGCGCTCTGGCCGGTCCCGCCAATACCGTCGATTTCCTTTCGTTTGGTCTTTTAGCCACGCGAACGGTGCAACGTCACGGACGGGAACTTCCACGCGGAGACATTCTTCATCCATCGCCGCCTCGGCGCAGAGTAGAGCCTCGTGAACATTGTCTGCTTCGGGCAAACGTCGGACATTGGACGCACCGCTGTTTTTGCGGTGAGTGGTCATGTCGCGGTACCGGTAAAGAGTTGTACCGCGCCGAAGCTCATCCCCTTCGCTTCGACGTTGTTCAGTCCCGCATCGCGCATCCACTGCATGACAACGTCAGGCGGGGGAAAGGCGGCGATGCTCTTCGCGAGGTAGGCATATGCTGGGTCGCTTGAAACCCATGCGCCGATCTTCGGAACGGCGCTGTGAATCCATCCCTTCGCAAGCCCTTTGAGTGGGCCTTTGGTTGGCTCACTCAGTTCGAGAATCGCAACGGTACCGCCGGGCTGCGTCACGCGCGCCATCTCGTGCACACACAGACGACGGTCAGGCACGTTGCGCAGCCCGAACGAAATCGTTGTTGAAGAGAATCGATTGTCTTCAAAGGGGAGGTCTTGCGCGTCACCGACGACCAACTCGATGTCCGCATCGAGGGTATTTTCGACGAGCTTCTGCTGGCCGACCTCAAGCATTTGGGTGGAGGGGTCCAGTCCGACCACCTTGGTTCCGGGGCGATGTTTCGAGATCGCGATGGCCACGTCTGCGGTGCCGGTCGCAAGGTCGAGGATTTCACGTCCTTCTTCGAAGACGAGCGATTGCACCATCTTTTTTCGCCAGCGGCCGTCCATTCCGAGGCTGAGGACGCGATTGAGTCCGTCGTAACGCTTCGCGATGGAATCGAACATTTGGCCGCCGCCGAGGCGTCCTTCAAAGGGCTTCGAGCTATTTTGCTGTTCGGTCATTTTACACGCTCCACGATGAGGGTTGGGATGGAGATTAGGGCCCGCTTTGCTGCGCAGCCTGGGAGAGCCTCGAGGGCCTGAAGTGCTTCGGAAGCCGAGCGGCGGGCTTCGGTCTGAGTCGCTTCGATCGCGCCGCTTTCCGCGATTCGAGGAACGAGTGCGGCGCAGGCATTCGCATCTCCGCGTGCGGTATCGAGAGCGGATTTTAGTTCTGGGTCGCGAATGCAGGCGAGGGCGACTGGGTAGCTCATCTTTCCTTCGATAAGGTCACCCGCGAGCGCCTTGCCGGTTTGCTCTGGGTTTCCGCTGAGGTCGAGGACGTCGTCGACCAGCTGAAAGGCGCGACCCATGCCGGCGCCTGCCTCCGCGATCGCGGTTGCGAGACCAGGCTCGAGGCCTCCCGCGGTCGCGCCCGCGTGAAGAGCCCACCGAAAGAGCGCCGCGGTCTTGCCGGCGATAACCTCTTCACACCGCGCGAGGTCAACCTCACGCGTCCGTTGCTGCTCAAGCTGAAGAGCCTCTGCGTACACCATGGCATCGATGGCATCGAGGAGCGATGGGAGCAGTTCGGAGTAGCCGGACTCCTGCACAAGACGCAACGCTCGCAAGAGCAGAAAGTCCCCGCCGAGCACGCTCGCTGCGTTTCCGAAAACGGCTCGCGAAGATGGCGCTCCTCGGCGTAAGTCCGCTTGGTCGATGACGTCGTCGTGAAGCAGCGTGGCGGCATGGGTGAGCTCGCAGGCCAGCGCTAGTTTCTGAACGCCAGCGCGCGAACTCGGCTCTCCCACGCGCGACGCGAGAAAAACACAGAGCGGCCGAAGACGCTTCCCCGGGGAACGAAGCAGCTGCGCCGCCGCTCGCTCCGCGAGGGAACCGTTTTTCACTCCAAGCTCGCTTAGCGAGACATCAAGTTCTGTGAGCTCACGGCCAAGGTCGGCACGCAAAAAGGCGAGGCGACTTGCTCCGCCGCTCATCGAAGCGTGGGTAAGCACGCCTTCGAGAAGTTGCAGGACTCCGGGCCGCGGGGGAGGGGTCAACACGCGGGCGCTGAGGTTCATGAGCGCTCTCCTTTCGAGCACGAGGGGGACAGCGCGTCGGGGCGCGCAGAGAGGGACGAGCGGGGCGAGGGCGTGGGCACGGAGACGTCACGCGAAATGGGTTGGGTGGAGTGGGCAGTGCTTGGTCTGCGCAGAACTTGAGTCGCTGTGCCCGTCGGAGTGGAGCCGCGAGGTCGAGCATTGCGGCGGCGTAAGACTTCCCGAAGAGCGCCGGCCCGGCTCGGCTTCCCGAGCTCGGTTCGCGGGAGAGAATCGACCAAGTAGAAGGCGTCTGGAATCTGGACTTTTGGCAGGTTCTTCTCGAGCGCCTCCGCGAGAGCCGCCGGAGTCAGCGTTCCGCAGAAGAGAGCGTACGGCCGCTGCCCCCATCGAGCGTCGGGAATCCCGACAACGAGCGCCGCAGAGATCCCCGGAATCTCGCACATGGCGCGCTCCACTTCTTCCGGTGAGATATTCTTCCCGCCCGAGATGATTACCGCGTCGACTCGCCCGAGCACGCGGAGACCGGCGCGAGATTCGGAGTTCGTTGCGTCTACCTCGACGACGCGGTCGCTTGTACGATGTGCGCCGAGAGGTGCCATCGGTCCGATAACGGTCGCCGGAGTGCCTGCGATAACCCTTGCGGGGAAGAGTGGCGCCATGCCCGTGTGGCCCGGGGCGGCGGTGGCGATCTGCGAAGCTGTCTCACTCATTCCCCATGTCTCTGCGACGGGGAGCCCTTTCGCGATGGCCAGTCCGTGAAGATCCGCGGGCAGCTTCGCTCCGCCGCAAAGGAGCGCCCGAACGTTCGAATGCACCGGCCGTTCTCCAAGCTGCTCGAGGATATCGCTAAGCATCACGGGAACGACCGAAGCGTGAGAGAGAGTCCCTTCGGCGCACGCGTCTGCGAACGCCCGCGCGTTGAATCTTGAGAGGTGCAACGAGGCGCCGCAGAAGAGCGCGCGAAACAAGAGCGAGAGGCCCCCAACGTGATAGAGCGGGAGACTGCCCCACATTCGTGAAGTCGCATCGTGTCCTGTACGTGCGGCGGAGCCGAGCGCACTCATCATTACCTGACGCATGCTGAGCGCGACTTCTTTCGGAGTGCCACTCGACCCCGAAGTAAAGACAACCGCTATCTCGTCTCGAAGTGAGTAGTCGGCGGCATCTTCCTCTGGAGCTGCTGCGACGCGGGAGCGGACGGTGGCGCGCGCCCAGCTCGTGTCCGCGGTGCCGCGGCGAACCAGTTGCTCGCTCATTGTTTCGCTTTCGACCAACACCGGCACGGCGCCTCGGTGAAGCGCGGCGTAGATTTGAAACGCGCCTTCGAGGCTGAGAGGTGGTGCGATGGCGATGCGTGTCCCGCGAACAACCCCCGCTTTTGCGAGGCCGCCCGAGCGCTTCTCGATCTCTTTCATCGCCTGCGCCCAAGAGAGCGCGCGCTCCGAATCGGAGAGGACGCCACTTCCGAGAACCGCGGCGCTTTCGAAGGGCATCTGAACTCTCTGGTCCGCGACGATATTGGCGGGGCCGCAGCTCGCTGCGATTCGGTCGACGCCCGCGCTGAGCTGGCTCGACTTTGGTGCGGCGGCGCAAGCGAGCGCTGCGGCGTTTCGCCCAAGAGACGACTCGAGGAGAGTCGTGATTTGAAAGTGCATGCCGGCGGCGTGAATCTTCCGGGCGATCTCGATGGTCCGCAGCGGACCTCCTAGGCGCATGGGCTTGAGCACAATGCCGTCAACGGCGTCGAGCGCGATCAGCTCGTCAATGGCCGCGGCATTTTTGCTTGGGTGATCCGCCAGGATTTTCACGCGCGTCGCTCCGCGAAATCGCTTGAGCGCGAAGGCTCCGCCAGGAACAAGGTCTTCCACCGAATCAATGCGATGCGCATCCAGCATCTGCAGCCAAGCGAGCCCGTCCGAGAGCGGGATGCTCCCGTTCGCATCCGCTCGAAGCGTCGCGTTCGGAGCGCTGTCCCGAATCCGGCCGATCCATTTTGACGTTTCCTCGAGGGGGCGGTCCCCAATCTTGAGCTTCAAAGTGCTTATGCCTCGCTCAAGGGCGCGCGCTGCATCTTCTGCATCCCTGGCGACGATGTGCCGGGGAAAGCTCGCGTCGGTGTCGACGGCGAAGTGCTCGGCCAGAAGCTTCTTGACGCTTGCTCCAGCGCGCGCGGCGAGGAGTTCGAGTGCGGCCTGTTCGAGCCCGTGTCGCAGCGAAGGAGCGAGAGCCGCGCCGAGTAGCACCGCCAGTTCATCGAGCCAAGGACCGATGCCATCGACGCTTTCGGGACTCGAGCTCTCTGCCATGGAGACCGTCAGCGCACCCGCGTCGCGCGCAATGTCCCGAAGAGTCTCCTGACTCCAACCGGAGAGAGGGGCGCAATCTCCGCGGCCTCGAAACACGCCATCGCTAAGCTCGAGAATAAGCCCACGCCGGGACGTGAAGGTTGCGCGACTATCGGCCCACTGGAGTGCGTTGTTGTAGCTGCAGAAGGTGAGTTCCATCGCTTAACTCCCGAAGAGAAGACCGAGGCAGAGCGCGGCGACGTAGACGACCTCAAGACGAGCGGTCGCGCCGAGCAAAGGATTGAGCGCGGCGCCATCCGCTTTCGAGAAGGCCCGCCAGGTTCCGAACGCGAGTGGAAGCGTCACGAGCGGAGCAAGCCAGCCGAGACCAAGGGTGCCGGTGCAGACGAGCGTGGCCGGTAAGACGTAGGAAACTGCGAGAAGCGCCCCATACTCCATTCGCGCGAAACGCTCTCCGAATCGCACCGCGAGAGTTCGCTTTCCCGCTCGCGTATCGCTATGACGGTCGCGGAGATTGTTCACGACGAGCACCGCAGTCGCGAGCGCGCCGACAGGGACGGCCGCGATGAAAGCCTCGGCCCGAATGGCACCGGTATGTGCCCAATCGGTACCGACAACGGCAACAAAGCCGAAGAAGAGAAAGACCATCAAGTCGCCCAATCCACGGTATCCAAGCCTCGGACCCGCGGTGTAGGCGATGGCGGCTCCGAGGGACGCGAGACCCATCACAAGCAGGGGCCAGCCGGTTTTGCTCAAGAGATAGAGCCCCGCGAGCCCCGCGATCGCGAACGCGGCAAATGAGCCGATCCAGAGCGCCTTGGTGGTGAGCCAACCTTCGGCCGCGGCGCGCGCGGGCCCCAGGCGATCTTCAGCATCGGCTCCGGTCTCGTGGTCCGCGGCGTCGTTTACGAAGTTGCAACCAATCTGGAAACCAATCGCCGCGACAGCTGCGGAGAGTGCGACCCACACGGAGAACTGACCACTGGCTGCCGCTGTCGCGCTACCGGCCGCGACCGGCACGATGCCAACCGCGAGTGTCTTCGGCCGCATCGCCGACCACCAAACCGCGGCGACCGGAGGCCGAGGGCTTCCAGGCACGCGCTCCATCGCACCTTGGTGCAGAGGGGTTTCGGAGGTTGTCGGTGTGGCAGTCATTTGTTAACTGTGCTCTTAACAGTTAGAGCGGGGAGGGGCTGAATGCAAGAGCGTTTTGCACATCTTACGGAGTGGCTCTGGAAGTCATGAAAGCACCGGTTTTGCAAAATGTACTGTGTATTTTTATGAAGAATCGTGACGTTCATCTTTCGCGGCTGAGGTTAGAGTCGCACACCCTATCCAAGCAGCGGTAGCGCATCCGAGAAGCAAAGCGGTTGTTCACTTTGACTCGAACAGTGTTCTACTCACGTACTCAATCCCCTGCTTTTGCCATGAAAATCAGCAAAAAGCGCGAATAGCGACTGCCGAAAAGCACTTTCCTCCCGCCCGAACTCGATTTATGCCTCTCTTAACGCACCAAGACGATATGTCTGAACCTACCGAACCCAGTCACGCCGAGTCGCAGCCATCGGATGTTTCGAGTCGCCACTCCCGGAGCCACGTTCTGGAGGCGCGCGTCGTAGACGTCTGCGATGCGATCGGTGCGTTTATCGAATATTGGGGCTTCCGGAACATTCATGGACGCGTCTGGGGCTTCCTTGCGCTGAGTAAAGCGCCGGTCGCTCAGAGCCGGATATCAAAGGCGCTTGGAGTCTCCCGGCCTCTCGTTCATTCCGCCATTCACGAGTTGAGCGAACTTGGGCTCGCGCGCGCGGTGGGCGAAGGTCGGTCGGCGCGCTGGGAGGCGACCATTGATGTTTGGCCGGTGATTACGGATGTCCTCCGTCAGCGAGAGCGCGGATTGATCGATGATGCTCGGAACGCTCTTGAGCAGTGCATCGAAGAGGCTGAACTCGCCGCCGAGGAAGGACAGGTGCCTTTCAGCATCGAGCGAATGAAGATGCTCCTTGCGATGACTGAAATCGCATCGCGGGCGCTACGTTTCCTCGTTTCGCTTCGGGGATCGAAGGGCGACGAACGCTTTGGTGATCTCTTCGTGCGCGCTGGAACCTTCATCCGGTCGCTCCGCCGCCGTTGACGCGCATCACATCTCGCCGAGCGATGTTATTCTGCGAATATGCACCGTAGAAGAACATCCAGCGGGGCATCGCCGTGCTAAAGCGAAGACGGAAAGATCACGTGGTGATCAAAGCAAGCCTTCGTACGAAGCTGCCGGTGTTTATGGTTCCGGCGATGATTTTCTTCGCCATTGCGAGGATGCTGGATGAGGGCGCGCTCAAGATGAGCTTCCTAATCCTCGGGCTGGTTTGCGCGCTCGTATTTATGCTCGATCTTTTTTTCCTTCAGCACGGGACCTGGCGCTTTCGCGCAGCACGGGATGGCTTCCGTTACTTAGGGCGCTTCTTTTCTTGGCACGATATCGAAGAGTGTCGGCACGTGAAAACGGGCGCGCGGCCTGGGGGAGAGCTGCGTGTCCGCTTCCGAAATCGACCTTGGTGGGCTCAGGAATCGCAGGCGTTTCCGATCGGAGAGCCGCAGGTCGAAAATGCGAAGCGCATCGAGCAACTCTATGCGGATTACGTCGCTTGCCCCCGCTCGGATGTTCCGCCGGCGTTGGTCCAAGAAGCCTCTGGAGACGCTTTTCGCGGTGTCGAACTCGATGAGGTTTCAACCGAACGAATTGCGGATATCGCGACGCAGCCTACTCAGGATCTTCAAGTTCGGGTCCGGGCAGCTCAGGTCCTCGTCGCCCGCGGCGAATCGGAAGTCGTCGAGGAAGTTGAGGCAGAGAGTATGAACCCAGCCCTCGTTCGCGCCCTTCGGAAAACGTTTCGCTGATCGCAGCGGTTTGATCGGAAACTCTGTTGAAGTTCGCGCTATGTCGTCGCGGAGCCGCTTTGGAGATTGACGTGAAGCGTGCCCGAAAGAGCGACCGCGATATGCATCGGCGGAGATTCTAGCTCAAAGCGTTCCCGCATGTCGCCCACCGCCGAGTACTGCGTGAGAGACAAACCAATTGCATCCGCCACCCAGATGGATCCATCGGGATGAGCGCAAAGACTGCGCGGCGAACCTTCGGCATAGGAGCCATGGTGGTTTCCGCGAGAGTCGAATATCTCAACCCGCTCCGACGACGCCACGTGAACGTATCCACTCTGGTCAACCGCGAGACTTCGAGCGCCGTTCAGTACACCTTCGCCGAAGCTTCCAACGAATTCGCCCGCCGGGGAGAGAATCTGTACGCGATGATTCAACGAGTCTGCGATGAGCAACGATCCGTCGCTCGCGAGCGCCAAGTCGCGCGGGGCGCGCAGCTCAGCGTCACCCGTGCCGTAACTGCCAAGTGTCCGTTCAGGTCGACCGCGAGGGTCAAAAAACTGAAGGCGCGCGTTCTGAAGCTCAAGCACGACGAAGCTCGCTCCGACGCTTTCAACCGCGACCGGGTAAGACAGGCTCCCGAGCGCATCGCTTGGAAGCGCCTGGTCGGCGCCTATTTCAAATGCTCCGAACTCCATATCGTCGACTTCGACGCGGTTTTGATTTGAAAAGAGGGCGTACCCCATCCCGTTGTGCGTCCAGCCGGTTCTGCCGCCGTCTGCCGTAAAGAGGAGACTCTCGGCGCTGACCCCAGGCCCCTCCGCCGAGAGGCAGCCGGGGAGGGCCGTCGCCACGCTGGTCGCAGCACAGACCTTTAGAAAATTTCTTCGTCCGACCATCGGGCGCTCAGCTGCGCGAGGGGTAGAGGCCGACGAGCGCAATAATGTAGTTCATCGCGAGCGAGGGCTGCATATTGTTGTGCGCTTGGCCGCCCCCAGCGTTCGCGACCGAGCCGCTTCGCATGGTGGTCGTCGGGTTCGAGGCCGCGTACCCGCGAAACTCCTGCCGCGCGAGACTCGCGTTCGCTGGATCGTCCGTGGAAGGATACTCTCCCGACGCCTGGAGCGGATGATCGTGAGCCGGAAGTTCTGGCTCGGTGAGGGTGTGGCGCTCCTCCCCCATGCGCTGCCCTTCCCGTCGAGGGGTCAGTCCCGGCCCACTTCCGACCCCGATCGGGGTTCGACCTCGAAGATCCGGCAGCGCAAATGTGGTTCGCCCATCACCGCCGTAGATGGTTCCAAGGAGCGAAAAGAGCGCGGAGTGGCTCGCGATCGGCAGCAGCTGCCCGTGACAGAACGCCCACCCTCGCGGGGCGAAATTGCCCGCAAAAATTCTCACTTCTCCGAGAAACGGTTCCGACATTTTATCTCCTTTTCAGCGACTTCGACCTAGATCCGAAAGCGCTTGTGTCCATGAGGCTATCGCAATTGCACGTTTGAAAGAAACCTCGTAGTTAAAAAAGAATGCAGGAGGAAAGTGAAATAGAGTTCGATTCACCATTATGGTCGTTTGATTCTTTCGGAGAAAATGATTTGCCCTTGGCAAAATCGTTGGTTTTCGAAAGGGCTAACCTAAATGGGGTGCCGGAGCCGGTCCTTTCGCAGCTGCTTCAAACCCAATGGGCTGGCTGGAGCCGAAGCGTCCTCGACGCTGACGATGTGATGACGCGCGTCATTGTTCTGGAGCATCAGCGAATAGGATTGCTCTGTCTCAGGTCTAGCAAACACAAGGTAAGAATTCATGATTTCGCGATTTTGGCGAGGTTTCAGAACCAAGGCGTTGGTCGCGCGGTACTTGGAGCATTGCAACGCGAAAGCGACTGTATCGAACTCCGCGTACAGGTCGGCAGCCGTGCACGTCGACTCTACGAGCGCGCCGGCTTTGTCTTTGTCAGCACAGATGGCCTCGATGACGAGATGATTTGGCGTGGTCGCAACGCGGAGAGCGGATGCTAGCCATTCGACGATGATTGTCCCTGACAAATATTCGCAATTGGCGCTCCTATTCAAAGCGGGAAGTGATAACGTTCGGCCATGCGAAAACCGTCACTGTCCGGCCGAGCGCCCGTTCTTCGTCTCCTGATCCTATCAGGACTGCTCGGGTTAAGCGCTTGTCAGGAAGCTGTCGAAGCACCTCGTGCGAACCCGGGCGAGGCCTCCGTTTCGAATCCTGCGCCCGGCTTAGTCTCGCCGCGCCAGTTGAATGTCGATGAGGCCTTCGAGCTGGAGGTGGTCGGCGGTCAGGTGCACGGCGAAAACACCACTCACGGTTTCGAGGTCGACTTCGAATCGAGCCGAACGCGAGTTCGGTTGGGAACGGATTCCACAAATCCGATGACGGTGGCCATGCGCGTTCGGTCGTCGGGGCGCGAGATGCGACCCGAGTCGCTTGAAGGGATTCCGGCTCAGATCACGAGCCGCCGAAACCGCGCGGACATTCACTGGCCCAATCTCGAAGAGTGGTTTTTGAACGGCCCCATGGGACTTGAGCAAGGTTGGACGCTCCATGCTTCTCCAGAGGGTGAAGGCGTCCTTACTCTCGAGCTTGGCGTTGAGGGAGATTTGCAGCCGGTGCTCGTGGGAACGGAAGTCGACCTTCTCGACGCCTCCGGCCAGGCCCGCCTGCATTACGGCGCGCTTCGCGCGATCGACTCTGCGGGGCGTCGTCTTTCGAGCGCGCTGGCCGTGGCAGACGGTTCCATCGTGATCCGCGTCGATGATGAAGGGGCGAGCTACCCGGTCATGATCGACCCGATTTTGGTACGCCACGTCGATACTTTGGCCGCGGCGGATCGTTCGCCCGGGGATGAGTTTGGCGGTACCCCAATTTCAACCGCGGGCGGACCAACGGTTGCGATCGACGGGGATGTGGCGGTGGTCGCGGCAACGTTCGATGAAGCTCGAGCGGGTGCGGTCTATGTCTTTCGGAATGGCGCTAGCGGCTGGGCGCAGGAGGCGAAACTTACGCGGCCGAGCGGGCTGAATCCGAACGCGCGCTTTGGATATAGCGTTGCCGTGCAGGGCGATACGCTCGTCGTCGGGGCGCCGCTGCCGCTCGCCGAGCGAGGGAAGGCGTTTGTCTATACACATTCGGGCGGAGCTTGGGCCGAGCGCGCGATGCTTGAATCCGATACGGCCGGGGACGCATTCGGCACCGCGGTGGCGCTGGATGGAGGGACCATCGCGGTCGGCGCTCGTTACAGCGGCACCGGCGGTGAAGCCTTCGTATTTACGGGCGGCGGTGCGAGCTGGTCGCTTCAGCAGCGTCTCGCAGGCGCGGATACCGCTGTTCGAGATGACTTCGGCAGCAGCATCGCGCTCGATGGCGACACCTTGGTTGTCGGCTCGGTATTTCATCCCGTCGCCACGCGCGCAGGAGCGGCGTACGTGTTTACCCGGAGCGGAGGAGCTTGGAGTCAGCGCACGAAGCTCGTCGCCGGCGACGCGGCTTCACTCGACCTTTTTGCGCGTTCGCTCGACCTCAACGGAAACAGGCTCGTGATCGGCGCGCCGCAGAACCAAGTCAGCGTATTTGGACAGGGCGCAGCCTATGTCTTCGAAGGATCCGGATCGAGCTGGACTCAAACGCAACGTCTCACGCGATCGAGCCCCGAAGTCGCCGACCAGTTCGGCTACAGCGTTGGCACCGATGGCGACTTCGTTGTCGCGGGTGCGCGCTTCGTGGAGCGTCCGCTCATGGTGGATGCGGGCGCGATCTTCGCCTTCCAGCGTGTCGGCGGAACGTTTGGTGAGGAGACGCTTCACGCTCGGCCAAGTGCCGCGGCGGGAGAGCGTTTCGGGGATAGTGTTGCCCTCTCTGGTACGACGGCGATCGCGAGCGCGCCCTTCGCGGACGCTCGTGCTGGCGCGGTCGATATTGTCGATTTGTGCGGTGGATGTGTGATCGAGGGAATTTGCGTGGCCGACGGATCTGCGAATCCCGCGAACGCGTGTGAAGTTTGCGACGCCGATGCGGAAAGTGGCGACTGGACTGCTCGCGCGGACGCGTCCGCTTGCGACGACGGTCTCTTCTGCACCACGGACGACGCGTGCGTGGCCGGAGTGTGCACCGGAGGAGCCCGCGACTGTAGTGACGGTCTCTCGTGCACCACGGACTCGTGCAATGACGCGGCGGATCGCTGCGAAAACCCTCTCGCCTCCGGCTGCCTGATCGAGGGGACGTGCGTCGCCGAAGGAGCATCGAATCCGGCGAACTCGTGCGAGGCGTGCCGGGGCGCGATCGCCACGTCCAGCTGGAGCGCGCTCCCGGACTCGACCGTTTGTGACGACGGCCTCTTCTGCACTGTGGACGATTCGTGCCGAGCCGGCAGCTGCGCCGGCGGCGTTCGGGATTGTGGCGATGGACTTACGTGCACCAACGACACCTGCGATGAATCTTCCGATCGTTGCGAAAGCTCTCTGACGACCGGCTGCCTGATCGATGGATCCTGCGTGGATTCTCTCGCATTCAATCCTGAAAACAACTGCCAGGCCTGCGTTCCTGAAGTGTCCGATTCGGACTATTCCAATTTACCGGATGCGACGTTGTGCTCCGATCCGAGCTGCGCGGCGGGGGTCTTAACGCCCGCGAGCATGTGCGCTGGGGGCGCCTGCACGATGGGCGCTCCAATCGCGTGTCCTGGCGGCGCGCTATGTGCCGACGAACTTGAGTGTGCGGGAGGTTGCACAGACGACGCGATGTGCGCCGCCGCTTCGTATTGCGATGTCGAGGGCACCGGTGCGTGCGTCGCCGACGAGACGAATGGCACGGATTGTTCTCGAAATGAGATGTGTGCGAGCGGTCTTTGCGTCGACGGAGTTTGCTGCGAAGGCGCCTGCGATGGGACGTGCGTAACGTGCGCGCTCACCGGTAGCGAGGGTACGTGCAATCCGATCCCCGCGATGACCGATCCCGAAGACGAATGTGAACTGAGCTGTGACGGTTCGGGAGCTTGCGAGATGCCCGAGATGGACGCCGGCGTTCCGGACGGGGGCATGGATGGAGGGATTTCAGACGCCGGCGTTGACGCTTCGTCGGACGCCTCTGTTTCGGACGCTGAAGTCCCAGACGCCGCTACGGACGATGGTGGCGTAAGTGACGACGGTGGCACCGAAGATGGTGGCGCCGAAGATGGTGGCGCTGAAGACAGTGGCGCTGAAGACAGTGGCGTCGATGGCGGAGAAGCTGGCGCGAGCGGCGGGGCTTGCGGTTGTGCGACCACGAGCCCAGAGGAAACGATCCCTGGCGCGGCGATGTTCCTCTTGGCGCTCTTCGCGGGACGTCGTCGACGTCGGTCGGTCTGATTCGTAAAAGCTGACTCGTTCGGGAACGAACTTCCTGGTCCGCGCTTAGTTCTGAAGCGCGGGCGGGAGCTCGTTATCGATATCGCGCGTCTCGGTCGTGGCGGCAGCGTCGCAATCGGCGGGGCGCAGGTTTCCGTCTGCATCCTCGGTCAGCGGGACGCGCGCTTCGGAGGCGGCGGCCTCCACCACCATCGCCACCTCCTGATGAAGTTCGGCTCGGCAGCCTTGGCGGATGACCTGCTGACGGAGATCTCGCGCTTCCTCTTCGCGACCGCGCTCTTCCATCATGTGTGCCGTTCGCAGCAGCACGAAGGGGTAGAGTGGATGCTCGAGTTCGGCCATCAAGAAGCGATAGCCGGTCGCGGCGTCATCCCAATTGCCGTTTGCGGCCTCGAGCTCTCCGCGCAGCACCCACGCGATCCGCACCCAATCGCGTGCTTCCTCGTGATCCTCCGCGAAGTCTTCCGCCAGCTCAGCGGCGTCGAGGTTGCCTGCCCGCCACTCGGCCCAAAGGCGAACAAAATCCATCTCGATTTCGACGTCATCGCCATCCAGTGCTCGTTCCGCGGCGCGAGCGTGGCGGGCGACCATGCGGAAGGCATCTTCGGCTTCGTCGATCGCGTCGTTCGCGAGCGCATCTTCCGCAGCGTAGAGATTGGCGATCGCGAGTTTTCGCTCGATCGGCCCACGCTCGCGCCGCGGGGTATCTCCCGCTCTTTCACGGAGGGTCGCTACGGATTCATCGGGGAGTGTAAAGAGATCGGTCGTGCGCTCGAGGTGCGCCAAAATCACCGCGTGGGGCTGCAGCTCCGCTTCGACGACCTCGGCGACCGGGGCCTGAGGGCCGCCGCACGCTCCCGCGAAGAGTCCGAGGAGTAGGGCGCTGACCGGGATGCGTTCGAAGAAAAGCTTGCTCATCACGCCTTGACTGTAGATTGCGATGCACTTCGTATGCAACGCGCCAACTGCGCAGCTTTATCGCACGCTCGAACGAAACACCGAACGCGGGTACAGTTTGCGCTGTGGTAGACCGACGACGACCTCAGACTTGGCGGGAGCGATTTATCGCCGCGCTCGATGCCGACCCTAGCCCTGGCCTCGAGTCTTGGCGCTGGGCGCGGGAAGGCGAGGAGCCCTGTGATGAACTCGCGGTGAACGCCGCCTGGGACCTGGTCACGCAGCACGCGTCCGCCGAGGCGAACCTGCTGAATCATGCGCTCCGGCTCCTACACTCGGAGATGCAGCGCACGCTCTTCGCTGCGTTGGTTGTTAGCGGGGCGCGCGTGACCGAGATTGGCGCGCTCGAAGTCGTCGCTCCAGACGGCCGTCGATGGCGTCCGCGCGATCTCTCGTTTGTACCGGGCCGCGAGCCACTCCCGGCGACGATGCGCATTCGTTGCCATCAAGAGATCGGCCGAAATCAGATCGACTTCATGGTCTGGTACCAGCACGAGGAGTACCTCAACGCTGAGAGTGAACCGGTACCGGTCCGCGCGGAGCGTGAGCTCGCCATCGTGATCGAGAGCGGGCCCCCATCCAAAGCCGAAGCGCGTGCGGAGCGTGCGAAAGATCTCGAGCTCGCCACAGAGGGCTACCTCGTCGTTCGTTTCGGACGCTCCGATATTTGGCGCTCGCCCATGACGTGCGCCGCCGAAGCGCTTCGCACTCTCGTTGAGAGCACTCGCTTTGATTGCGAGGCCCTCGTCGCCGCGCACCCCGGCACGTGAGAGAGGTCTTTCGGAAGACGTTTCGTCTTTCAGGGCCAAACGCTCTCCACCACGTGGAGGCGGACGAAACCCTGCTCACCCTGATGAAACGTTGGGAGGT
This sequence comes from Myxococcota bacterium, assembly GCA_020629955.1. GTDB lineage: Bacteria > Myxococcota_A > Polyangia > Polyangiales > Houyiibacteriaceae > JAHDCI01. The sequence goes on along the minus strand of JAHDCI010000005.1, from coordinate 24,333 downwards.
GGAGATCTACGATTTCGTCTTGAATCGGATCGTCCATTGGTTCCCATTTCGTAGTTATTGCGTCGCGGTATCCGAGGACAAGCAGCGCTTCGCGGCCCTCGATTCCACGCTCGGCGTCGTCAACATTTTCGAGCGCCCGTCCAGTGGGGGAGTTTCGCTAAGCTTGACCGAACTCTTCGGCGCGGAGATGTCCGAGGGAACTGTCTCTCTAATTTGGAATTGCGGATTCCTTTGGTGTGTCGGTGAGTCCAAACAGTCCCGCAGAATGAGAGCATGCATATGGCGAGATGGGGCTATCGTCGCGAGAGCAAATCGCTTCCCAACGAGCTTCGAATCGGTGCTCACGATGCAGCGCATCTCAAACGACCGAGTGCTCGTTGTGGCGCGTGATGGACCCGTTGATGACTATGCCTGCACGCTCTCTCTGGAAGGTCATGCGCTCTCGTTCTCCGATAGTCTGCTCCAAGGTAACTTTTCGTTCGCGTGTCTCAAGGAACGCGTCGTGCGATATGACGGACGGACACTTTGGGATGCTTCGTGGGAAAGCGCAGCAAGGGACGACTGGCGTTGTCTGAGCCGGTATCAGATTCCGAACACCCATTTCAAAACCGGGGTTCTTTGGCCATCGCGAGGCGGCAAACCGCTCATCGCGCGGGCGGATCGAGTACTGACGCTGTGGGATGGGAGAGTTGAGCGTGTGGTCGGAAGGCTCAACGAACAAGAATGCGTTGAGGCGTTTTGTGACGACCGAATCGTCCTCATCTCGAAAGCCCTCAAATCGGATACTGATGAGGTCACCCTTCGTGTGATGATCATCGACGAAGCCTCTTGATCTTCTGCTCTTTGCAAGTGAGAATATATTCTCACCCGATGGTTTCCGATCCGTCATCCGCTGTCACGCTCGACCTGCACTCTTTCCCGCTCGCCCTTATTGCCTGCAGGCCAGTCGCGCCCTCCATTGAAGCCGCGACATCGCTAACAACCGCTTATTCGCAGATCCTTGCGCGCCGGCAGACTTTCGCGGTCTTGCTCGATATTCGGGCCATGAATGGCGTGCCGGACGCCCGGGCCCGGAAGGTGGTAAGCGACTTTATGGCGGCTCATCGCGAGGCCTTCGGTGAGTACTGCGTGGCGGACGCGACCTTGGTCGGCTCCCGGATCGTCGCGGGCGTGGTGCGAGCCGTAAACTGGATGTCCGGCGCCAAACACCCCGAGCAAACGTTCTTCTCGGAAGAGAGTGCGCGGGCATGGTGCGAAGCGGAGCTGAACGCTGCGGCACAGCGACGGCAGCGTATCTCGGCCGGATAACCTGCTGCTTCCAACAGCTGACTCTTCCTCCTCGCTTCGAAAATCGCTGTGAATCCAATCGTCTACGCTCCAGCAACCCCGATTGTCGGGACAGGCTCTACGCGAACATCGCGTGATGGCGCGAAGTCACGTGGCGCATGCCGGACTCGCGACCTACCGTGCCTCGCATCGGATGAGTCAGGTCCTCGCCATACTCTTTTACGCGCTGATGCTCTTCGCGGCTGCGTACTTCTTGCACAAGGTATTGTGGTTTATCCGCTACCGTCGTTTGCAGAAAAAGATGGTGGCACACGCGCTTGCGCGTCTCACGGAGCAAGCCGACGGAACGGTGGTGCAGTGGGATCGCGGCGCGCGTAACTCGTGGAACGAAGCGACGCAGCAGGGTGGACCATCAAGTTATGTTCGCTCGGTGGAGGAACGGCTCGGGTATCTTGAAGCGGAGCTGTCCAAGGACCGAGCCACCATCGCGCCCGTTCTATTGCAGGCGGTGCAGACCGGCGAGGGGCCAGCCGAAGTTCAGGTTCTCCAGATCCCGCGGCTTGAAGGAGAGGCGATCCGGGTCGCTGTCCCGCTTCGCTTTTCACAGGTTCGGGATCCGGAGCTTCCCCCCGAGTCGCTCTTTAAGCTCGAGGTTCAATCTCGTTATTCCTTCCGCCGACGTTTGCTCGCATTCCTGCTCGGTGCAGCGGATATCGTCTATAGCAGCCAGCATGTGATTCGAATGTCGCAGAACCCCAATACACCTCGGGGGCTGCTCTTCCGGCGGGTTCTTCTCGTGCTTCTGATCTTGATCGCGGTTGTTGTGGATATCGGATTCGGTATCCGTCATCGGCTCGTCGAATGGGCCGGACAGCTCTGCGATACGCACCTCTCGCTCTCCGACGGTTTCCTGAAGGACATTCTTCCCTCGGCGCTAGGCCTCGGTATTTGGTTGCTCGGTTACGGAGCGCTCTACGTCGGGCTGTATGGATTTTTGCGGCTGCGCAGCGGCATGCGCCTTCGGGCGCTGCGAACCTTGCGAGAGACCTATCCGGAGAAGATCCAGAATATTCGAGCGTCTCATCTTCAGGCGTTACTCGATTGGACAGCCGAGTACGGCGGTTCGCTCGACGACGCCGCTTCGCTTGCGATTCGTCAGGCGGAGATGTTGGTGCAGCGAACCACGCATCGGCTGCGACGGCGTGTTGCGTCCGAGGAGCTCCTCGGACTCGCGGAGCGAAGCTCACGACACTTCTTTGAACGCCTCCCGGAATCCGCAACGCAGCTTCAGGACGTCGCGACCTCTCGAAAGCATTCGATTTGGCATTCGATCTGGCCGCGGCGAAAAGAGATGAAGTACCAGGTTGCGATCGCGCAGTACCGACACGCGTGGCGGGAACTGGAAGTGATCGTCGCCCAGCTTCGGAGCCGTCATCCCGATCCGGAGCTCGCGTCTCAGCTCTGGCGAGATCTCGTGCGTTATGCGCAGATGTTCCCAGATGTCATCCCGTCGACGCTCTTTGCGGAGCTTCGACGCGCGCACTCCAACACGGTCGCGGGAGTCGTCGATGAGACCGAAGCCGATCTTGCCGAACTCGACGAGCGCCTGATCGAGCTCGGGCGTGCGCTCTCGAATACGGTTCTCTCGGCGAGCCCTCTGATTCAAACGCGAATCGAGGTCACCGATGAGGCGATTGACGCAGAAGTCGCGGATTTCTGCTCCAGAGCCCTAAAGCTCCGTGAAGAAGCGCGACTTGAAGCGATGGCCTTCGAAATCTGAGCAACAAGCGAAAGAGCGCATCTGACCATGAAGGGGATTCGTCACTTCAAATGCGGAGCGCTCTGGTGTACACCTGCGAGACCATCGTGGCTCACGGACGCTCCAAACTCGCCCTTTCTGCTAAAACGGTCGGCTTCACCCAAGTCACCGCGTTTGCAGCGTTTGTCGATCCTAAACGCCACGCGGAGATTGCTCGATGAAACGTGAAACCGGGCCCGTCGGTGAAGAAGCGCTGATTCGAATCATCGATTTCGCCCGCGACAGTCAGCGTGCTGGGTTCCTCACGCTTCGTGGGGGCGCGCAGGAAGAACGATTTTGTTTCCTCCCGGGGCGCAACGCGGATGCAGCTCTACGAGATTTGATCCGCCGCGCGTATCCTTTGCTCGGTTCGCGTGACCTTGAGTGTGACTGGGACGAAATGCTCCCAACGCAGCTCTGTGGTCTTTCGGCTGAGACTTCGGAATCCTCCCTTCGAGAGCTACGTTTTGCGATTCTCGACGTCGACGAAGCGCGCGCGAAAATCCTCGGGACAGCGTTGACGTCGCAAGGCGCGAAAGTCGCGCTTTGCTCTCGCAGTTCGGGAGGCCTTCAGCGAGCTCGAACGCTGGATCCTGAGATTATTCTTGTCCCGCATCGGGTGCTTTCGGATTCAGCCTTCCAGTTGCTTTCGAGGGTGCGGAAAGACCTCGTCTTGCGCTGGGCGTCGATCCTCTGGGTGCCTGACGCGGACACCCGCCTCGCGCCCCTCGCGCTTGCAAAACGGATCGCCGCCGGTGCGGAGACGGTGCTCGGCGTGGATCGAGAACTTGAGGAATCGGTGCTCGGCGATGGAGACGTTTCGACGCGTCTCGAAAAGATCGGCCCTTCACGCCTTCTCCGCGGCATTGGAAGAGCGATCGACCATGCGAGCGTGCACGTCGAGGGACCGGCGGGCGAAGTCCAGATCGAACTCTCCCCGCGGATGATTGCTGGAGCGTCAGGCGAATCGGGGCCGCGACAGTTTCAAGGCATTGAAGCACTCTCGGCACTTTTGGCCCTCGACGAGGGTGACGTTCGCATCTCCACCGATGGAGAACGTTCACTCTCCAATGTGATGATGCCGTTCGCGGACGCGTTTGCGACCGCGCTTGGTATGCCCTCGCCGATTCCAAGTTCGACCGTGATGCGTTGGCCGACATCGGTGGGTTCTATGACGCCTCTTCAGGCGATGAAGGAGACTTTGGAAGACCTTCGCGCGTCGGGCGATATTGGTGACGATACCATGCAGGTCTTGCGCGATGCTGAGGCCGGAGCGGCCGCTGGTCCCGCACGCCGAGAATCTTCGACGGTCGCCGTTAAAAAGAAGCAGTCCACGCTTGTCGGGGTCACTGCGGCGAAGCGTCCTTCGGCGAAAACGGCGCCGCAAACGGCACCGAAAGGGATGGCCGTTGCGCCCCCGGCGAAGAAAGCGCCACCTGCGCGGACGATGCCAGATCAAGCTGCCGCGACGCGCCCCGACTTTCGTCCGCCTCCCGAGATCCCTGCGCCGCGGAGTCCGAAAGGGGCCCACCCCGCGTTCCATGAGAAGCTTCAAGTCGAAGCGACGAAGGAACAGAACATTCAGATTCCGCCGGAGGCACGCAATCCAAGCGTCGAGAGCACGGCGCAGCACAAGGTCATTGTTCCCGAAGAGGCGCGCCGCCCCGCCGATCCGATCACCGTGGAGCGCCCACTCATGCTCGACGGCGATGAAGCGACGGAGGTGAGTGCGACCGCCGCGAACGCGTCGGAGATTGCGGCCCCCTCCGTACAGCTCTCCGAGTCGATGGAATACGCGCTCGACGCGCCCAGTGAGCCGGTCCCCGCGCCGGTGGTGCCATCCGCGTCGTTTGACGCAAGCGCGCTGAAAGCCGCGCCGGTGCCCGACCTCTTCGACGCTGGGCAAGCTCCCCCTGCGCTTGAGCTCGACGATCCCTATGGGAAGAAGTCGTCTCGTAAAAAAGTGCTTCTCCTGCTCGTCCTCGCGGGCTTAGTCGGTGCGGGTTGGTTCGCGTTTCGTATGGCTCGTCGCGCTCCGCGTCCGGAACCTGAGGCGCCTGCAAGTGCTCCTCTTCCGGAGACTTCCGCGCCGGCCACCGAGGGCACTCCAGAGCCGCCCGTCGAGCCGGCTCCAGAAGCTGCAGTGGACGTCGCCGCGGAGGTCGCCGCCGAAACCGCAGAACCCGCGAGCGAAGAGCAGGCCGTGACCGAGCGGGTCGACCCACTGCCTGCGGACGTGCCCTTTCGACCTGCGCGAGAAGGTGCCCGCGGAGTCCGCGGTCGACTCAATCAGCTGATCCGTGCAGGCAACTATCACCGGCGTCATGAAGACCTTCAAATGGCGCACTTACGCTTTGGCCAGGCGCTCGAGATCAATCCCAGGAATGGTCGTGCGCTTGCTGGTGCGGCGCGTATTGCTGCCTCACAAAATCGATTGGGCTCGGCGCTCGTCCATGCGCGCGGATTGGTGGAGAACGGCAGCAACGAAGCCGCAAACCGCATCTTCCTCGCTGGGCTCTTGCGGCAGGCGGGACGAGACGATGAAGCACGGGCCGAACTGCAACGAGTACTGGAGCTCGACCCGGGGAACCAGGATGCGCGGGCCGCGCTCGAGGACCTCGGCGGCTAAGACACTTTCGCTTACAAACGGCGCGATGTTCTGGTCTCGCTTTTCTTTCGCCTCCAGTGAATGTTGCGGGCTCCGGCTCGTTTAAGGAATATACCCATGATGAAGTCCCTGTTCGCACCCACTCTTTTCGTTTCACTCATGTTGGCCAACGGCGCCTTTGCCCAGAGCGAGTACAACGTGACCCGGGGTAGGGCGACCTTCCGCTCTGTCGCGCAGCTCGAGACCATCAATGGGATGAGTTCGGCGGTCAGCGGCTCGTTCCGGATCGACCCGAACAATCTCTCCAGCATCTCCGGCACGATCACGGTACAAACCAATAGCTTCCGGACCGGAATCGATCTCCGCGATGAACACCTTCGCGGCTCCGACTGGCTTAACGCTTCCGCGCATCCGACTGCGACGCTCGAAATCACGGGGGTCTCCGGCGCTTCGTCCTTGACCGTTGGCGAAGATACCCGCCTCCGCATCACCGGGAGAATGACGATTCGCGGTCAGACGCGTGACGTCACTGCCAATCTTCGGGTTCGGCTTAACGACGATGGGACGATCCGAGCCCGAGCGCAGCTCCAGCTCCGCCTCAGCGACTACGGAATTGAAATCAACCCCGCGGTCGAGCTGAAGGTGAACAATCAGATCCGGCTCACCGTGGATATTCGCGCCGGGGCCTAAGAACGCCTCGATTCGCGCAGCGGGCGGCCCTCCTCGGGTCGCCCTTTTTTTGGGGGCAAAACACGTTCGCAAAGAAAATGACGTTCACATCAGTTTTTTGGGGAAGACTGCGATTCTGCGCGCCGTAAGCCTTCACAACTACCCAAGGAGGGAACGATGTTGAAGAAGGTTGGAATCGGTTGTGGCGCGCTCGTCGCGATTTTGGGGATTGCAGGAGCGGTGTTTTATTTCGGCTGGATGGTGCCGCCTGACGCGGAGGAGGTCTGCGATAACGTGGCCCGTTTGACGGCGCAGGAAGCAGGCGTTGATGTCTCCACGCTCCCTGCGACGCTTCACGCAGAGTGCGTGCAAGGCGCGACGACCCGCCCGCAATACGGGCTCTTGCCCTGGGTGCAGCGCCTAAAATGCACCCGGGATGCCGCAACGATGGACGAGCTTCGCGCTTGCGAAGGTCGATAAATCGACCCACCGGCAGGCGCGGTTTCGGTCACTTTCGAAGTGGCCGAAACCGGAGGGGAAGTCGTTTGAGTCGGTGTAGAAAGAGCGCGTTTTGAAAGCGAAGGGATGCGCGCTCCTCAAGGAGCTGCGGAGCATCGAATCGAGTAAGCAGCTCCGTGAATGCGACCTTCGCCTCGAGTCGCGAGAGCGACGCGCCGACGCACGCGTGAAGACCAGTGCCAAAGGCCATGTGCCGGTTCGGAGAGCGATCGAGGCGTAGCGTATCGGGGGCGTCGAATGCTCGCTCATCACGATTCGCCGAGATCACCATCGGCATGATCGCGGCTCCCGCCGGAATCCGTGTTCCGCGCATCTCGATGTCGTCGCGGGCGTAATAGAACTCAGTGCCAAGCGTTGGGCTCTCGAATCGCAGAACCTCTTCGATTGCGCTTGGAAGAAGCTCGGGGTCTTGTTGAAGGTGTCGCCACGCACCGGGCTCTGAGGCCAGGGTGAGAACACCATTGGCGATCAGGCTGACCGTCGTTTCGTGACCGGCGGAGAGCAACAAAAAGCTCATTGCGACTGCCTCCGCAGAGCTCAGCCGCTCTCCCTCGTCCTCCGCGAGGACGAGCGCCGAAAGGAGATCTTCGCCCGGAGATTCTCGTTTCGTTGCACATAGCCGGTCGATGTATCGGCGATAGGACCAAAGCCCCATCATGATGCGCGGCATGTTCCAAGGTGTCGCGTTGCGCACGATATTGTGAATGATGCGCTGAAACCGAGGGATGTCCTCTGCGGGCACTCCCATCATTACCGTGATGATGTGCACCGGGAGCGGCAGGGCAAACGTGGGGATAAAGTCGGTGCGTTCCAGACGTTCCAGGTCTGCCGCGAGGGACCGTGCTTTGGTCTCGATCGCCGGTTTCAAACTGGCCACTGTCCGTGGCGTGAAGGCTTTGGAGATCAACCGACGAAGCCGGCGATGCGCGGGGTCGTCGGACGTGATCATGCTGTTCATCAATGGCTCCGCCATTTTGGGGATCGGCAAGGCGCGTCGCCCCGCACTTCCGAGCGACGAGTTCGCAGGGTCCTTCACAAAACGCTCGGGCGAGCGGAGGACTTCCTTCACATCGTCGTAGCGCGTGACGAAATAGACATCGCGCCGCATGAAGATGCCGCGATGAACCGGATCCTCGGTGCGCAGTTTTCGAAAGATCTCGTGTGCGTTGTTGTGCAGCTCCTTCGAGCTAAGATCGTATCGCACCGTCATGTTTGGCTCGCCTTGTTGGCTGCTGCCCGAAGAAAGAGTCGAACGGCGGAATGGACATCCTCCGTTCGAGGCGGCCGGCCTTCGACGCGCGCGAGCATTCCGTGTCCCGCCATGAGCGCGAGAAAGTTTCTTGCGAGGGATTCCGGCACGCCGTGAAGCTCGCCCCCGCGCACGCGCAAGTCGAAGAATGCAACGAGCTTCTCCCGTCCTGCTTGTTCGACTCTTGCGAAGTCCCCCGCGCGCCTTCGTTGGAGTTCGGGCGGTTGAATGTAGAGCTGCTGAGCGAGCGCCATCGCGATCTCCTCGAGAATGTCCGCAAGGCTTGTCTCCGAAGCGAAGCCGCGCTCCAGAATCGACTGAGGGCTTCGTTTCTGCGCGAAGGCGCCTAGCAGTCCTTCCCGGTTCTTGAAGAGCCGGTAGATCGACGCGATCCCGACCTGGGCTTCCTGTGCGATCTCTTCGAGCGAGATCTGAGAGAGCGTTCCAGCTTCTGCAAAATGTGCCACCGCGTCGAGGGTTCGGTCTTCGACGCTGCCAAAACGGAGCGAAGATTTTTCTCCGCGCTCTCGGAGCGCTTGTTCGACAAGAACGCGGCTGGCGAACCGCCGGTAGAGGGTAGCGCGTGAGACTTCCGCTTCCCTCGCAAGTTGCGCCATCGACCACCTCTCGCCCGATGCTGAAAACGCTTCGGCGACTCGAAGGATGCGATCGATTTCCGTCTCTGCCGACGCGCTCGTGATATTGGCCATGAAACAAAAAGTAGTGCAGCTATCATGTGTGTCAAGAGCGGCTTTGAGAAATTGGTGTGCCTGTAACGAGTCGCTTCCTCGGGACTATGGACAGATAGCGGCGCCGAACTTGGTGGCGCGGCATGACGGTTTGGGCGCCTCAGCAGATTCTCCGTGAAGCCCTGTCGATTGATTCCCAGCCCCGCACCCGCTAGGACGTACACGTGAAGCACTCATCTACACAGCGTTTCCTCGCTCTCCTCGGAGCGGCCATCTTTGCTTCGTTCTCTGTGCCGACGCTGGCTCGAGCCGACGTTCTCGGAGACCTCGCAGGCGAATTTTCGGGGGCGCTCGAATCCGGGAGCTACGGATTCGCATTGCTCATTGTTTTCGGCGCGGGGCTCGCGACTGCCCTGACGCCATGCGTTTATCCGATGATCGCGATCACGGTGAGCGTCTTCGGTGCGCGAGAGGCGAAGTCGCGCTTTGAAGGGGCGATGCTCTCGCTGGCGTTCGTTCTCGGAATTGCCGCACTCTTCACACCGCTCGGCGTGATCAGCGCGATGACGGGAGCGGGAATGGGCGCGCTCAACGGCAACGTCTGGGTGATGGCTGGCCTCTCGTTGCTCTTTGTGGCGATGGCGCTCTCCATGTTTGGCCTGTGGGATATGAACCTGCCGTCGAGCCTGCAGAACAAGCTCGCCAAGGTAGGCGGCTCTGGCTACAAGGGCGCGTTCCTCATCGGCTTCGTGAACGGCATCATCGCCGCGCCATGCACTGGTCCGGTTCTGGCGGTTCTCCTCGGCTACGTCGCTTCGACGCAGGACGCTGGCTTCGGAGCACTCTCACTCTTCGTCTACTCCCTCGGTCTCGGAGTTCTCTTCTTTGTCGTCGGGACCTTCGCCGTCAGCTTGCCGAAGTCGGGGAAGTGGCTCGATTGGGTCAAAAGTGTCTTTGGAATCGTGATGCTCGTACTCGCGATTTACTACGTTCGAAGTTTCCTCCCGCTGCCTCGCCCTGAAGTACGAACGACCCTTTGGTGGGCGATTCCTCTCGCGCTCTTTATCGGCGGTCTTGCGGTTGGCGCGATTCACCTTTCGTTTAAGTACAGTCCCACCTCGGAGAAGGTTCGAAAGGGGCTCGGCGTTGCGATGAGCACCGCCGGCGCGCTCGGGCTGATCTTCTGGCTTTCGGCTCTCCCGGCGGGCGCTCATATCGAGTGGCAGACGGATTACGCGGCAGCGAGAGCGCGCGCCGAGAGTGAAGGAAAGCCACTTCTCGTGGACTTCGGCGCCGACTGGTGCCTCGCCTGCAACGAACTTGAGCATGAAGCGATGAGCGATCCGCGCGTCGTCGCGGAAGCCCAGCGCTTTATCCCCGTGCGCATCGACCTCTCGGAGAATGAGCAAGATCGCTGGGCCATCTTGCGCGACGATTACGAACAACTCGGACTTCCCTTTGTGGCGATCCACCACGAGAGCGGGGAAGTTGCCCATCGCGTCACGGGGCCGGTCTCCGCAGACGCATTTCTCGAGATGCTTCAGAGCGCAGAGTAAGGACGCAAAAGATGCAGGAAGACACCAAGTTCTCGCTCTACTACACGCCGCTCTGCGGCTACTGCACGATGGTTCGTCGAACGATCGCGCGGCTTGGTATCGAGGACCAGATCGAACTACGGGACGCGAACCAGAGTGAGCACGGTGAGGCGCTCTTCGCGGCAAGAGGACGACACACCGTGCCTGTCCTTCGCATCGAGGAAGAGGGCAAGGATGAGTGGATGCCCGAAAGCCGGGACATCATGCGATATCTCGAAACGCGCTTCGGCGATGGCCAGCCACCACGTGGCGGCGGAGGAGGCGGCGGCTTCTTCGATCGATTGCAGATGCCCGTCACCATCGGCATGTGGTTACTCTTTGGCGCGGGATTGATTTTCTCAAACGCCCAGCAGCCGCTCTGGTTCGCTGCGATGGCGCTTGGCGCGCTCCGAGCGATTTCGCGTGCATGGGCAACCCACGGTTTGGTCCACGTCGGTATTGCTGGGCTCTTCGTGCTTGGCGCGGGCGCCATCTTCGCTCGCTGGCAACTCGGTGTCGATTTGCCGTGGTGGTGGGCGGTCTATCTCTTCGCCGGGGTTCTCTTCGCCGCGGGGCTCGCACTTCGGCTCCGCGCGCGCCGCGAACAATCTCCTGCTTGATGAGCGAAGAACTCGACTGTCTCACGTGCGGAGCGTGCTGCCGGACTGGGCATGACGGTCGCATATTGATCCCGCCAGAAGATTTGGTTCGCTGGAGAGAAGCGGGCCGCCCGGATCTGGTCGAGAAGGTTCAACCCGGACACTTCGGTCTGGTCGCGTTCGCGACGAATGATACTGGCGCATGCGTACATCTCGGCACGAGTGTGAGTGAACATGCCTGCCAGATTTATGAGATTCGCGGAACGACATGCCGCGAGTTCGAACGCGGCTCGCGTCAGTGCCTCGAGTTTCGTCGAGATTTCGGCGTTGATTGATTTAGGGCCTGTCCCCCAATTCTGGGCCGCCATAGCGCAGCCCCTGAAATCACAGAGCTTTCCGAGGCTCGTCGAAAGAGCACCACTCTTCCTCCTCACTTCTCAAAGCTCTCTAAATCCAATCCTCCACGTTCTGGCAACCCAGAATATAGGAAGGCCCTAGACCGGCTTCACAATCGGGGATAGCGGCGACCGTTGATGGAGCCTGCGCAGATGGGTTCCCAAACGTTCTCGTCAATTTCCCAAACCATCGCGAGCACGTGCGCGAGGCTTTCGACAGCGATTTGATCGTTTTCCGCGAGCGGGTTTCGAAGGTGTGCGCGAAAGCGCCAGTTGTGGTCGAGGTCCAGCGCGGCGAGCGGCGATCCGTCTTGGTCAAAAATCAGATACCCGACGTTCGTGTTGTCGACGCGCCAGGGCTCAACCCGGTAACGACTGGCCCAGAACTCCACGTTCGCATGCTCGCATCGCTCTTCGAATCGAATAAAGGGGCCGTCCGCGAGCGTGCATTCGAACACCGAACCCTGACCTGATACGTTGCATTGCACCTTTCCGTAGTGTTCTTCGCGAATGTAGAGCCGCGCGTGCGCTTCGAGGTCGGCGTTGGATGGAGTGCGAATCACCCGCTGTGCGTTCGGGAAGAACCAAGGGCTCATCCGTGTGTTCCGGGATTCACTGCCTCGCAACGATGCCCACAGCAAGCGGCGCTCTTCTCGCCAATCCGACTCGGAGAGTCCTTCAACGTGCGGTGCAGCAGGGTTCATGCTCGCGCATCCGGCGAGAATCTGCATGGCGATGGTGGCTCCGACGATTTTTGAGTGCATCGGATTAAACTATAGGTCGCAATTGATGTTTCGGTATTTTCAAAATGCGAAAACGAAGCTTGCAAATATGAGCCTCGTCATCGATCGGTCCATTCCACGACATCCCGAGAGGCCGGAAGATGAGGATAAGAATCGGGTGAAATGAAGAATCCGCGCGCGGACAGCGTGCCGCCACCGATGGCTTTTGACGCGATGCGGCACGTTGGTGCTTTTGTAAGGGTTTGAATTTGTTCGTCAAAACGACGGTCTTGCAACATGAGCGAGATTCGCGTTTTCTTTCCTTTTCAACCCGAAATTCCCGCTCTAGGCTCGGCCGCAAGGAGAATCCGATGCAGATTTTTGAAGCCATGGAAGCCTATGACTACGGCGAACTTCACTTGCGCCGCGATGCCGCTACCGGGCTGCGTGCCATCGTCGCCGTTCATGACGCGCGTCTTGGTCCGGCACTCGGCGGCTGTCGCTGTATTCCCTACGACACCGAAGAAGCTGCCATCACCGATGCGATGCGACTCGCCCGCGGCATGACCTACAAAGCGGCGATAAGCGGAATCCCGCACGGGGGCGGCAAGTCCGTGATCATGCGGCCTGAGGGAGCATTTGATCGCGCAGCGCTCTTTCGGGCGTTCGGCCAGTTCCTGGAGGACCTTGGTGGTCACTACATCACCGCGGAAGATTCGGGCACCTCGGTGGAGGACATGGAGATCATCCGCAGCGTTACGAAGAACGTGACCGGCGTGAAGAAGGAGAACGGCGGCAGCGGAGATCCGAGTCCCTTCACTGCGCTTGGAGTCCGTCGCGGCATCGAAGCGCTTGTGAAGTTTAAGCTCGGACGTGACGACCTCGAGGGTCTTCGTGTTGCTGTTCAAGGTGTCGGGCATGTGGGGTATCACCTCTGCAAAGAGCTTCACGCGCTTGGGGCGAATCTCGTCGTTGCGGATATCGATCCCTTAAAAGCGGAGCGCGCGCAGCGTGAGTTCGGAGCGGAAGTCGGCGACCTCGCGAGCATCTTCGCGACCGAGTGCGATGTCTTCGCTCCTTGTGCTCTCGGTAGCGCACTCAACGACGAGACCATTCCCGCACTTAACTGCAGCATTGTCGCGGGCGCCGCGAACAACCAGCTCGCGCAGCCGAAGCACGGCGATGATCTCTACCAGCGTGGCATCCTTTACGGACCGGACTATGCGATCAACGCTGGCGGCCTGATGAACGTCGCCGCTGAAGTTGCCGGCTACGATGCGGATGCGGTCACGGAGCGGGTCATGGGCATCTACGATATCCTTTGGGAGATTGCGGATCGGGCGAAGGGCGCGATGCAGCCAACGCATCTTATTGCGGACATGATCGCGCAAGAACGGCTTGCCTCCGCGGCTCGCTGAAGCACAACATCTGGCGTGAGCCACACCCAGCAGCGCCGCGATAAAGACGCGTCCCGGCCAAGACTCATTTGGGTCTTGGAGAAAGTGGGACGCGTTTTTCTCGTGTTGTGCTTTCTGCTCGGGACCTTTAGTGCAGCCTCCGCGCAGCGTGGAGACGGGGCTTATCGCCGCTTCGATGCCGATGCGACGCTTGGAATCGAAGCGGGTGCGAACGTGCTCGACTCGGGTTCCTTCGAAGCGGGGGCGGAGCTCCGGCTACGGATCCTGAACGCGGGCGGCCCGTTCTTGGCCGGAGCGTTTGGCAGCCGCGGGGTTTCTCTCGCAGTGGGAGTTGAACTTCGACCGCTCTGGCCGGCGCTCTTTCTGATCGATATGTCGACGGGGCGCGAGCGCCTCGATCTCTTTTTGCAGTCGCTCTCGGTCGACCTTGGCGTTGAGTTTGCTCCCCTCGCAGGTGCCTCAGATGAGTTCGCTGGCGCGGAAGTCGCGGCCGCGTTTACGTGGGGCGTAGGCATCGGTGTGCCCCTGCTGACTCGGTCAAGGCGTGAGGGCTCGCTCGCAGGCTTGGACCTTCGTTTCTTTGTTCGGCGTACTCGTTTCGATCGCGCTCAGCTCGGGGTAGGCGATCGCGCGCTTCCTTCGGTCTGGCGCGTCGGGGTACGCCTCGCTCTCGATTTCGATCTGGGCGTGGGGGCCTCCGCGGAGCCCGCGCGCTGGCGCTAGTGCGTGGTTCAAATCGCTAGAACGGCCCTCGTCCGCCAGGGCCTCCGGCGAGCTTCGCTCTTCCTTCGATATCGGCTTTCGTTCGTTGACCGAACCTCGGGTCGGCGGCCCTGACGAAAGGTCATCCCTTCTATCGATTTGACCCCCGCACTAGCCGTCTTTTCCGGAGCGCTTCGAGAGCTCCAGCGGACGAAGTGGGGAGCAGTTCAAGGGTTGGCTGCGAAGCGCACAGACCGCATCGACGAGATGGCGGCCAGTGTGGGAAATCAAGGTTTTCCATTCGAACTGTGCGTCGGTCGCAAAGCCCCGTTCCCAATACGCGAGCCCACGTGCGAGGTCCGTGTAGATACACGCGAGATCGTCGGATAGGTCGCCGATGCTCCCTCCTTCGGGAAGCGTTTCGTATCTGACCCATTGATAGGATGGCGCGACGATGCTGCGACTTTTCGCGTGTTCCCTCCAACGCGTGAGGTCTCTATCGGGCGCGAGATAGAGAGTCGAGAGTACGTCATTTGTGAAACGGATCGTGGGCGCTCTCGGCGACCCCTCAACTAGGCCATCGCTTTCCAGCTCGGCCGCGTTCGGCATGTCTGCGAGCTGCACGAGCCCATCGAGTAGCTGCTCCGCGATCGGCAGGAGGTTTCGAAGGTCGGCTGCACTTACATCCACTCCGTCCAGGAACGGCTCCATCCACGAGCAATAGTCGCGAGCGCGCTGGGCAAAATCCTCAAGGTTCATTTCACCACCCTATGTCGCTCTCGATTTCAAGACACCAATTCCGGAGGAAGGCACTCTGGAACACCCACATTCCGGCCGGAACTCTGGGACACCCATTTACCGACGGGCGTCACTCTGGGACACCCATTTACCGAAGGGCGCGCTTTGAAGGCTGAGTCTTCGATTTTGTCGCTCTCGGTCACTTCCGTTTGCGTTGGTCGGCGGCTTGGTGCCAATCTTGTTGGCGGCATCGTCAACTTCGTTGCCTGTTGAGGAATGGCCGACCCCGAATATCACTGGCGAAATCGCTATCGTCATCTCGAAGAGCTGGGGGCGGGAGCGTCCGGTCGCGTGTTGGCGGTGGAGGATATTCTTCGGGAGGAGCGGCGCGCGCTTAAAGTCGTGCCGGAATCCGCTTTGGGTCGCTTGTTTCGAGAGTTCGGCTTTCTCTCCAAGATTCGAAGTCCTCATTTGCCGCGAGTCTTCGAGCTCCAACTCGTCGACGAGCAGGTACCCGAGCCGTTTTCGTTTTCCTCCGGTGCAGGGGTGCTGGTGGAGGAATTGATCGAAGGAGAGCCGGCGCTTCGAACGTGCGCGCTGGTGTCGGGCAACCGTCGCACGCAGCTTGCTTTTCAACTCGTCGCGGACGCGCTTGTCGCGCTCCGTGAGCTGCATGCCGCTGGCGTTGTACACGGTGACGTCAAGCCAGCGAACCTCCTCGCGTCCTCGGGCCGCGGGGTTTTGATCGACTTCGACCTTGCGGGACCGAACACAGAACTTGATCATGTTGTACGAGGGACGCCCGGCTATATCGCGCCGGAGGCGTGGCAGGGAACTCGCAGTCCTCAGACCGACTTCTACGCTCTTGGGGTAACCCTGATCGCGCTGCTCTTCGGAGAGTCCGTACTTGCGTCGAGCGAGAGCGCCAGCATCGAGCTTCGGAACGCGCACGAACTGCCGAAGTTCTCTGCGATGGCGCCACCGTCCCTTGCTCGCCTTTCCTCGCTCGGTCTCGGCGAAGCGACCTGGCGTCTGCTCCGGGCGCTCCTCGCTATTGCACCGGAGGGGAGGCCCGAGAGCGCTGCGTCTGCACTTGAACTTTTCGAGACGATCGCCCGGACCGAAGGGCTGACGCTCGTCTTGCCCGCAAGGGGCCTCGAATCGGCTGGCCCTCGGGAAAAACTACTTCGCGTCGCGAACCTTCCCTTCGTTGGAAATGAAGCGCAGCTTCACGTGCTTTCGAATCACTTCCTTGCGGAGGGAGAGCCAGAGCCCATCATGGTCACCGGGCCGGAAGGAAGCGGCCGCGACCGGTTCGTGCGGGAAGCCGCAGGCCGAGCGCAGAGCGAGGCGTTTCGAGAGCGATTGCGCGTTCCACATTTTCTCGAGCTTCCACCGAACGCCATCATTCCCTCGTTGAGCGCGGATACGATTGTCTATGCACCTCACCTGCATTCACAGGCTGATCTTTGGAGAGCGATGGGAAGCCTTTCTCTCGAAGGCGCTCGAGTTTGGCTTGTGGGCAAGGCTCTTTCGAAGCCGAGCGAGGGGACTTCCATCGAACTATCTCCGCTCGATCGAGATCACTTTGAAGCCCTTGGTGCGAAGCTTGTCGAAACAGGTGACGCGCTCGACCAGGACGCTCTCTTCGAGGCATGCGCAGGCCTTCCCGGGCTCGCGGTCGAGATCGTCGAGAGGGGACTTGCGACTGGAAACGCTCGCGTCGCGCTGGAGATCTCTCGAACAACATCAACGACAAGCCGAGGTCTCGCTTTCCACCTTCTAGCGCTCGGCGGGCAGGTGCCCGTCGCCGAGCTCCTCGCCGCAGGATTTGACGGCGCCGAACTTTCTGCTGCGCTGCGTGAGGGCGTGGCTTCCGAGCGCGGTCGGACATTTATCCTGCGTTCGTCCATCGCGTTTTCTCAAAGCGAAATCTCGGATGCTTTGGCGCTGGCAAGAACGCTCGAAGGGTCTGAGTCGCCCCGCGCTCGGGCTTTTCAAGATTTGGCGAGCGGCGATTCCGTGCCGCTTACTCGAAGGGTGCTCGAGTCGCTCCGCGACGGCGATGCGCGAGAAGCCGCGGAACTCTGCCGAGGATGGATTGAGCGCGTACCTTCGCTTGATGCCCACCTGCTCCTCTTTCAAGCGCTTCGCCGCCTTGGTCGATACACGGAGCTCATTGCGTATGCGGAGTCATGGCTAGATACAGAGCGCTGGGAGCATTCGGTCGTTGCCGAATACGCGGAAGCGCTTCGCCGCCTCGGACGCGTCTCGGATGCGAAAGAGGTGTTGCGCCGGAGCGGGTTCGATTCTCGCTTTGTGCCGAAGAACGGCGCTGAACGCGCGGCGCTTGCGACCCTTGCGTGGATCCTCCTTGCGGAAGGAGAGGCGGAAGCGATGCGCGTCGCAGAGCGTTCGGAAGACCTTGCGGTGATCGCGTGGGGGCGTCTGAGCGCCGGGGATGGGGCTGGCGCGGAAGATGCGCTAGCCGGACTCTCCATCGCCCCCATTCGTCCACTCGGTAGGCCGACGCTCGAGAGCGAAACGCGCCGCGTTGCTCGCGCGAGGTCGCTAAGCGTACGCGGGAGTCTGCATAAGATGGCCGGGCGGCTTGCTGCCGCGGCTTCGGACCAAGCGGAGGTCCTTCGTAGCGCTCGTGCGCTTGGAGACGGTCCACTCGTAGCTTCGGCCGAGACCAACTTGGCCTCGCTAAAGTGGGACCGTGGGGATCTCGGCGGCGGGCTCGCCGCGATGAGGCACGCGGCGGCGCAATATCTGGAGCTTGGACAAGACCGAGAGGCATCTCGAGCTCTCGCGAACTTGGCGTGGGCTCGATCTTTTCTCGGACAGGTCGACCTTTCTCGGTCTGCGATTCACGCCGCGAGATCCGCGTTAAAGCGCCAAGCCGACTCATCAGCGACGGCGCTCCTCTGGCTCAGCGAAATCTCCAACGCGCGACGACTTGGTGGTGCCTCCTTGGAGGCGCTTGTGGCGCACGTCCCGAGCGGAGATCAACCTGCCGGTGCGATGGTTCGCGCACACGCCGCATCGTTGCTCGCGGCGAGTGAACCTCTGCTCGCGAAGCGACTCCTGAAGGATGTGCCAAGCGCTACGGCGAGCGCCCACGGTCGCGGCCGGGACGCCCTCGCGCGGGCGCGCTTTTCGCTTCGTGCGGAGGGAACCGCCGAGCTTCCCGAGCTTGCGAGGGTCGCGCTCCAAAAGAGCTTTGAGGGTGCGCTCGAGCTTGCATTCTGGGATTCGGAGGTCGCCGAACGGACACGTGATGAAGCAAAAGCGCGAGCGGCACTCTCGCAAGTGCGGCGATTGCTCGATGACGCCTCTCAAACGCTTGGTCTATCGGACCGGTACAGCCTTCGCGCGCTCCCGGAGTTTGCGCGCGCGTTGACCGCGCCCCGGATCGAAGCGCGCGCTAAGGAGAGTTCGGCGAACGTGAGACTTCACCTGAGGTGGCGGAAGCTCGCGTCACTGACCCGCACGCTGGTCACGGAACGTTCGGCAAAGCGCTTGCGCAAAACTCTCCTCGATGCGGCCCTCGAGTTGGTCGATGGAGAACGTGCGCTGTTGATCCGACGAGGCGAAGACGGTCAATATCACGTGATGGCGGAGCGGTCCTTGTATCGAGACGGCCCGACTCAGAATACGTTTTCGCGATCCGTCGTGTCGCGGACATTGGAAGATGGGGTGGTCTCGACGCGCAACGCGCTCGAGGATGAAGACCTCTCCGGGGCAGCGAGTGTCGTTGCTCAATCCCTGCGCTCCATCGCTTGTGTGTCGCTTCGCTGGGATGCGAGCGTGCTCTATCTCGAAGACCGACGAAGGCCCGCTGCATTTGCCGAGACCGAGCTGGAGATTCTCTCCGAACTTGCCGAACTCGTGACCCTCGCGCTTACCCGTGCGGAACAGGACGCACATGTCAAAACGCAGAGCCGGGAGCTGATAAAGCTTCGCCAGGAGCTCGCGGATCGCGTGCGCCGGCAAGAACATGAACTTGGGAGGCTGCGCGAGCCGAAGGAAGACCGCACGATTGCTCGCAGCGTTGCGATGCGCTCGGCCTATGACCTGGCCGCACGCCTCGCCGAAAGTGAGCTTCCAATCCTTATTCAGGGTCCACCCGGCGCGGGGAAGGAGCACCTCGCCGATTGGATGCACCGGCGAAGCGTTCGGCGAAGCGGGCCACTCTTCGTAGAAAGCTGCGGAGGGCTTGAGGGCTCACTGCTGGAGAGTCGACTCTTCGGGCACCAACGAGGTGCGTTTACCGGCGCGGAAGAGAATCGTGCGGGCGTGTTCGAACTCGCAGCCGGAGGAACGTTGGTACTCGACGGCGTTGAATCACTCAGCGCCTCGGCGCAGGCAAAGCTTCTTCGAGTGATTCAGACGAGGCGTATTCGCCCACTCGGTAGCGAACGAGAACGTGATATCGACGTGCGGCTTATGGCTACGACGCAAACCGACCTTCGCAAACTCGTGAGGGAGGGGCACTTTCGGGAGGACCTGTTCTTTCGGATCGCCGTGGCGAAGCTCGATGTTCCTCCACTGAGTGAACGTTTGGCGGATATCCCGGAGCTCGTTCATTTGCTCTTGAGTGAAGCGGCGATCGCGGAAGGACGCGACCCACCCCGAATGGCCGACAGCGCCATGAGATCGCTTCTCCAGCGAAGCTTTCCCGGAAACGTCCGCGAACTTGAAAACGTGCTCCGCCGAGCGACTGTTCTCGCGGATGACGTGATTCTGCCCGAACACCTGGGCGCGCGAGTGTCGCTTGAGTCCCTCGACCTGAAGGCACGCGTGGGCGCTCTCGAGAAAGAGCTTATCGACGAAGCACTGCGGCAAACGGAGGGCAATATTACCCGCGCCGCGAAGATGCTCGGGCTTTCTCGTTACGGGCTTCAGAAGAAGCTAGCGGCGCGGAAAAAGACCGAGCCGTCGCCTTGAGCGTGGTTACTCCGAAAGTACGCGAAAGGATCGCACGGCGGCGACATCTCCGACCATACCCACGCTGACATCCGCCGCGGTCCGGTCGAGTTCGACTTCCGCCTTTATTCCGTTCTTTTGGAGTGCTTTGGGGCAATCCAGAAGTTCTACGGTTTCCCCCGAATCACTGATCAGGGCCCAAAGGCTGCCTTCGATTCCGAGCTTTCGAATAGTTCCGCGCATGACATCACCCGTAAGTCGCAGAGCGCCGCGTCGCAAGGATGGCTTGATTTGTTGGGATGGAGAAGGGAGCATGCGGACGTGGATCGCTCAACGCTCGAAACGCACCTTCAGAAGATGGGCTGGGACCCGTCCGAACATGACGAGAAGACTCTCTACGCGGAGCGAGAGACTGACGAAGGCGAAGTCGGCGTTTATCTGCGTCTCGATGAGCATTGGCTCGTCGCGTCGGTCGTTCCGTTTCTCGCCACGGGTGGAGACAATAGCTTTGAGCTTGCGCGATGGTTGCTCCGAATGAACCGCGACATGGTCCAATCCAAGTTTGCGTACGACGAAGACGGCGATGTTGTTCTGACGGTCGAGCTCCCCACCGAGTCGCTCGACTTTGAGGAGATCGAGGGGTCACTGGAAGGGCTTGTGAAGAGCGTCGCCAAGCACCGTCGAATCCTGCGCGCGGCGGCCGAACACTAACTAGCGAGTTCTCAAACGAAAAACGCCCGCTCATTGGCGGGCGTTTTTTTGTTTGAGAAGAAGCCTTTACTCCTCCTCGACCTCGTCGAAGATTTCTTCCGGTGGGCTATCGTCCGAGCCGCCTCCGAAGCCAAAGCCGAGGCTTCCACCGACAAAGAATCCGCTGAAGACATCGAAGCCGCCTTCGACCCGAATCAGGAGCTGCTTGATCGGCTTGATGCGAATCGCGAGGTGAGGAATCGACGCGCGGAACCACATGAACGGGAGGCTACCGCCGTTTGCCCAGTTTCGGACCGGGACATTGTAGTGGCCACCGTTTTCACCGTCCGCGACGCTGGTCGGGTCGCAGTAGGAAGCGTTCGGATTGCTCGGGCCAGTGCATGGGCTGTAGCCACTTTCTGCGTTCGAGTCGGGATATGCTTCGGTGCGGATCAGGTCGCCGAAGGCGCCTCCGATACCGAGGCCGATACCGAACTGTAAGCCGATATATTTGTTGAACTGTGTTCCCCAGAGGAAGGTCGCGCTCAGCATCGCCGTCTGCATATTGGCGTTGATGATCTCCGTTTCGAAATCCGCATCTCCGGGACCGCGGAAAGGACCGTCGACGGCGAAGCGTTGCCAGTAGCCGCGAATCATGATGTCGAAACCGTTCCGGCGATACGTAAACTCGAGTCCAGTCGTCGGGTTATTCGTCGCCTGATACGCGTCGAGAAAGAGGCTCAGCATAAAGCCTGGGATAAAGCTGTGATTGTAGAACGCGCCGATGAAGTAGTAGCTGCGGTCTTCGTATTCGTAAGGATCTGTGCCCGAGCGCTCTCCTTGAAGCTCTTCCTCGGCGGTGGCCTGCTCGTCGCTGAGAAGGGGCGGCGCTTCGCTGTCCATCGCGCCGAGGTCTTCTTCGCCGCTGCCTTCCGCGACTTGATCGAGGCCTTGTTCGGCGGCGAGGGCCGGGTCGGCCGCGACATCGGCGGTGACGTCTGCCGTCGCCTCGGTGGCATCGGCGGTCGCTTCAGCGCCTTCTTCAACCGCAGTTGCGGCGTCCTGCGCGAACACATTGGCGCTCAGCGCGAGCAATAAGAGGGTGAGGGCGCGTGATTTGTTGGAATAAGTCATCAGGAGGAACGTTCTATTGGGTTGCAGAATAGCGATCGGCGGTCCGTGAGGATCGCCTCTACGCGCTCATCGTGACCGAACTCAGGAAGCTCCGCCACTAACTGAAAATCGAAGCACACGCCGAGGCGCTTCGCGTTCGGCAGCGTGGGCATCAATCGATCGTAATAGCCACCGCCGTAGCCGATGCGACGGCCCTCGGCATCGATGGCGAGCGCCGGAGCGATGACCACGTCGACGGCATCCCGCGGAGTCCGCGGAGCGTCTTCGGAAGGCTCGAGCATTCCGTACGGATGCGGGACCAGGTTCTCGGGCTGGAAATCATGAATCTCGAGACCATCCTCTGTGATCCGCGGGAGCGAAATCTGGCGGCCGCGGGTCTGTTCCTTCTCCATCCAGCTCCGGAGATCGATTTCCGAGCCGAAGGGCCAGAACGCGAGTACGCACTTCGCGCCGCGAAGCCATTCGTGTTCATCAAGTGCCGTCGCGATCTTCGCGGATCGCTCGCCGCGCGCCTTCCGAGGAGTGGTATCCCTCGTGTTCTTCATTTGGTGCCGGAGCGCGTTCTTGACCACCCGGGCAGCTTCTTCATCGGATGCCCCGCGGAGCGATTTCATCAGCTTGCCGACGGGGGCCGAGAGCGGAAATCGTCCGCGAGTTTCGCGTCGAGTCGAGCGATCGATTCGGTCAGCGCTTCGTCCGCTTTCGCACGCCAAGCCTCTTGTTCCGCGCGAAGCTCTTCAAGCTCTTCAAGTAGTGATAGCGCGGTCGCTGCAAGCAGTTGCGCTGGGGTACCGCTTCGCCGGGCCTTGTCCCCAAGGTCATCCACGCGCCGGTCGAGACGACTTGCAAGCTCCTTCAGACGGGTTGCGCCGGAGTCTGTCGTCATCCGAAAGCGACCACCTGCGATCTCCACATCTACCGTTTGAATATTCGCCATACGGGAACGCTACCGTTTCTATGCCCCGTGGACAAACTCCGGGAGAAGGTCCGGCGGGTCATGCGCTTCGGGAAGTGGCTGCGGTTTCGAAAAAACCAATCGATTCATGCGTTTCCGACGAGACCTGTGAGTGCGAACCCTCTCCTCGCCGCGATCAGGGCATCGACGAGACGTTCCACTCGCTCGTATCGTTGCATCCAGGCAGACGAATCTCCGATGATTCGACAAAGGGCCGGTCGGGGGCCGTAGAAGGGTTATTCCTCCGCTTCCCGATGAAGCTCTTCTTCGTCGTCCTCGTCCTCCCACGTGTCGCAGTCCTGCCGACCCGCGGCGGCGTTCGATTTGGTTGATGAGCGTCCAAGGCGATCCAAGCGCTCGAGAACATCTCGGTGCCCAAGGCCCACGATATCGGCGATTTCGGATGTACTTCGATGCGCACCCTTAAGCGCGAGAAGGAGTCGGTCTCTTTCCGGCGTCCACGACACGGAGTCCGACCCGCGTAAGCCGAGCTCCCCGGCCCTCACCATGCAGTCGATTCGGCTCCGCTCAAGAGCTACGCTGATCTCGTCCCACGAGGACTGACCTTCCATCACCATCGCAATCAACCTCTGATCGCGTTCGCCATCCCACTCACTCACGGTTCAAAGTCTAGAAGGCTCGATTGCCTCGCTGCAAGAGCGTGCGGCAGCTTTTCAAAATCCGCGCGCGTTCATCCGCGAATGGCTCAAATAGCAAAATCCCGAGAGCGATATCGCCTCGGGATTTTAGGGGTGCGGAAAAGAGGACTCGAACCTCCACGGGGTTGCCCCCACATGAACCTGAATCGGGCTCGATGGCCGAGTTCCTCACGTTTTGTGGGCATGACTTCATCGGCGAAACCAACCGAAATCAGGCAATCGTGCTGCGGCACAACCTGTTGCGGGGCGCATCGACAACCTCCGATGGTATTCTCGCCGCATGCCCCAGGTTTCGACTGCCGCGAACATTATGGATAGGGCCGCGCGTGCCATCGTCAGCGCAGACCTAACCAAATCTCAAAAGCTCGCCATCCGCGAATACTTCGAATGGTGTTGTGCCTACTGCGGCAAAAAGGTTCGCCGCGGTGATTTCGATCACCTTGATGGCCGGCTTGAAAACGGGCCGAGAAACCGCGTTCTGTCGTGCCAGAAGTGCAATCAGCAGGAGAAGAGAGAACGTCCATGGCGCGAATTCTTGGCGGAGAAGTGTGAAAGCGACACCGTACTAACAAGTCGAACGAAGCGCATCGAAGATTGGGTTGCACGTTGGCCTGTGCGAGAAGCGCTATCCTCTCCAGAGATTGAGCAAACGCTCCAATCTATCGAACAGATTCGGCAAGCTTACAAAGTTGCATGTCGCAAACTTCGCGAGGCAGTAAAGGCGGAAAAAGCAAAGCGCTCGTGCGAGTAGACGAAGGGTCTTTCATTCCCACGCCCTTTGCGTTTCTGACCGATCTCTCGCTGCGACCGTTCAATCGCGCGGCTATGCATATTGCTCCTGAACGGATAGACGCAGGTCACGACGATCAACAGGCTCGCACCCCCGAGAATGCGCAGGATACGAACCCTATTGGGTTGCATAGAACCAAGCGATCGTGAGCCGACGGAAAGCAAAATCCCGAGAGCGATATCGCCTCGGGATTTTAGGGGTGCGGA
>JAHDCI010000355.1 GCA_020629955.1 Myxococcota bacterium | reverse complement strand
CCTTTCGAACCGGTCTGGATCCGGCGCGGCGAACAAGAGGTTGCGTTCTTCTGCGCGACGGACCGAATTAACCAAGGGCCGGGCCGCGAGGCGAGTACCGAGGTTGCGTGGCTTGAGCGCGGCGAGCGAGATGAGGTCTTGCTCGAACACGTACGTGAAGTGCGTCCGAGAGCGGATCTTGTGGTCCTCTCGATTCACTGGAGTTTCGATTTCTGGAATCGTCCGCGAGATTGGCAGAGGCGCCGCGCGCGCGCGTTCATCGATGCGGGCGTCGACCTGATT
Source organism: Myxococcota bacterium (assembly GCA_020629955.1). GTDB lineage: Bacteria > Myxococcota_A > Polyangia > Polyangiales > Houyiibacteriaceae > JAHDCI01. Next base: position 2,227 of record JAHDCI010000355.1, on the reverse strand, counting down.
CTTGGAACTGGGCCTCATGTTCTGCAGCCCGTCGAGCGCGTGGATTCTCCGCGAGGGGACGCCGTTATCGCGTTCTCCCTCGGAAATCTCATCTCCAATCAAGGGCAGCGTTACCGACTTGGGCGCCATATCGCTCGCAGCGTACATCCGGCGATTCGTTTGCCCGATACCCGAGATGCGGTGCTTTTGCGCACCACGTTTCGGGTCCAAAACGGCCGCGTTCGAGCGCTGCCGATCGAAGCCGATGCGCTGTGGACTGAAAACGGCTTTTGGGCGTGGGTGAACAATCGGCGAAGAGGTACGGTCGAGATTCAGCTCAAGCGCCTTCAAGACCTAACGCCGCCGCTGATGGAGAATCGACTCGCGGCAATCCGGCGCGCGCTCGGCCCGGAAGTGCAGGTGCGGCCGTGAAGCGCTTTGTCATCGCTTTTCTATTGGCGTCGCTCGCAGCCTCTGTACAGGTCGCAAATGCGCAAGCGAGGCGAGCCGAGCGAGGCGGTCCGGAGCTCACGTTTGCGGAGCGTATTCGAACAAGCGTTCAACCGAAAAGCGTGGAGCTCTCTCCGGATGGGCGCACCCTCTGGGTTTGCAACTTTGGGCGCCTGAGCGAGCACAACGTCTACGTCTACGATGCGGAAACCTACGAGCGACTCGCCATCATCGAGTTTCCCGGCAACGCGGTCGAAACCGCGTTCCATCCGAACGGACGCGTCGCGTATGTGAGCAATTTTCGGCGTGGCGTTGTCGAAGTGATCGACCGCGAGACCTACGAGGTAACCCGCGAGATCGAAGTAGGGCTCACACCCAAGTTCATGGCGCTGAGCCCGTCCGGGCACCGCCTCTATGTCGCTCTTTATGCCTATCAGCGCATTGCGGTCGTCGACCCTGAGGCGGGGGAAGTGATCCGCTGGATTCAGACGGGAGTTCAGCCGCGCGGAATGGTGACGCTCTCCGACGGTCGCGTTCTTGTGGCGTCGTTTCGTAGCGACCGAATTCAGATCCTCAATGCCGAAGGACGCGAGCAGCGTCGCTTCTCGACTTGTCCTTTTCCGCGTCATCTTCAACTCAGTCCCGACGAAGAGACGGTCTATGTGACGTGCACCCTCGGCAGCATCTCGGGCTACTCGATCGAGACGGGGCGGCGGATCCTCTACGCAACCACCGGTGGAAACCCGCGAACGTTGGCGATTTCGGAGGATGGACGCTTTCTCGCTACGGCGAATTTCCGAACGAGCGATGTGACCGTGCTCGACGTGCAAAATATGGTGCGCCGCACCTACGAGGTGCCAAATGCTGAGCGTCTCGTGGGCGCTGCGATGTCGGTTCGCGGCGGTCGGCTTCGGATCTTTCTCACGAGCTGGCGGAACCGTTCAATGATGGTGATGCAGGCGCCGCTTACGGAGCCGGTCCCAGCGGACGTGTTTGAAGACCTGGTCGCAGACGAATCGCCAGCCGAAGGTTCCGCGGGAGAGTCTGATAGCGATCCAACCGGCGATGAGGCACCGCCGGTTCCAATCCTACCCTAAGCGATCAGATGACGGGACCGCGCCCAGCGGCGCCGAGGTCATCTGCCGCGGGGCGATTCGCGGAGCATTGGATGGCGAGCTGAACAGGCGCCGATTGACCCGTCTGCTGAAACTGGAGGATTGCTCGCCGCGGCATATTCGGGGCCGCGCAATCGACGGCGCTGCTCGTCGCATGGTCGCCGGAAGTGATCTGAATCGTTACAGCGCTCGGCCCCTCGCGCCGAACGATCATCGAAACGCCGTCCATCCCGCGGACGTTCATATTGGTGGAGCCCATCTGCGGGACCTGCTCCCACTGACTCATGTTTGCGAGTCCGCCGCTTGGCACGACGGATCGATACCAGATGGATTGGCTCTGTGCGATGGCGTTGCCGCTTCGAAAGTGCAGGCCGAGAAGGCACAGCATAGCGACGAGCGCGACTCCGGCCGCTTTGGTTTTGAAGGGGCCGACGCGATTGTTACAAGAGGTTCCCATTTCGGAACCGTCTCATGCGGCGCGGACGGCAACAAGCGCCAAATCAAGCCCTCGTTGGGTGCCGAAGACAACATGTGGCAGCCTGCACGCCAGTTGAGGTTCGGTGTGACTCGGGGTAACTCGGTTGTATGAAGGCGCATCGCTGGAAGTTTGGGGATGGCTCAAGGCATATCCTCGCGATTCATTGTTCTGGGTCCAGCGGGATGCAGTGGGCGCCGCTTGCGAA
>JAHDCI010000115.1:14013-15925 GCA_020629955.1 Myxococcota bacterium | reverse complement strand
GCGGACCTCAGCCTGAAGCTTCGTCGTCTCCATGTGTCTTTTCTCCTGATTTTCTCGCAACCAAAGAAGTCGCGACTTCGTTTCTGCTGGGGGTTCATCCCCCAGGGTCACGCGTTTTGACGTCGTTCGGACCTTCAGTCAAGCGCGGGGGCGAATCCCGGCCGATTGGAGGTCCGCATTCACAAAGGCTGAATCGGAGTCCCGTTCTGAATATTGAGTGCGCGCAGATAGGGCCCGGTTTGCGTTCCCCATTCGGCGTACACCCTCGCGTATACGATGCCGTTTCGGTGGACTCGGAGTGCATCGCTCGGGGGCGGGGTTCCGGCGCAACTGATCTGAGACGCAAAGAGGCCGGAGGTAAGCTCGGGGTCGATCACCTCCGTCGCTACCTCGGAAGCGTAGAACCAGAGCACGCATCCATTCGGCGCTTCTTTCGGGGGGATTAGCTGTACTGCACCGTCTTGGTGTTCCCCCGCTTCGTTCGTTTCACCCGCTTCGACCGCGACCGGGACGAGCTCCGTTCCCCCCATAAGACCGTTGTCACGGGCAAGGCGCTCCGCTTCCGCGAGCCGCAGAGCGATCGGACCACTGATCAAGAGGCGTCGAGCTTCGGAAGCGTTGAGCTCCTGATGAATCAAGCGAGCGACCTCGACGGTCGAATCGTCGCCTTCCGGTGCGTTGAGGGTATAGGCGAGGTCGTTTCCGCACCCTTCAACGAGTGAGACGTCTTCGTTGCGAAAGGTGATCGGTCCTTCGATATGCGGCGAGAAATAGACGTCGATCCCGCATTGATCTTCTCCAAGCGCGCTTCGTTCAACGGGATAGCGCTGCGCGTTAAGAGATTCCGTGATGGCGTAGCCGCGGGACGGCATCTCGAACTCCCACCGCCCACGAATCGGGAAGCGCTGGGGCATCAATCTGCCAAACACGACTGGATCCTGAGGACGGGTTTGAACCACAGGGGGAGCGATGTCGGAGGCGTCGCGGTCGATCGTCAGCGCCCAAAGCCCAAGTAGGAAAACTCCGGCCAGGCACACCCCGCCAACGCCGATCGCCCAGCGATGTGCCTTGTCGTCATCGAGTGGAGCTTCTCCGCGTCGCATATTCGCAAGTGTAACGGTTCTTCAGACGAACGTGTTCCCTCTCGGGTGATTGTCCTTTGGGATTCTTCGCAACCGCGTATTGGCGTTTGTGGATAAAGTGCTAAATCTGACGTATGCATCAGCTTCAGGAAATGTTGAGCGGGCCTCATGTGAATGGGTCTGTTGTGGGCGCGTACCTCGATGAGCTTCCGCCGGACCAGCGACGTCTCGAAGCGCTTTCTCTGACGGGCGAAGAGCAATCCAAGCTTTTCCATCTTGCGAAGGGACTGCGTCCGATGACGATCGATGATCTCGTTCCGGCCGAGGTCGGCGTCGATCAGGAAGTGGTGCATCACGGTCGCAATTCACTGCCGGCGTTTTCCGCGTTTGCGAAAGTGTTTATGCAGCCGAGCGAAATCAGCCGTGGGGAACTTTGGGGGTACAACCGCACGACGGATCTCGTGACGAAGACGGTGGGACCCGGCTATTTTCGAGCCTACCAGCATCATGAGCCCGGGGAACTGCTCGTCGACTACCTGGTAGAGCCTCCTCGTGGTCTATCTCATTGGCCGGACGTGATCCCCAACGGAGAGCGTCTCTCGCGCTTCGTTTATTACGGGACCCAAGACATTCTTCGCGGAGTTTCCCGTCACGTGTCGATTGGGCGAGCGACGCGCGAGGGCAAAGACTTGCCAAACTATTTTGTGCTCTGCCGCGAGGGGTAGCGACCTCCATTCGCTCGACAGCAAAAAAAAAACGCCCGACCGAAGTCGGGCGTTTTTTTGGTTTCCCGTGGGAATCAGCCGCCGGCCGGGAAGCAACCGCGGAAG
>JAHDCI010000115.1:2858-13913 GCA_020629955.1 Myxococcota bacterium | reverse complement strand
CTGGTGTCTTCCGGGACGCTCGTGTCTTCCGGGACGCTCGTGTCCTCTGGGGTGCTCGTGTCCGCGGCAGCGTCGATCACGATGGCGTCGGTGCCGGAGTCAACGAGACGGGTGTCGTCGTCGCCGCAGGCGAAGCCGGTCAGAGCAAGTGTAAGAAGTAGTGCCAATCGCTTGGTCATATCGGTGTCCTCTATCCAAACAGGGCGGTCTCTGCCGCCTCTCCCTTCCGGAAAAACTTGAACAATCTCCCGGATATTTTCGGCAGCGATGTTCCCGCATCGGATTGCCGAATCGAGCGCTTTAACAGAAAACCGGCTCCATGCCAGTGAAAGCCATGACACGCTCGTTGCAAAATGCTGGAGTGGATCGAGGGCTTTACGCGGCAGGAATGCCAAAAAGCGGCGCGCTCAAGACTTGCTTACTCGGTTCAGGGCGAGCGAAAGCCACGCGCTTCGCAAGAGTGTACGGAGGAGGAGGAGCACGTGAATAGGGAGGAATCCCCACGCGTATTTCTCGAGCTCGATGGCCGCTCCGAGGGCGAACAGTCCGCAGAGCGCGAACGCGGCGTATTCAAAAGCCGCCTTCCACGCTCCGCGCGCTTCTTTGAGTGCCTCAAAGACTCCGGCGTTGAGTAGGCGCGCGGACGCGAGATCAATCGCGGCGCCCCGAATGACGAGATAGAGCGCCAATGGAGATGCTCCGACGAGTAGCGCGATATCGTGCGCTCTCGAGTCGGGACCCTCCAGCGCGGCATCGAGGACCCAGATTACAACGCCGGTCGCGACCAGTAGGAGAAGCAATAGTCCGAGATCGATCGCGTGGAAGAGCAGGGCTCTCATCGTTCGCTGGGCGCCTCGGGCGATTGCGGAAACGGGGGAGCGCGGCTCTTCGAGTGCGGCGAGCCAAACCAGGCGAAGCGGGACTGAAAGTAGAGTCCATGCGACAAATGTGGTCGCAAGGAAACCGAAGAAGACCGGGTAGGAGGGGCGCGTCAGGGTTTCGATCTCCAGCCGGAGATTGGGAAGACCGCTCGCTGCCAACATGGAGGCGCCAATCCAAAAGAGGTGAATCGCAAAAATGGTTTTTGCGCCACCGAGAAGTCGGCGCCGGAGTGAAAGCGCGCTCATCGAAGAGCTCTCTCAAGAAGGATCCGATTCGGACGGTGAGATTGTTGCGTCCGGCTCTTTGATCGTATCGCGCGTGCGTGGCGGAAAGTGGACGGCGCGCGTGAAAATAGCGCGAAGCGGCTCTGGGACTTCTTCGCCATTTGTTACGGACCGACCCACGCGAGCAGCGCCGAGACGAGCGCGATCGGATCGTTTGCACTCCAGGCGCCGACGATATCGTCCACCCGGCGCCCGTCCGTTAGATTGTTCCTGTCCGGATCGACTCGCAACGCGTCGATGGGAGCGCTGACTTCCGCTTCCAGTGTTCGCTGGGTCCCCGGAAACCGGATCCGCTCGATGCCGGCCGCCGAGCGGACCTCGATCCACGTCGGAATCGGAAGACCGCCCGCGCGATGAACTCGGAAGCGGTTGCCCTCCACCGATTGCACGAGCGTCGCTGAGACCGCTCCCTCCATCAGCGCGGGGCGCAACACTCGCTGGCTCATCCACGGACCGAACTCTTCATCGAAGGCGTCGAAGAGAGCGTCCGGGCCGGGGTGCTGAAAACGCTGCTGTCTTGCGTAGCGACCAAGCGCGCGGGTTGTCCGAGAGCGTCCCCAAGTCCTGGCGATCGTCTCCACGATCGAGGAGGTGCGCGCATAGACAGAGGCCCCATATTGCGAGAACGTTTCGAAACGATGCGCTGGGGTTCCAGGAGGTGGAGCGTATCGTGCCCACGCGCCGACCCGGCGGAGTTCAAAGCCGTCGATATCAAAGCCTGCCACGCGCAGGCCGGAACCTCGTCTTCCGTGGAGCTCTCGGAGCAGCTCACCCGTGCTCCATTCGGTGAGGCCCTCGTCGAGCATTGGCCACTCCACCTCGTTCGTGGCGACGAGCCCCTGAAACCATTGGTGACCGAGCTCGTGGGCGGTGACTTCGTCCTGCGCCGTGATGGGCAGCCAAGGCAGACTTACCCAGGGCCCATCGGTGACGAAGAGCGACGGATATTCCATTCCGCCGATCCCGCTCGCCCCGCGGGGGGGGACAGCGATCGTGAGCGTGGGGTAGGGGTAGTCTCCGTAGAGTCTTCCGTAGTGAAGTAGCCCGGCCGCGGTGACATCGAGGTGCCGCTCCACCGCTGAATCGAATCCGGGTGGGTAGAGGATATGGATGTCGACCGTTTGCCCGGAGGCGAGGGTGACTTCTCGGTGCTGCTCCTCAAACCATGGTGCGGCGACAAACGCGCAATCGTGGACGGGCACCGCAACGAAGGTCCGTCCGTCACCAGCGGAGACCTCTTCCCCCGTCGCCCCGACAACCCATCCGCTTGGGACTTCGACGTTTAGCTCGTAGCGCGCGAAGTCCGCGTAGAACTCTCCGGCGCCGTGATAGGGAAAGCTCGCAAATGATCCGTCCGCCTCGAGCTTCGCAAGTTTCGGAAACCACTGAGCAACGACGTGAAAATCGCCGTGATAGCCACTGCGGGCGAATCCGGGCGGGAGGTGACTCTGGAACCCGATGTCGATCTGAACGGCCGAACCTGCCGGAATAGGCTCGGTCAACGGCACGCGAAGCTGCGTGCGGTCGCCGTCGATCAGCTCATCATCGGAGCCTTCGAGGCGGTCCGCGCCGTCCACCCGTAGGTACTCTACCTCGATCGACCCTTCGCCGTGGAAGCGCTGTCCGCGGAGCTGTCCCTCGGATTCACGCATGAAGACGGTCCCGTCGTTTTCAAATGCGTTGAGGTAGAGGTGAAAGAGCAGCTCGTCGAGCGGCACACTCGAGCGGTTGGTCCACGTGATCTGAGCGCGCCCATGGACCGTATGTGTCGAGGGATCGAGACGGGCGCGAAGGCGATACTCGTCCTGCTCTTGCGCAAACGCGCTCGCCCCGAAAAGAGCGAGCGCGATGGAAAGGGCGACGGTCTCCCGCGAGATAGAGCGGCTCAGAGACCGAGGCAGCCGAAGAGGGGCATTCCGCAGCACGGCGCGTCGTCCATCCCAGGAAGCAAGCCGCCGCCGACCATGCACATCAGTCCGCCATCGCACATGGTGCCGTCACAGCCGCAGTGGTCGTTGGTGTTGTCGATGCAAGTGCCGTCGCAGCAGCTGGCCCCGGCGTCGGGCGCCTCGGGTGGGCGGCAAGCAGGCTCGGTACCACAGCGGCAGGTCGAATCAACACAGGTTGGACCGTTGTCGCCGCAGGCATTTCCGCATGCGCCGCAGTGCTCCGCGTTGCTCGTCGTGTCCACGCAGCTCCCGCCGCAGCAGCCTTGACCATCTCCACAAGTAGGCCCGCCGCCACAGCCACAGGTTCCTCCAACGCACGACTCACCCTGGCCGCAGGAGTTTCCAATCGCTCCGCAGTTGGCGGGATCGGTATTCACGTCGATGCAGCGGAAGGTGCCTTCCGAGATCGCGCATTCACGTCCACCCGTGCAAGCATTCGCATCACCGCAGAGACACGCCGGCACGCTGCCGCCAGCGTTGATTCCACATCGGCTAGCCGTATTCGAATCGCACGCGTTTCCGCAGGCGCCGCAGTTCTGGAAGGAGGAGTCCGTCCGACCATCGCCACCGGGAACCATATTGCTGACGCATCGGTTTCCGCAGCAGATCGCGGTATCGGAGCAGGGCGGTGAACATTCGCCGCCGCCGCCGGTATCTTCGGTGGACGTATCCTGAGGGCCCGCGTCGATCGGGTCTCCGGTGCACACGCCAGCGGTGCAGAGCTGCCCGGGGGCACATTCATTCCCGCAAGCGCCACAGTTCTCAAAGCTCGATTGGAGCTGTGCGCAGGTCATCCCGCAGCAGACAGCGTCTCCCGTGCATACGGGGTCGCAGCCGGCGGATGGGCGGCGTGTATCTTCGCAAGCGCTAAGAAGCGAAAGAAAAAGCGTGAAAAGAAGTGGCAGTACGAGCCTAAAAGCCATGGTTTTCTCCGAGAGCGCGGGAACTTCCTAACCCGTCGCGAACAAGACGAAAAAACTAGCAGCTTGCGCCTTGCCTCGCCAGACGGCGGTTATCGGGACCGCTGCTTGCAATCCAGGCGGTGGCTATCGGTACCAAGGTTGCCAAGGGCCGCGGTCCCGGCACGTCGGACGGTCCCCTTCGGGGCAATAGATTCGAACATGAAAATGGTTTGCGTGTGGGTGGCCCTCACGTGGGACGACCAATGCGCGCCGCGCTCGCTCTACGATCGCTCGCGGAGCGCGGCTCGCACCCGTTCGAAGCAAGCGTTCCCGAAGCGGGCCCGATACGAAAATATATTGGATCTGAGCGGAACCGTCCGAGACGAGTTTGGCGATCATCTCCCAGTTTCGAACGTCGTCGAAAAAGATGCCTGGAGCTTCTCGGCTTTGTCCATCGCTGCGGAAGTTGATGAAGCGCGTCGCCTCGCGCGGCCTGCCCTGTGCATCGTGAATGTAGAATGCGAGATCCGCATCACGCCCATTTTGATGCGAGTTGTGCCCCGTGACGCGTCCGCCGGTCCGCGCGCTTAGTTCTCCAACAGATAGCCGCGCCCCGCCAGGCACCCGTTGAGCCACGCGGTACGCGGCGCCCTCGATGAGCCGTACAAGCGCGCCTGTACCGTAAAAACGTCCGCGCCGGAGGCAATCTGGCATGTGCCGGATATACGCCGACTCTCTGAGAAGGACGCCGTTCTGGAGCCGCCCTTGAAAAGGAAAACCGATCGATTGCCGAAGGCTTGGGTGGAGCGAAGAAGCACTTTCGCGCGTTTCCCCGTCTGCCTCAACTCCCGTCGTCAGACTCAGCACGGCGAATAGCCCGAAGGCCGCCATGAGAAATCGTTTCCGTATCGGAGAGCGCACCTTTCTCTGTTAACGGGCGCGGCGGCCCGGGCGCAAAAAACCGGCGAAGCTTCGAAGGTTCCTTTGAGCGCGCGGGGCGCATCTCGTCGTGGGAGTCCGCGGCGCGGTACCCTATACTCGGCGCATGTCTCATTGGAATATTTGCTTCTCGACATTTCTCCTGCTTGCGTTCTTGTCCAGCGGCTGTGGTGACGATGATCGAGGGACGCTCGATGCGATGATTCCCGAAGATACGGGCGCCGATGCGTCATCCCTCGATGCTGAGGTCGAAGACGCGAATGTCGCTGACGCCGATCCATCCGATACGGGCATGGGCGACGCCAACGTAGGCGATGCGGACTTGGTCGATGCCGATTTGGTCGATGCCGATTTGGTCGATTCCAGCGCCGAAGACGCCGCGCCCGAAGACAGCGGCGTCGAGGATGCGATGAGCTCCGATGCCGGCGCCGACCCCTGCGATGCCTTCGAACTCTCGGTTGGCGGCATGGTTCCCGGCACGACGGTCGACTTTGGAAACGACTTCGAACCCGAAGGCGATGACTGCCCGCTATTGATCGCCGTCAGTGGCCCGGACCGAGCGTATTCCTTCACCGTCCCAGACTCTCAAACCTATCGAGTGACGGTCGCCCCCGTCGGAGATTTTAATCCGATGGTGTACGTGCGCGAAGCCTGCTCGGCCGAAGGTATTTGCGTCGAGTCGGGTGCGTTCGGCGGCCCAGGGGAAAACGAAGTCGTCGACCTTCGCGGCGAAGGGATGAGCTTCTCGATTATCGTCGATACCGATATCACCGCCGGCCCAGAGACGAGCGGTGGAGCATATACAATCGGCGTCGAAGTGCGTTGAGCGCGACGCGTCGTTCGATCGCCAATCGTGCTCAGAAGGCGACCGGCAGCCCTCGATGGCTACCGACTGCTGGATGTTGGGGCATCATCCCCCTTGGACAAGTCGCGCGCGGTCCTCTCGATGCCCGCTCCGACAGGCAATCGAACGATCGACGTGGTGCGAGTAGTTAGAAGCACTCAAGTTACGCGAGATTTGAGACTGGGTTTCATCGCTTTTCGTGACTTGTGATCTTTTCACTTGAATGGGTGATATTGCTCTCTGTTTTGATCGAAAATTGAATTGTTTCCATTGATTGGTTGACATGGCGCTCCGATGCGCATACCCAAAACATAAGTTAAGAGCAGGGGTTTGTATGAGTGGGAAATTTGGGTGCGCAGCAATTGTGTGCTTTTTGACATTGGTCTCTTCGTCTTGTGGGACGGACGGGGAGATTCTCTCCGATGGATCAGTGCTCAAGCCACTTTTCGCCGACTGTGATAGCGGCACGGAATGCTCGTCCGGCTACTGTCTTCGTATCGCTGATGGACGCGCGATTTGCACGGATGCATGTGAAACCCCCACCGATTGCCCGAGTTCGGAAAACTGGAGCTGCGTAACATCGGAGATGGGGCCACGTGTCTGTGGATGCTTGCCTTCAGCCTCCCAAGAGGTCTGTGGTGATGGCCTAGACAATGACTGCGACGGTGAGACCGACGATTGTGATAGTTGCGGTGATCTTGAGTGTCAGCCTCACCTCTCGTGTATTGATAATAGGTGCGCTTGTGCCACTGGCGTAGACTGCGATGGCGAATGCGTCGCGCTTGATTCCGACCCTCAGAACTGTGGTACGTGTGGCAACGAGTGCGAAGGTGACCTGCGGTGTTTGGGTGGAGAGTGTGGGTGTCGAGATGGTCTCACTTCTTGTTTCGGCGCTTGCGTAGATCGATCTTCTAACCCGGTTCATTGTGGCGAATGTGGCATCGCCTGCCCCGAAGGTCAGTCCTGTGTTGACGGCGCTTGCTCCTGCGGTGGTGACTTGATCGCGTGTGGTTCACAGTGCCTCGATCCGTCAGGAGACAACCAAAATTGTGGCGGCTGTGGGATCTTGTGCAGCATCGGTACGACCTGCGTGGACGGAAGCTGTCGTTGCGAGGATGGCTCTACGTTATGCACGGGTGCGTGTGTCGACACTAGTTCGAGTACCCGGCACTGCGGCGCCTGCGGCAATCAGTGCGCTGCAGGCGGGTCCTGCGTCGATGGCTCGTGTTCGTGCGCGCCAGACGAAATCGAATGCAGTGGTCGTTGTGTGCCAAACGATGAACGAAACTGCGGAACTTGTGGAACTCGCTGCCCCGCCGGCGCCTCGTGCTCCGGAGGAATGTGCCGTTGTCCTTTAGGGAGCAGCCTTTGCAGTGGAGTTTGCCGGGACCTCGGAGACGATCCCCGAAACTGCGGTGGGTGCGGAAGAGCGTGTGCTCTCGGAGCGAGCTGCAACGGTGGTTCTTGCGACTGTCCCACCGGGCAGCAGGTCTGCGCGGGACGCTGCGTTGATCTTGATTCGGATGTGTCGAATTGCGGGGCTTGCGGAACAACGTGCACTCGGGGAGCGGTGTGTCAGGCCGATGGTTGTGCTTGTCCTCCAGGACAGGTCGAGTGTGCCTCCGGTTGCGTCGACAGCAGTCGCTTCAACTGTGGAGCTTGCGGAAATCGCTGTGCCACCGGTGCCACTTGCAACTTTGGGGTGTGCGAATGCCCACCAGGACTCACCGCTTGCGATGGTCGCTGCATTGACCTCCTGACAACAGAGGCCCACTGCGGCGCTTGCGGCGCCTCTTGCTCCGGAGGCGCAACGTGCATCGAAGGTGCGTGCTATTGCCCCGGAGGCCAAGAAATCTGCGGAGACTTCTGCGTTGATACGACGAACAGTCGTTCGAACTGCGGTTCGTGCGGGAACGAGTGCGCGATCAATGGCGTCTGCACTGCTGGGGTGTGTGGATGTTACGGCAGCAATACACAGTGCGGAGACACATGCTTCGATCTGCAGCGGAGCAGAGAGCACTGCGGAGCTTGCGGAAACGAGTGTCCCACCTTCGGTCGATGTATATCGGGCTCTTGCTCCTGTGGAGAGGGAGGTGCGGAGTGCGATGGAACATGTTCGGACATCGCCTGGGGAGAAGACCATTGCGGCGATTGCGAAACCGTCTGTTCCACCGTCTGTCTCGAGGGGGCGTGCGAACGGTACGTCGATATCGCCGCCGGAGAGAGCTTTGGCTGCGCGCGAACGGAAACTGGCCGGATCGCGTGTTGGGGGAGAGATCGCCCGACCGGAGTTGTTGGGGCGATGGTTCCTGTTCCTCCATCGGTCCAGGTACGCGCAGGACAAACCCATGCGTGCTCTCGTGGAGTTAGCGGCGTCGTGCACTGTTGGGGAACGAGAGAGGCGCAACTGGGCTATGGGCCGGAGGGGTACGGGCCGGAGCCGATCGTGGTTCCGCTCATCGGCACTTCTGTCGATATCGGAGTCGGACCAAGCTTTTCGTGCTCAGTGACGACCACGGGCAGCGTTCGATGCTGGGGCGTGAACGAGATCTCGATGACCACGACTTCTGTTGTACATACCATTCCAGGAGCGGTGAGCGTCGCGCGAGTGTTCGTTGGTCATACACACGCATGCGGAATTCAGGCCGACGGTGGCGTGCTTTGTTGGGGAGAGAATCGCTACGGCCAGCTGGGACGAGGGACCTCTGGGGCGGATTCCTGGGAAGCGGAAGATGTGATTGGACTTCCGCCGATTTCAACAATGTCCCTAGGTGCTGAGCACACGTGCGCAGTTACTGAAGACGGCGATACCTACTGTTGGGGGCGAAACAACGAAGGGCAACTCGGTATTGGAACGTTCCGTTCCGCGGCAACTCCGACGTTGCTGCCGGTGATTTCAGGAGCGAACGATGTGGCTGCGGGAACAAATCACACCTGCGTGACTCTCAGTGATCAAACGTTGAGGTGTTTTGGAAGCGACGCTCGAGGTCAAATCAACGATCCTGCGCGGACTCGCAATGAATGGCCGACAACGGATCCGGGAGCTGTGGGAGTGGTGCAACTTGAGGCAGGTCACGAGGGTACACTTTACTTGTCCGAGTTCGGGACGATCGAGACTTACGGGTCGAGCCTTTTCCGCAATGGGCTTCCGGGTGTGCAAGGAGTGATTCGATGAGGAGGTTGACAGCACTCTGGTCGGCGCTCTTTTTCCTAGCCTGTGCAGACGACGGTCGGATGATGGGTTCGGAGCCGGGCATATTGGAGTTTGACCCCGATATGATTGGCGGGGATGCGGGTGGCGACGGCGGTTTCGATGGTGGTCCAGATTCATCCACATCAGACTCTGGTGTTGAAATCGATGAATGCTCGGCCAGACCTGTCGTCGTTGGAAGCCGGGGCGAGCTCACGGCGTATCCCAACATTCGGCTCGAGGTGTTGTCGCCCGAATTCTCGGTACGGTCGCTCAACTATGTCGTGAAGACCGACTCAGATGTGAGAGGACCACTGATGGTTGCGTACATCGAGGTTGAGAACACGGGCGGTGGCAACGAATGCGACTTTCTCCCCGACGTTCGGCTGGATGGATTCCTCGAACTGGTTGCACTGATTGAAACTCCACCACACTACACGGTGGAGTGGGAATCGACTGTGACGAACGACTGTCTACTTCCTGGTGAGACCGGCGTCATTCGCGCTCTCGAGCGGGGGATTAGCGTTGAAGACCTCGAGAGTGCCCGAAGTCTCTCGTTGGATATGGGCCAGGGCAATCTCAGAACGGGACGACGTGCATCTGCAACCTCGCTCGCCAATGTGGAGATTGGAGTTGTGGAGGCCGGAGGCTTTGGACTTTCCGGGACCGTTACGCCATCACAACCGATCCGTAACTACGCGATTCGAGTCTATCCAAGAGATTCTAGAGGACTGATCATCGGTCAACTCTTGGCGTTTCCGAACGAGCTTGAATCTCTGCCGCGGTTCGTGGACGCGCCATTCGAAACGGACGGCGTCGGGTGTTCGTTCTCTGACTATCTGATCTATGAGAGCTGGATCCTCGAGGACTGAGGCAAAGTGATCGAGACGGTGATATCGAGGCCGTTCTCGATTGGCAGGATTCGGTGTCCAGTATCCATTTCGCGCTCCATCGCGAAACTCGAAGGTGTTTCGTGCTTGAACTACTGCGAATCGGTTCCGATCGCTTTCAAGGTTCTGGCTAAAAGCTCTGTCTGAGCGTGAGTGAGCTTGGCCCGATTTCAAGGCTGAGATTGGGTTCGTCCTCGGGGCCTTCATTGAGCGCGATGGGTAAGAGAATCGCGCCTGCCAGCGCCCCTGCGATTCCGATCCCGAGTCCGATGTCGGCGATGAGCGCGCGGCGATCGAGTGTGACGAGGTCGGATTCTTCGCAGGTTCGAGCTAGACCGCACCGGGCCTCTACTTCGGCAAATTCGGACTCTGCGAGGGCCCCCGAGACGGCGAAGGTCGCGAGCCCAAGGGCACCGACTGAAAGGGATGCGATCGCGATCGTGAACAACCCATCGCCGCTCGGTTCGGCGGCATCCAGCGCAGCCGCGGTTTCAGGGAGTGCGACCAAGCGTACAGAGCGGCGCTCGAAGGCGCCTTCTTCCATTTCGACCCGTGCTCGGTACGGGTGATAGCCCTCATGCAGGATCTCAAGTACCACCGTGCCGGCCTCGACATAGAGGGAATGCAAGAGCGGCGTCGTTGCAACGTCCGAGCCGTTGACGAGTACCCGAGCGCCCTCGACGTTGGTCTCGACCTCTAGCCGAGCGAGGCGAGACTCAATGTTGCCGAGGGCTTCTTGGAGCTGACTTCGATATCGCTCCACCCATGTGCCTCCGAGCATCAACGCGTCGGAGAGCCTGATCCTCGCCTCCGTGAAACGTCCGAGGGCTTGTAGCGCAAGACCGATTTGCGCGAGCGCCTGACCGCTTGGGGAAACCCGCTGAGCTTCCTCAAAGGCCTCCAGTGCGGCCGCATCCTCTCCCGCCTCACGGAGCTGAACGCCCTGCTCAAGAAGTTCTTCCGCACGGTAGCGACTCGCCTGGGCGGAAGCGGTTGCGTGGGTCGACCACATGATGAGGGTTGTGGCGGCAAGAGCAAGAAAGGCAGCACGCGGGTGGCTCGATGCGGTCGGTTTCATGGTTTCGACTATACGAGCGCATCAACGAGCTCCCTTTGGGATTAAGAAGAATTAAGTGCGTCCTGTGGAATAACTCTTCTCCATGAGTGTGCTCCCT
>JAHDCI010000115.1:0-2758 GCA_020629955.1 Myxococcota bacterium | reverse complement strand
GGACGCTGACACAGTCGACACCTCTTTCGTCGATGTCGCGTTTGATGTCCGCTTGGACGTTGCGGTCGATGGTTCAGAGGATTCCGCGAGTGATGCCTTCGAAGATGTTCAGTCCGACACGGATTCTGACGGAGGGTCAACCGGCTGCGAGATGGACCTGGATTGCGACGATACAGACCCGTGCACCATCGATGACTGCTCTGATCTCGAATGTCGTCATACTCCCCGCTGCCCCGACAGCGTTTGTGTCGACGGAACGTGCGCTGCGTGCAGCGCATCCACCTGTGCATCGGATGAGCCATGCCAGATTGCGGCGTGCGAGGGAGACTCGTGCGTCTTGCGAAATGCGCCCGACGGGACAACTTGCGAAGGCGATGGAACCTGTCAGGAGGGAGCGTGCACGCACTGTCGCTGTTTGAGCCCAGGCGACGTTTGCAACGCGAGCGGGGAATGCATCTCACCCGGAGTGAGCTGTGATGCAGACACGCTCTGCCCAAGCGGCGACTACGATTGCGATGCCGGCGCTTGCGTTTGTCAAAATCTCGCCGTCTGCGGTCGCTCCTGCGCCGGCGACGGAGTCTGCGACCCCGGGACGGAGTGCTCCCTTGTTTCAAACCGCTGTCGCAGCGTCGCAAAATGTTTCGGAGCGAGTGAATGTCCAGAGGGCTCATACTGCGATCGCGAAGGCCGATGTGTCGCGTCGGGCTCGCGCTCTATCGGAACGCCTTGCGAGGAAGACCGACA
Source organism: Myxococcota bacterium (assembly GCA_020629955.1). Taxonomy (GTDB): domain Bacteria; phylum Myxococcota_A; class Polyangia; order Polyangiales; family Houyiibacteriaceae; genus JAHDCI01. The sequence continues at coordinate 2,014 of JAHDCI010000115.1, read as the reverse complement.
CTGCGCGATTGGCAGTGCGTGTCGAAATCGGGTGTGTGCCTCCGTTTGCGATGCCACAAACGAGTGTCCAGATGGCATGTTCTGTTCGTACGATTTCTGGGGAGACACCCCCTTTCCGACGTGCTCGACCTCTCCCGGCAGCGGCTTCGACGACGAGTGCGGCACCGGGTGTCTCGGGGAGCTTCTTTGCCACAACGAATGCGGGAGCGCCTGTACGACGAGCGGTGATTGTCCCGGCTCGGCGTGCCGGCCGACGAACTCTCTTTCAACGGGCTTTGGATTCTGCGGGGCGGTCGACGGATGCGACGAGGACGAGCTTCGATCGGGACGCGATTGTGTGATCCGGCGCGCTTGTTGGATCGATGAAAATACATGCCCGGCGGATATGCGTTGCCGTATTCAAGGGCTCTCCGATCAAGGGATCTGTGCGCGCGAGGTTTGGCCTTGAACGAGACGGATTCGACTTCTTCGAATTCCCGAGCTCTTTCGAAAACGCAGGTTCCTTCGAATACGCTCGGGCGCTACGAGCTTCTTCACAAATTCGCGTCCGGCGGCATGGCGGAGGTCTATGCTGCGCGCGCTATTGGAGCTCGCGGATTCGAAAAGCTCGTCGCGATCAAGCGAATGCTTCCAACGCTTGCGGAGGACCCGAAGTTCGTCGCGATGTTCATGGACGAGGCGAAACTCTCTTCCTCGATCGCGAGCCCCTACGTCGTACAAACCCTTGACCTCGGAGAAGCCGAGGATGGCTCGCTCTACATCGTGATGGACCTCGTGATGGGTCGTTCGCTCTTTCAGCTCTTGCGAAGTACGGCGCGCGCAGAATCTCGGCTCGACCTTGACCTGGTCACGGAGCTCATTCGTCAGGCAGCGCTTGGTCTCCACGACGCTCACGAGGCCCGATCCGTCAACGGGACTCCGCTTGGCCTCGTCCATCGCGATGTCAGCCCACAGAATATCTTGGTCGGTTTGGATGGCCGTGTCCGGATTACCGATTTCGGCATCGCGAGCGCGATCGATCGGATGACCCATACCGAGACAGGCGAGATCAAAGGCAAGATGTCCTATTGCTCTCCGGAGCAAGTCGCGGGTGAGGGCATCGATCGGCGCAGCGATGTGTTCTCGCTCGGTGTCGTCGCGTGGGAGTGCCTCACGATGGCGCGCCTTTTCAAGAAGGAGACGCCCGCTGGCACGGTGCGAGCGCTGCTCTTCGACGATATCGAGCCGCCGCATAAAGTCGCAGCGCACGTACCGACACATCTTTCTGCGGTTGTGATGACCGCGCTTGATCGCGACCCGAACAATCGATTTTCGACCGCTCTCGAGTTCGCCGAGGCCATCCAAGCTGCCGCCGGAAACGGAAGGGGACAGGCCCGGGTGTCCACGTTTGTACGAGATGTCGCGGGAGACGAGATTCGGGAGCTCAAAGAAGCGATTCACTCGGCGAGTGTTTCCACGCCGATCCCGTTGAGCGAGCAGACAGAGCCTTCGATTTCATTGCCTGTCTCTGGGGGCAAAACCTGGGCCTTCAGGATTGCCGTGTTGCTTTTGATGAGTGCTGCAGCCGTCGGCTCGTATTGGCTCGCTTCTCCGGCCGCGCCCCCAGAGCGGAGCGCCAGCTCTACGAATGCGGCTGCGGAAGAGGATTCCGAGCGGTCGCCCGCGAGCGACGGCGAAGAGTCCGGGCGAAGTCGCGAGCTCGACCTTCGCGAGCCCGTCGGTTCCGCAGCGACCACGAATGCCGACCCGCTCACTGCAGAAGGCCCCCTCGTCGTTGAATCGACCGATGACGCAGCGCGCGTAGCAGAACCTAGCCCGGAGCGTGAACCGCACCCGGCGACAACGCGCCGACGTGTTGCGGAGGGAATGAGGGCGTCCATGTCTGCGCTTCGTGGGACCGCCGCGGTTGAACGGCCGGCAGAGGCGTTGCCTTCGATGGTCGAGGTCGCGCCTAGCATTGGCTCTATCGAAAGGGAGTCGGGCCCGGATTCTGTGCCAGCTGCGTCGCGTGAGG
>JAHDCI010000114.1:13090-15939 GCA_020629955.1 Myxococcota bacterium | reverse complement strand
CCGCTGACGTGTGGTTTGAGTATCGTTAGGAGGCGATGCGTCACTCATCCGAGAACCTACTCACGTCGACCCCTCGGATGAGCCGGCAAGGTCCCTCAACGACAAACGCGTCTCTCTGGCAGCACCTTCTATGGATGCTGCTCGGAGGGGCGCTTTTTTCGTGCGGCGGCCAGGTTGGCAGCATGCTCGAGGACGATATCGTTCTCGTGCTCTACAACCCGGTCGAGGGTGCGGTGCTTTCGGGGACAGCGGAGGTGCGCGCTGGAATCCAGGGCGTTTCGCAACTCAGCAATCTTCAGAGCGTCACCATCGAAGTGGATGGGGAAATGGTGGAGGTTGTCAGCCCAGGCGAGCTTGAGGGGCTTCGTAGTGAGCTTCTTGTTCAGACAACCCTCGATACCGAAGCGCTCGAAGATGGCGTGCACGCCCTTCGTGTTGTGGTGCGTCCAAGCGCCGGGTTGCCCATCGATCGCACGGTTGGCTTTCAGGTCGATAATACGATTCCAAATCTGGAGATCACGAGTCCACGCGCGGACACGATCTTCTTTGAAGACGGTGCGATCGCGTTTCGTGCAGAGACCAGTGATGAGTATCTCGAGTCGATCGCGCTCTATGTGAACGATGAGTTGGTGCTCGAGCGAGATAACCCTTCATCGGCGGTTGAGTTTTCACTCGATCCGGAAATGCTGGCGCCGGAAATGATGCCCGGCGAGGTGCTTTTGCGCGCGGAGGCCGCCGACGCGGCAGGCAATCTTCAGACGGTGATCCGCACCGTCAATATCGTACTCCGGGAACGCTGGTTTACCTCTCTCGACGATTCGACCTTCGGCCCCGTTCTGGTCGATGAGGGTGCGATCGCGGTGGCCACCGCGGACCGGCTCACCATTGTCGAAGCGAATGGAACCGAGCGATGTCATATCGTGGGTGCCAACGAAGGTGCGCCCCTTACCTACATTCCCGAGACGCAGTCGGTCGCCTGGGCGACGCTCACCGAGTTTCGAATCGTCTCCGCGGTCGATTGCACGCAACTGCACCAGGAGGCCTCGACGGGCGGCGGTATCACCGCCACTGCGTATCGCGGCGGCCGCATTTACGGAACCGCGTTCGAAGGCGAGCTTCATAGTTGGCTCCCCGATGGAACCGACAAACGGAGCATCAATCTTGCGACCGCGCTGGAGACGCCTCGCGCAATGGAGATTGGCCGCGGGCTCGACGTTGCGCCGGATGGCACGGTCTACGTCTCAGCCTCGTTCACGACCGCTTCTGGGGTGCTCTTTATCGTTGACGATATCACTGCCGAAACACCAAGCATCCAAGTGGTCCCAATGCCTCCATCGCTTCGCGAAGGAATCCTCGCGACCAGCGAAGGGGTCTACCTTGGTGGCAATGATGGACGCCTCTACAAGGTAGACCCGGAAGGAGCCCGCGCATGGCGCGTTGAACCTGAGCTGAGCCCCGGTGCCCCGATTGAGTGCAGGCCAGCCATCGTCGACGACGAGACGGTTGCGGTTTGCGATGGCGATGGACGAGTGGTCACCGTTCGCCGAGATACTGGCGCCGTCGAGTGGACGTACGACGCGACCGAAGGTCGAGATGGCGTCTCCGGTTCGTTGCTCATCGGGACAGGAGGCGTGACCGTCGCTCCCGGTGGCCGCTTCCTCGCCATCGGTGACCGGCTCGGCATGATGCACGTCATTGAACGCCGAGATTCCGCGCTTGTGCTCCGATGGCGCGCCCGGGTCAGTTCCTCCACCATCGCGCCGATCGCCGGCCGCCCTGCGCTCTCGGACCGCTACGCCTACATGGTGAGCACCGGCGGCTTGGTGGTTGGGTTTAACCTCTGAACTCGATGCAGGTCCGCTATCAAGCGCCACGTCGCTCGGTCGCCATGACGCTCACGGTCTTTTTGCTGAGCGGGTTCTTTGTCGCAGCGGCGTTAATGACCGGCTCACGACCGATTGCGATCATGTCGGCAATCGCACTCAGCGCGTCGCTATGGTCGCTCATTGGTGCAATCCGCGCGCCGGTGTTGAGCCTCACGCCCGATGAAATGAAGTTCCCCGGTGTATTTCGGAAACCCGTCGCGCTTCCGATTGAAGAGGTGTCCTCGTGGGAGCTGCCACACCCAACCATCGTGGATGCGAAGGGGCGAAAACACCGGTTCACAAAGGCACGGTTCGAAGGAACCTCGACCGAAGCGTACTTGCGTCAGCTAAGGGCAGGGGATGGCGCCGAGACTCTCTCTCGACGCGCCGCTCAGCTTTTTGTTCGAGCCAAAGACGCTTCCTCGTTTTGAGTGGCTAAAGCGCCGCGTCGAAGGTCCGACTGTCTCGTAAACGTCCTCAATTTTGAGGGACGTGTATTCCGTGATTACGATAGTCGGATGGTGGATGTCGATCTCACAGCGGAAATCAATGCGAGGCGTAGCTTTAAGCTCTGGCTCTACGTTGTCTCGCATTCCATCGCCGTCGTTCGAACCGACAGCCGCAACGAAGACGAAGGGCGATGCTCGATCCTCTTTTCCGGGGTTCGTAGGATGGAACTGTCGACGGAGAGTTTTGTTCCTTCGCGAATCACGATGGAGCGTTGTGAGTCCTACACAGAGAACTTGCCTCTCTCGCGGACGACCTTCTTCGAGGATGAACGACCCGCTGGGTGCATCGTTGGATTTCCGCCGAAGATTCTCCGCGATGAGAAGAATGAGTTCGGTCGAACCGGAGCCGGCATCTTCTACGCCGGACAGCTGCTCTGAGGGTCGCCTGTTCGACGTTCTCTCATGCAGCGCTCTTACCTTAGCGCACTCGCGATCGAGCGGAGCATGCGGTCGTTCATTTCGGGGGTGCCGATCG
>JAHDCI010000114.1:0-12990 GCA_020629955.1 Myxococcota bacterium | reverse complement strand
AGCGCACTCGCGATCGAGCGGAGCATGCGGTCGTTCATTTCGGGGGTGCCGATCGAGATTCGGAGCCAGGTCGAGATGGGCGCGGGCATAGGGCGAACGATGACTCCGTCGCGGAGCATCTTGTCGTAGATTTCGGTGCCGGGCCGATCGACGTTCACGAGGATAAAGTTGGTCTGGCTGGGCGCCATTTCGAGTCCAAGTTCGGAGAAGCCCGCGGCGACGCGCGCACGCTCGCTTCGGTTCATCTCGATGTAGCGCTTCATGTGTCCTGATTCATCGCGGAGGGCGACGCGGGCGGCGCGCTGACCGACGAGGTTCACGTTAAAGGGGGCACGCATGCGATGGAGATAACCAATCTCGGATGCGGGGCCGATCGCGTAACCTACGCGTAGCGCCGCCAGGCCGTAGGCCTTGCTAAACGTGCGGAGGACGATGAGCCTCTCGCGCATCTGACGAAGCTCAAGGGCGGAGACGTAGTCGTCGGCATCTGCGAACTCGACGTACGCTTCGTCAAGAACGACCAAAACGTGTTCCGGGACTTCGGAGAGCACTCGCTGAAGGTCGGCACGGGTCACGTGTGCGCCGGTCGGATTGTTGGGGTTCGCGAGGAAGAAGAGTTTCGTTTCCGGGCGGACCGCGTCGATCATCGCGGGGATATCCCAGGTGACGTGATTCGTCAGCGGGACCGCGGTGTAGTCAAGCGCGCACGAGATGCAGCCCAGCTCGTAACAGACGAAGCTCGGGTTTCCGAAGACGACGTGGTCGCCGGCATCTGCGAATGTCTTGCAGATCAGATCGATGAGTTCATTCGAGCCATTGCCGACAACAACTTCATCGAGCCCGATTCCAAAGTGGGTCGCAAGATCGGCGCGTAGCGCGTGCTGGGCGCCATCTGGGTAAAACCCGAGGTCACGCGCCGCGGCCTCCACTTCGGCGATCACTTCCGGGGAGGGGCCGAGTGGGTTTTCGTTGCTAGCGACCTTGATTGCGCCCGTAATTCCAAGCTCCCGCTCGAGCTCTTCGAGTGGCTTCCCCGGCTTGTAGGGGACCATCTTCTCGACTCTGGCGGGGACGTCTTGGCGGCTCATGGGCAGAGCATGGTCGAAGCAGGGCCCCTCTCGCAAGGTCCCGCGCTGAGTTCACTCTTACGCCGCTACCAAAGCATCCAGCGACGCTCCTCCGGATCGTAAGCGAGCGTGACCTCAGCGCCGCTTTCGGTCAGGACTCGGAAGCAGACGATTCGGTCCTGGGCGAGAGCGCCGACTTCTTCCCACCGACCGAGGACGGCTTGGATCGTTTCACGCCGCTCTTCGAGTGAGAATCCCGATGGCGCGTAGTCCCAGCCGACCGCTGGACGCACATCGACCTTGAGCCCCCGTTCGCCCGGCTCCCAGGCCGGAGCCGGCAAGCCCGCTTCGCTACGGAGCGCTTCGACCGCGTCTTCCACGTCCGCGATGAGTCCCTGATCGATCGAGCCATTCACCGTCACAACGAGAACATAGCCATCGCCGATTTGGCGAATCAGGTGGTCATGTTTCGAAGCTCGAAGTTCAAAGCTCGAGACACGCCCTCCCTCGATCTTGTCTGAGAAATTCGAGAAGAGCGCGAGCGTGATGCAAAGCTGCGCGCCGGTGACCTGTGCCTCGTAGGGATCCTCGCCCGTGCAATAGTCCACGCATTCGCCTTCGTGATCGACAAAGACGACGTGTTCGATGGCGGGGTCTTGGCGCCAGAGATGTCGAAGGATTGGAGTGAAGGAGGTATCAGGCCGATCCCGCTCTGCCTCTACTCGAAACGATGCCGGTCGAAGCGTGACGCTCGGCCTGCGGGAGCGACGTTCGGTCACTCGAGGTCCCTTGCCAGCGCCTCGGTAATCGCTTCTTCCCGGAGCTCCACTCCGGTTTCTGCAGAGAGTTCGCTGAGCCTCAGCTGGAGCAAGCGATGGTGTTCGGCAGCTCGAGCTCGTTCGAGGAGTGCCGTTTCGACATCTTCCGCGCTCGGATTTCGAGCTTCGATAATCTCCTGAAGGAAGATGACATGCTGTCCGTAACTTGTTTCCACTCGCTCTTCGATCGGACCGACGCTCGTGGCAGCGAAGACCGCGTTCAGAAACGGTGCCTCGATCTGCTCGCCGCGGGAAAAAGGCGGCAGGGCCTCGAAGCGGACGCGCGCGGCTTCTTGTTCCGGGAGGGCACCTCTCGCTTCTTCGAGCGTTGCGCCTCCCAGCACTGCGCGATGGAGTCTCGATGCGAGCTCTCCTTGGCGTACGGGCGTAAAGCCTTCGTTTGGGATGAGCAGGTGAGAGACGCGACGGCGTTCAACTCGCGTGAGCTGGGCTCGCGCGCTCTCCCTCTCCGCGTCGGTGATCTCGGTGGTGACTGGCGTCTGTGCAAATCGCTGAAGCCAAAACTGAACGGCTGCCTGACGGACCTCGAAGTTCGGAATTGCGAGCCCCCGGCGTTCTGCCTCCGCATGAAGCAGGGCTTCGTCTTCAAGGCGATGAAGCGCTTCCTCGGGATCGAGGGAGTGCTCTTCAGCGAGTCTCGTGATGGAATCTCGGTGAATGCCCACCCCATCCGCGGTAGCGAGGATATCGCCGCCCAGTGTCGCGCGCTCTCGCTCGGGCGCCTGCACCTCGGCGGAGCCTCCGCTACATGCGATGAGAACCGCGACGACTGCCATCACCCCCCAGCGCATCATTCCCCCGTTAAAGGTCGGCTCAGTTCCGTGGCGCTGCCCATTAGCGCGAGCCCCATCACGCAGAGCACAATTGCGGAGACGAAATCGTGCGATCGCAAATCGACCACGCTTAGCGCGAGTACGACGACGCCAAACGTAAAGGAGATTCCGGTTCCTGCGAGACGTACCCAGCGCATCAAGGGTGGCTCCGATGCAGGCGTGGGAATCGTAGCGGAGAGATAGTCATCGGTGGTTCCGCCGCGAGGGCGATAAGGAAGAGTAGGGCTGCGCGGACTCGCGACGCAAGTTCAGATCCCGTAGTTCTTGAGCTTCTTGTAGAGGCCTTCTCGCGTGATCCCAAGCGACTTTGCGGTCGCCGTCTTGTTGTTCCCATGCTCATCGAGCGCGTCCCGGAGGAGCTCGATCTCGACCTCTTCCATCATTTCTTTGAGCGTCCCTTTCTTCGGGCGAGCGCGACCTTTGCTGACGCCGAGACGATCACTGAGGTGTTGCGCCTGGACGAACTCGGAGTCATCGACTTGAATCACGAGGCGCTGGATTTCGTTCTCGAGCTCTCGCACGTTACCGGGCCACGCGTAGCTGCGGATACCGTCGAGGGCCTCCTTGCTGAACTCACGCACGTCTCGGTCAAACTCCGCGGCGTATCGCTTCAGGAAGTGGCGGGCGAGGAGCACGATATCGTCGCCGCGATCGCGGAGTGGCGGCACCGAGATGGGGAAGACTTTGAGACGGTAGAAGAGGTCTTGGCGGAAGCGTCCTTCTTCGACTTCCTTTTGGAGGTCTCGGTTGGTGGCCGCAACGATTCGGGTGTCGACCTTGATGACGCGGCTAGCGCCGACCGGCCGGACTTCCCCCTCTTGAAGCACGCGGAGCAGCTTTGCCTGCAGCTGTAGCGGCATCTCGCCGACCTCGTCGAGGAAGAGTGTTCCTCCGTCGGCGAGCTCGAAGAGGCCCTTCTTGTCATTCGCTGCGCCCGTAAACGCACCCTTCTTGTGGCCGAAGAGTTCGCTCTCGAGAAGGTTCTCTGGCATCGCGGCGCAGTTCTGGGCGATGAACAGCTTTTCACGGCGTTTCGACCAGTAATGGACAGCGCTTGCAACGAGCTCTTTGCCCGTCCCTGTCTCGCCTTCCACCAAGACGGTGACGCGGGTATCGACGACCTTCTTGAGCTGCTCAAAGAGGCGTTCCATCGCTGAACTCTCGCCGATGATGCCATCAAAGCGGCGGCGTTCTTCACGCTCTTTTAGGAAGGTATTCTCAGTTCGCTGACGCTCTTCGGCGGCGCGAAGCTGTTCGATGAGACGGGCGCGCGCGAAGCCCTGACTCGCCGCTTGTGCGAGCAGCGCAAGGACATCGAGGTCGCGCTCTTGGAAGAGGCCCTTGCTCGCGCGGTTGTCGACTTGAATGACGCCGATAATATCTTCGCCACTCCACAGCGGAATGCCAATGGTGGAGAGAATCTGCGCTGCCATCAGCGAGGCGGTCTCCCCGACTTCAGAGCGCGCGTCTGCCGCGAGCACTGCCGCACGTTCTTTCACCACACGCCGGAAGACGCTCCGGGTGATAGGCACCGATTCCTCAGGCTTCGTGCCGCCTCGGACCTCGGTCGCGATCGGAATATATCGCGAGGATTTGGCGGATTTGCCGTCTTTATCCGCTTCTCGGAGCGCGAAGGTGACGTGGGTCGCGCGCGATAGGAACCGGAAAATTTCCGCGCTAACCGAGCTTAGAAGCCCGGCGATATCGAGCGAAGCGCTGATCGATTTTTGCGCGTCGTAGAGGTCGTGGAAAAGTTCGCGGTCGACCGTCTTTTCGACCGCTTCAAGCTCCGCGACGTTTCGGACAGAAACAATGCGCGCGCCGTCGTCGTCTTCGTCGATCTTGACCTTTACTTCGACTGCGGTGCTGCGTTCTCCGAAGAGAAGATGGTCACCGGATTGAAGGATCAGTTCGCGTCCTGCCTGCGAGGCAAGGTCGTATTCGGTTCCGTCGCGCAGGACCCGCGAGCCGTTGGTGCTGTGATGATCTCGCAGCACCCACGACATCCCGTTGTACACGACGCTCGCATGCTGCCCGGAGACATGGTGCTCGGGCAGGATGACGTCGCTCGCTGGATCACGCCCAATGCGGAGAATATCCGCTGTGTGACTCGCTAGCGAGAGGCCCGCAGAGGGGCCATCGGATACAACGGTAAGGTGAATCATCCGGAGGTGCGGGCGCGGAGGCGAGCCTGAATGGGAAGCGCTTGACGCGAGAACTGCGTCCAAATCGCGCGACCTTCTTCTTCCTGGCGAAGCTCATCGATACGCGTGATCGCTTCGGCGCTGCCAGAAGTCGCTACGCGGTCGAGCGCGGCGATGGCCGAGAGTCGAACCTCGATCTCCGAGTGCGAAAGAAGCCCCACAAGCGCGGCGATTGCATCGCCGTTGCCCTGACCAAGGCGGCCCACCATATGTGCGGCCTTCCGAACGACCGCGGCGTCTCCGTCGGAGAGCTTGCCGATGTAGCAAGCGAGGTCGGCGTCACACTCGTTGGCGACGGCGATCGAGGTTGCGGTGTCACGCGTGAAGTTCGCGTGGTAGGGGTCGCTCTCGTGAGAGGAGAGCCATCCGGTCAGACGCTCCATTTCGGTTTTGTTCGCAAGAAGCGCGAACGCGTTCACGGCCTCTAGCCGCGCGGGCGGCTGCTCGTCGGAGTTCGAGGCGTGGGAGAAGAAGAAGTTGAGGTAACCCCCGCTGTACGTCCGGCGCATGGCGGCGATGAGCTGGGCGCGGAAGGCGACACCCTGGTAGTCGTTTGGCGTCTGCGTGTAGACGTTTTCGAGGGCTTCCCGGATTTGGTTGCCCTGTGCGTCGCTGACGTTGAGGCTGACGAGGGCGACCGCGCCGTTTACGCGACGGTACTGATCGTCGGACTGAACCTCCGCCATAAGCGGGTCGAAGGCCTCCGCGAACCCAAGCGAGCCGAGGGTGAAGGTCGCTTCCGAGCCGATGACCTGAGCGCGGGACATTTGCGCTGCCGCATTCTCGTCTCGCTCGCGGACGGCGGCGATGTAGGCGTCTGCGATGGCGTTGGCCTCTTCGTTGTCTCCACGCATGAGCGCGAGAACCGGGTCGAGTGAAGGGCGACCGATACGAACGAGCGCTTCTGCCGCGACATCATTCATGCGCATCGCTGGGTTGCTCGGCGCGAAGAGGTAGAGCCCCTTGATCATGGCCGGGACCGACGAGGCATCGGCCAGCGCGCCGATCTGCTGCGCCGCCAGGCGATTGATTTGGAAGTTCTGAGTCTCACTCTGCGCGGTCGCAATCTCCGTCAGGACGGGAAGGGCGGCCGTATGGTGGAGCTCGCCGAGCGCCCGAATGACCTCAATCCGAATGCGGTTGTCGATTGGACGTGCCTGGCGAACTTTGCGGATCGCGGCGGCAAGCGCCTCCGCGGCTTGCGCCTTCTGACCATCGTCTAGCTCCAGGTAAGGGATAGTTTGAGCCGCGCGGATCGCGTGCTCCTCGTTGACCTCCGCGGACCAGTCGAGCGCTTCAACCAGCGCCGGCAGCGCCCGCGCGTCCTGCATTTCCTTCAAAAGGTCGAGGATGTCCTGGCCGTTTCGAGTGTCGACGCGGTTGTCGATATAGCATTGCGCGAGTTTTTCGACGGAGGCGTCGACCACCGCAGTGACGGCGGCGGCGCTTCGATCGCTATCGTTCTCCCGCAGGGCCGTGCTGTGCAGGTTGCGCAGATGGTAGATGGAGTGCTGTCGGCGGACGGCATCGCTGAGCTCGTCCGCAAGTCCTGCGGGGTCGTCCTCGGATGCGTGACATGCCGAAAGGGCAAGCGCGGCACAGAGAGTGAGCAAAATCGAGAGTAGAAATCGGCTTTGGGTCGGCATTTGCGTTCCTCGCAAAGGGTGATCGTCGATGAGCGGGCGTCGGAGAAAGGGAGTTCTGCCAATGCGCATGCTCAGCCGCCCGAAGCTAGCGAGGGTGCCGAGGTGGTGTCAACGGTGTTTCACACTTCGGGACAAAAACCCGACGAAATAAGGGTTTGTGAGATGGCACTCAAATGCCCAAGAGGTCATCCGATTTGTATTTTTCTGGGAATTTCTTAGGGTGCCGCCATGAATTTCATCTCAACCTGGTCCCGCATCTCTTGGCTTCTTCTCCTCCTGCTCGCGATCGCGTGCGGTGACGATGACTCCGTGACCCTAGACGGGGGCGCCTCGGACAGCTCCGTCGAGGATGCTGCTGCGGAAGACGCATCATCGATCGAAGATGCGACGACCGGCGATGCGATGACGGTAGATTCCGGCGTAGATGACGCAGGAGAAGATGTCGGCGCCGAGGATTCCGGTGGCGAAGAAGACGCCGGCAGTCCCCCGGCAGCGGAAATCGGGTTGAGCTTCTCCGGAGGATGCGCGCCGATGTTCGATGGCGATATCTCGATCGTTTACAGCGGCGGAAACCTTGGAATCAGCTCTGTGAGCGGCGCGGGGCTCACCGGCAGCATTCAGCTTTCGATGGATGGCGCCTCCGGTACGATTGCCCTCTCGTCGATGCACCGCGTCGACAGCGGACAGGTCGTGAATGTCATCGCCGGCACGACGTGGAGCAACCTCGCGATGGACTACGCTGGCGTTGTTTCGGGAACCATTGAGGATCCGATCCAAGGTTCGATCGTCGTGAACGAGTACGCCGCTTCGGAAGGGCGCATCGACCTCGAGTTCGTCGGCGTGCAGCTTCAAAACCCGGGCGATGGTTCGCTCTGCTCGATCGAGGGAACGCTCGTAACGAGCCGTCTCGAAATCTGAGAGCAGGCCAGCGTCGCGACCCATGTCGCTCTTGGATGATCCAAACGCGAACTTCCGATATGCTCGGCGCCGGCGGACGCCAATCTATGAGTGAACCCAGCGCGCCCAAAATTTCGATTGAGCTTCTCGAAGATCTTAGCCCACCGCAGGAACCAGGCTTCCTCCGGTTGCGGCGGCTTCGCTTGAAGAACCGAGTCGGCGACACGCCTACGGACGAGTACACCTACGATATGGTGGAGCGCCCTGCGCTCGACGCGACGGTAATCCTTCTACACACGCACCAAAACGAGGTTTGCTTGCGTAGCTCGCTCCGTCCGCCGCTGCACTTTCGCGCGGACCCGGAGCCTGCCGTCCTCTGGGAAGTTCCCGCGGGGTTGATCGAGCCTGAAGAGTTCGCGCGTGGTGAAGCGGGGATCCGCAACTGCGCGGTTCGTGAAGCCCTTGAGGAAGCGGGGGCCAGGATTGAGCCGAGCGACCTTGTTCCGCTTGGCCCCCCGAGCTGGCTTAGCCCTGGGGTGATCGCCGAACGGCTCCATTTTTTCCGCGCGGAGGTGTCTCGCGATGAGATGGTCACACCGACCGAAGATGGCTCGCCGGTCGAGGCGGGCGGCGTCATTCGCTGGCTTCCACTGACGCAGGCTTTGCGTGAAGCGGAAGAGGGGCGGATCGGGGATGTGAAGAGCGAGCTTGGTCTCCGGCGCCTTGCAGCGGAGCTCTTGCGATGAAGGTAATCCTCGCGGCAAAGCGCTCGCGTCTCGAACGCTTCGAAGAGGCGAGCGACCCTTTGGTCGCGCAGCTCCTGAAATCCGGCGATGCTTCTGTCGCTTCCCTTCAAGCTGCCCACGATTCGCATCGAGCGGCACTCGATCGAACTTCGGAGTTTTTAAACAAGGCGGGCGTGCGGGTGGAGCGCGTCGCGCTTCAATCACTCTCAGAGCTCTCGGGAGATTTGGTCGTCACACTCGGAGGCGATGGCACTCTCCTTTGGACTTCGCATCATGTTCCCGCGAAGCTTCCGGTGGTTGCGATCAACAGCGACCCGGCGCGCTCGGTCGGTTATTTCTGCGCGGGCGATGCAAGCGAGGTGGAAGCGACGCTTACGCAGGCGCTCGAGGGAAAGCTTCGCAAGACCTCGCTCACCCGTATGCAGGTCGAAGTGGATGGTCACGCGATTCATTCTCGCGTGCTCAACGATATTCTGTTCTCTCATGCATGCCCGGCTGCGACGACTCGGTTTTTGATTCGGTACGGCGACACCGAGGAATCCCACGTCTCGAGCGGTATCTGGGTCGGGCCCGCGGCGGGCTCCACCGCGGCACAACGCAGCGCAGGAGGACGCGTCCTTCCGATCGGTTCCCGAAAGCTTCAATGGGTGGTTCGCGAACTCTATCGCCCCCGAGGTTCCGAGCTTGAGCTTGTGAAGGGCATGGTTCGTCCGGAAGAATCCCTCTGGATGAAGAGCAAGGTTCGAGAAGCCAAACTCTATTTTGATGGTGCCCAGCACGTTGCGGACGTGGAGCTCGGTAGCGTGGTCGAACTTCGAGAGAGCCCGCAGCCGCTCACGATTCTTGGCTTACGCAGCCGTGGGCGCTAGCGGTCTTCGACGACCGCTCTTCGGCTTCCCCAAGCTCACCGAACGCTACGGGCACGCAGTGCCGGTATTGACCTGACCCCATCCAGGTTCCAGCGCACCAGACACCGGAATATCCGATGCTTCGAGCACCGCGCAGGGATCGTATGTAAATCCGCTGAAGCGAATCGTCTCATCGTACGGAATCGAGTCCGGCGTAGCGTTGCCGTAGAGCATCGGGTGCACCGGCACGAAGACGTCGGGCATCGTGTAGGTGTGGACCAGCTCGTCGTTCATGATGACATATACGATCGGGTTGATCCCGCGGTAGTCGACGGCGAAGCCATAGACGGTCGTTCCCGACGTATCGTAGGGCTCGAGGTAGATGATGTTCTGCCAGATCCCGCCGCTCGTATTGATCGACATCGAGGGCGGAACGTTCTCTGCGCGGTATGGGTTGAGATCTCCATCCCAGATAACGAGCCCCGCGCCTTGGTTGACTTCACCACCGAGACGCTCGACTTCGAAATACCAAAACTCGTGGAGATTCCCTTCGTTCGCCCGAAGACCCATCTTGTCATCGATCGCCCACTGAACCGAGAGCCCGTCTGCGCTGACATTGACCCCCGTTCCGCGACGCGGATCGGCCGAGGTGTTCACCATTTCGACCGTCGGGTAGGTGGGCAAGATTCCATTTACTTGAACCTCGACGACGCGCTGCGTTCGCTGCCCGTTTCGATCGTACGCAGTAACCCGGATCGGATGAAGCCCGGGCTGGGTGGGAGTAAATACAAAGCTCCCGCCTGACCCGGTCGTCCGCTCTCCGTATGTTTCTGCGACATCCTCCCATTGGATCGACGCCGTCACATCGCCGTCTTCGGCATCCGTTGCATTCGCCGAAAGCATTACAGGGCTTCCAATCGAGGCGCTCAGCGCCGCAGGAGCGGATAGAATCGGCGGTGCGTTTTCGGGACTTGCGAAGGTTCCTCCAAAGCCGAGGACCAGCTCGTCCGCCATGCCGGCCGCGGGTTCGTATGTTTCGAGCACGGCGTGCGGATCGTAATGGAAGGGGCGTTGTCGGGTGTCGTTTCCAAAGTTGAACTGGACCTGCGGACCGACCTTTCTTCGTGGGCCCCCGACCATGGCAAATAGCTCCGCGCCGGTGGCGATCGGCTCATCGAATACGATTCGTGAAGGTCCCTCCCATTCGGAGTCGGCGATAACGAGGACCCGAGGAGAGGAGCTGCGGTAATCGATGATGAATCCGTACGTGGTCGTCGATTGGGAATCAAAGCCACCTCGGTATTCATCGTCTGAGAAGATGGAGCCAGACGTGCCTACGCCGACGCTGCCGGCCCCACCGATAAAGCCGTCCAGTGAAAGCGACCCGGGCGCAAGACCCACGTTCATCAACCCGCGCGGCGTCGGATAGCATCCGAGCTCCGAGGTATCCCGGTCGCATTCCCAAGGTTCGATGCTGGCCTCCATATACCAAACGCCGGAAAGCGGTCCGACCGAGCACTCACTTCGAGCGCCGCCCTGATCCAACGTATGGGCGACGACCGCAAGTCGGTCGCTCGTTAGCGTGTAAATGCTGTCCGGACTCTTATCGGTTTCGGAGAGGAAGCAGTTGAAGCCGCCGCCGCCGACCACGACATTGCGGGTTGCAATATCCGAGAGACCGTTCGAGTCGAGGACGCGTTGACGAACGGTGAACCCTCCCGAGCCGGTGAACGTATGCGACGTCGCCGATACGAAGCCTGAGCCTGTCCCGTATTCATACGTCACCGACGTAATGGTCCCGGTTCCAGCTGCTGCGCTCGAGACGACGCTCGTCATCAACGGAGCTGAGCCGGAACTTGGGGAGATGGTAAAGGACGCTGTTGGACCGTCGACGCAGACGTTGTCCACGCATGCATCTGCGTCACAATCGGAAGGCACTCGACACGCATCGAGAGGAGGGCAACCATCGCAAGTCGAGCCGCCGCAATCCGTATCCGATTCGGTTCCGTTTTGTACGCCGTCCTCGCATGTCGGCGTCGCGCACGCACCGCCTACACATCGCCGGCTTATACAGTCGCTCGGCATCCCGCATCCGAGGCCATCGACGCAGGGAGAGCAGCTGCCGCCGCAGTCGATATCGGTCTCCGAACCGTTGCGGACTCCATCTCCGCAGCCGGGCGCACGACAGCTACCCCCGGTGCAAACACCGCTGATGCAATCATCCGGAGTGCCGCACGCCGAACCACTCTCGCATGGCGCGCAGCTTCCGCCGCAGTCGACGTCGGTCTCGTCACCGTTGCGTACGCCGTCCACACAAGCGGGCGCTTGGCAGATATGGTCGGTGCACACGCCGCTCGCGCAATCTTCTGGGCCGCCGCAACGCAGTCCATCTCGGCAATCTCCGCAGGAACCTCCACAGTCGATATCGGTCTCATCACCGTTTAAGGTCGCGTCTGAGCACGTGGGTGCCCGGCACGTGAGATCGGTGCAGACGCCGCTCTCGCATTGATCATCTTCGGTGCAGCTCTCACCGGCCAGACACACAGGACAAAGCGAGCCGCTGCTCGTTCCGCCGCAGTCGATGTCGCTCTCCGTGCCGTTACGCACGCCGTCGGAGCATGTCTCCGCCACGCAGGCCATCAGCGTGCAGACTCGGCTGATGCAATCGACGGGCGTGCCGCAAATTCCGCCTCCTGCGCAGCCGCCGCAACTTCCGCCACAATCGACATCTGTCTCGTCGCCATTGCGGACTCCATCACCGCAGCCCGCTGCCACGCATCGGCCCTCTGCGCTGCAGACACGAGTGGTGCAATCGGACGATGCGGTGCAGCCCTCGCCGACCTCACAAGCGTCACAGCTACCGCCGCAATCGATATCGGTCTCCGAGCCATTTTGAGAGCGATCGAAACACGAAGCCGACCCACAGGTGCCATCGCTGCATACGCGACTCTCGCAATCTTCCGGGGCCCCACACATCGACCCTGTCGGGCACGCGTCGCACGTACCTCCGCAGTCCACATCGACTTCCTCGCCGTTTTGAACGCCATCGTCGCAGAGTGCCGGCGCGCAAACCCCCTCGTCGCAGACGCCGCTTAGGCAATCGTCTCCGAGCGCGCACATCTCACCGGTGTCGCAGCCATCGCAGTCGCCACCGCAGTCGAGGTCCGTTTCGGTCCCGTTTCGAAGGCCGTCCTCGCATTCGCTCGCGGCGCACCGACCGTCGTCGCGGCAGTTTCCGCTGAGGCAATCGGTATCGATCGCACATGCGCTACCGGCGGCACAGGCGTCGCATTCCGCGCCACCACAATCGGCATCGGTTTCGGAGCGGTCCAAAACGCCGTTGTCACAACCGGGGGCGACGCACACTTCGCCCGAGCAGAGCTCGGTCCGGCAATCACTCGGGGCCTCGCACCGCCCACCGACGTTGCATGGAGAGCAGGTCCCTCCGCAATCGACATCGGTTTCGTCACCGTCGAGCATCTCGTTCTCGCAGGAGGGCCCGGCGCATGCCGCACAGCTGCCGCCGCAATCGAGTCCGGTCTCGTCCCCACTGATCTCCCCGTCATTGCAGTGGGCTGCAACGCAGACCTCGTTGTCGCAGGATTCAGAGATGCAGTCGTCGTGAACGAGACACTGGAAACCGATCGCGCATCCACCGCAGCTGCCTCCGCAGTCGACGTCCGTCTCGTCTTCCCCCATCACACCATCGTTGCACGTGACCGGCGCGCACACGCTGCCAACGCAGGTGCCGCTCTCACAGTCGGCGCCGATAAAACACTCCCCATCTCCTCCACCGCACGCGGAGAGAAAGGCAAGTAGCGAGATGAGGGCCCAGAAAGATGGTGAGCGAAGCATCCTCCGACATTAGCGCGAATCGGTGTAACTCGATAGCGCGACGCGTTGTCCTAGG
>JAHDCI010000113.1 GCA_020629955.1 Myxococcota bacterium | reverse complement strand
CTAGGACTTGTCCACAACCCGTCGCGGGATAGTTGCGATCGAGAGCCCCAGAGGCCACCCGCGACCCGGGGCTTTCGAGGATGGGCGTCGCGATGTACCCTGCGGCGTTGTGAGCCCCTCGTTTCAAGATGCCCTCGTCCTGGTTCAAACGACTCCAGCGGAGTTGGTTTCTCCAGAGCCCGGCGCGGCGGTCGCCATCGTTATCCGAGAACGTGATGAGCCGGAACTTCTTCTAATTCAGCGGGCGGAGCGCGAAGGAGATCCCTGGTCCGGGCATATGGCACTCCCTGGGGGGCGCCGAGAATCTCAAGATTTGAGCCTCCAGATCACGGCCGCGCGGGAGACCCAAGAAGAGGTCGGCGTATCCCTCGACGGCTGTCATTGGACCACCCTGGGTGATGTCCACACGCACAAAACGGGAACGGTCGTTCGCGCCGAAGTCTTTCGCGTTCCCGGCGAAACACAGATAGGGAATTGGTCGGAAGGAGAGGTGGCCGACGCCTTCTGGACTCCGTTTCGCAAGTTCGTCTCCGGCACGACCGATACCCGCTACCGCTACGAATACCAGGGAGCTCCGATTCTGTTCCCCGGTTTCGAAATTCGGGGAAGAATTGTGTGGGGGCTGACGTATCGAATATTGCGTGTATTTCTTCACGTATCCGGGCTGCGCGGTCACGACTGACGCCGGTTGGGCACCTCCGATCTACTTCGGGGACTGCAGCACGGATTTCAGGCGCATCAAAAACGTCTGAAATTCTAACCCTCGTTCCATTTCACGAAGTTATTCATCGCAAAACCTCAAAGAGGGTCTCGACATTTTCACAGAAAAGCTGTGGAATGCGGCGTCTCAGCACGAGGTAAAAAGTTCTCCATGTTTCATAAATCGATTGTTGCATCTCTTCTTTTGACGGTTCCCCTTCTTGGGTGCGGAGATGATCCGCCGCCGCCGCCCCCGATCCAGCCTGGCGCCGCCATTCCGGCGCAGCCCGGCGCTGCTGCACCGGGAGTCGCGCAGCCCGTCGCACAGCCGGCCGCTCAAGCCGGCGCCAGCAACTTCGGGACGATCTCCGTTGCCCCGGGCTTTACCCCGGATCCCAGCACTGCCACGGGAACCTCCGGCGGCGCCATTCAGGCTTCCAACTTGAACCCGAGCTGTCGTGGGTGGGTCTCGCAGACCCCGGACCACATCCTCATGGCGAACGGCCAGTTTCCCTTCCTTCGCGTTCTCGTGAACGGTGGAAACTCCGACACTACGCTCGTTATCCAGCGCCCGGATGGCTCGTATATCTGTGACGATGACGGCGGGGACCGATTTAATCCGATGGTTCAGATCCAGCCTTGGCCGGCCGGTCAGTACAAGATTTGGGTCGGGAGCTATCAGCAGGGACAGCAGCTTCCGTACACGATCGGCGTGACCGAGCTTCAGGGCAACACGACGAACTCCGTTGCCGCGCCTGCCGGTGCAGCAGCGGCTGCCCCAGGCGTTGCCGGTGGTGCGGGCGCCGGAGCACTCGACGTTTCGGGCCAGAACTCGAACTTCGGCGCGGTTGCGCTTAACCCTGGCTTTATGCCTGACCCGCATGTCGTGAACGGCACGTCCGGTGGCGCGATCAACGCCGGCACCGTGAACCCGAGCTGCCGTGGCTGGGTCAGCGCGACTCCCGACCACATCTTCAACGCGACCGGCGGATTTAATAACCTCCGCGTTCTCGTCTCTGCCGGTCAGGAAGACACCACGTTGGTCATCCGCCGCCCGGATGGAACGTTCATGTGTGATGACGATGGAGGCGAGCAGTTTAACCCGATGGTCACTGGGGCTTTCCCCGCCGGACAATATCTTGTCTGGGTTGGCAGCTACCGTCAGGGGACGAATGCGGCCTACCGCCTCGCGTTCACCGAACTCGGCTCCACGACCGCGTCGACGTTCTAAGCCTCCCGCTTCTTCGAGAAAGGGCCCCAGAAGTGGGGCCTTTTTTCGTTTTCGCCATACCGTCGCTCGCATGTTCGACCCACGGCGAGGGGGGATTCCCGCGCAAGTGCCTCCTGTTCTGTCCAGAGGCTTGACCCCCAAGCTCTCGGACCGATATGCTCGCGGCGAATACACCAAATGTTTTGGTGTTTGTGATTTGGCCCGAAAGAGCCACTACGGAGAACACTCCTGTGATCGTCTGCCCGCGCTGCAACAAAGAAAACCAGGACCATTACAAGTTCTGTTTGGGATGTGGAGCTGAGCTTCCTCGTGACGCTCAACCAAAGGGCGTAACCGCGCCGACGCCGCCCTCCGGTGTTCCAGCGGCAACCCCGCCCGCGGCTTCGACGGAGTCTCCCCCAGCGGTGGTTCCGCCTCAGGCGCCTCCCCAGGCCGCGCCTCCTGCTGCGGCGACCCCAAGTGATGGGCCGATTCCGTGCCCCAACTGCGGCTCAAGTGTCCCGCCCAATTTCAAGTTTTGCGGTTCGTGTGGTCACGATATGACCAACGTTGCCGCACCGGCGGCGGCACCGGCGGCGGCACCGGCGGCGGCCGCTCCGGCATCGGGCGGAGCCCTCCTTGGCAGCCTCGTTCTGATTCGTCCGGATGGCACCGAGGGCGAGTCCGTACCGCTTCAGGAGAACGTGACCCTCGGTCGAGATTCCGGAAGCCCGTTTGCCGGCGACTCCTACCTCTCGCCGCAACATGCTTCCTTCGCGTTCGCTGGGGGTGGTTGCACGATTACCGACCTCAACAGTTTGAACGGCGTCTACCTCCGCATCGCCGCCGATGATCCCCAGGAGCTCAGCGAAGGTTCAATCTTCCGCATCGGTCAGGAGATCATCCGTTACGAATCGATGCCTCCGAAGTCGCAGAACCCCGATGGGACGGAGGCAATGGGCGGCCCCGATCCAGGGTACGTTGGGCGCATTCGGCTCGTAATCGGCCGCGAATCTTTCGGAAATAGCTACCCGGTCCCAGCGGTGGGTATGCACCTTGGTCGCGAACGTGGCGATATCATCTTCCCGGATGACGGCTATGTCTCGGGGCTTCACTGCCGCATTCATCACGAGGGCGGGAAGACCTACCTGACCGACGTTGGAAGCTCGAACGGTACGTTTATCCGGATCAACGAGCCCACCGCACTTCCGAGCGGCTCCTTGCTTCTGCTCGGCCAGCAGCTTTTCCGCATCGACTACTAAGCGCTGCGGCTTGAACTGAACGAGAGGCTCTTTCGCATGTCGAAAGGGCCTCTTGCCGTTGTCCAATCCTTTGGGGACTTTCGCGTGTCTGCTATGCGTTCTTGAGAGCTATGTTTCGTCGTGCCGAAAAAACTCGCCCGCCCACATATCTGCTCTTGCTGATGTTGGGCGCATGCTCTGATCCGGCGAGCGAATCCCTCCCCGCGGAGAGCGAGGCTCCCCAAGAAGAAGGCACGCGGGCCGAAGAAACTCTGGAACGCGCGGCGGAGAGCCCCGCCGTAGAGGAAGCCGCGGCCGCACCTTCGCACCCCTACCAATGTCGCGTGCCCCCCATCCCAATTCCGCGCTCTCCTGCTTGTGTACGCGGCCGCGACTATCCGGACTGCAAATGGCAGTTGCCCTGGGCTCCGCTCGCCGATGGTCGGTACCGACGATGGCGGAATACCATCGTTGAGCATCATTGGGCCCGCCCCTCGCTAGTGAGTACGATTCTCGCAACGGCGGACGATTTCCACCGTGCCTTTCCGGAACAGCCCCTCGCGATAGGGGACCTGGATGCGCCGGGACCACGGCATCAAACCCATCGAAATGGAGTGAACGTCGATATTTACCTTCTGGGCGCGATGCGCGTCGAGAATGCCGGGGCAGGGCGCTACCCGAACAACTACGAGGGAAAAACCGCGGAGGAAGTACAAGCCCTCCAGAACCGAGTGCTCGAGCTCGCGAAAATATGGGCGGCGTGCACGAATGGCGCGGTGCAGATCTACTACAACGATCCAGAAGTGATTGCCCCCTTCCTCGCCTGGTACGAAGAGATGGGCTTTCCCGATAGCCCCCTTGGCGCGCCGATGGAGGCACACAACGACCTCCATGAGTTCCATTTTCATATCACCATCCCGGAAGACCTCGCGCTCCTCGAGCGAGAACCATTGCCGGAAGGGGAAGCCGACCCGGTCATGCGGATTCAGCCGCCCCCAAGGCCCGGAAGCGCGCCCCATCTTTCTTCCATGAATCGTCGCCCCGGCGACTGGGCCCCGGTGCCGCGCGAGTAGCGTGAGCTGACGAACCCCTTTTCGTCGACAACGGGGATCCCGGGTGCCATGCTCTGCCTTTCCTTCAATCGGGGACGAAAGCGTGATCCAGTTGGTTCGGGCGACCCTGATATCGGAACTCAATGTTGGGCCTGAGTTGGAGTCGGGCCTTCTTTCTCCCGGAGAAAACCGATGACGCAGCTATCGCGATCCCTGCCCCAAGCCCCCGAAAGTGAAGCGGAAGAAAAAGGTGCCGCCGCCGCCGCTGCGCGACCTATCGCACCGCCGATCGCAACCGACCATCGTGATTTGCGGGACGGAGCCTTTTGGCAGGTTATTCCGAGTTTCGCCGATATCGACGAGGCCACCTTCCTCGACCACAAATGGCAGATGAAGAACACCATCACCAAGCCGGAGAAGCTCCTGGCGGCGGTGAAAGGGCTGGCCTCGGACGAATTCCTCGCCGATGCGGCAGAAGGCTTTCGAATCGCGCCGATGGCGGTTCGCGTTTCGCCCTATATGCTCTCGCTTATCGATTGGACGAACCCGTATGAGGATCCCATTCGTCGGCAGTTTATTCCTACCAACTCGACACGACTCGCGGACCATCCGAAGCTGACGTTCGACTCGCTCGGTGAACAGGCAGACGCGCCCGTCGACGGGTTGACGCATCGCTATCCAGACAAGGCACTGCTCCTCGCGCTCGATACGTGTCCGGTGTACTGCCGCTTCTGCACCCGTTCGTACGCAGTGGGACCTGATCAAGAAATGATCGAGAAGGTAAGCTTGAAGGCGTCACCCAAACGCTGGGATGCGATCTTCGCTTACGTGGCTCGCCGACCCGAGCTTGAGGATATCGTCATTAGCGGGGGGGACGCCTGGAACTTGCGGGCGAAGCAGATCGAGACTCTCGGTCATCGCCTGCTCGATATTCCGCACGTTCGCCGCATGCGATTCGCTTCGAAAGGTCCCGCGGTCATGCCGCAGAAGGCGCTCACGGACGATGAGTGGTTTAACGCGTTGGTTGGAGTGGTGAAACGAGGACGTGAGCTTGGCAAAGACGTCATGATTCACACGCACTTTAATCACCCGAACGAGATCACCGAGATCACCCGCGCCGCGATGCAGCGCTTCTTCGCCGAAGGCGTGCACCTTCGAAACCAGACCGTCCTCCAGCGCGGCGTGAACGATGACGCGGAGACGATGGTTCGCCTCGTTCGCCGCTGCGCCTACGTGAATGTTCACCCGTATTACGTCTACCAGCATGACCTGGTGAAGGGCGTCGAAGAGCTGCGAACGACGGTGGGCTCTGCGAAAGATCTCGAGAAGCTCGTGCGCGGCTCAACAGCTGGCTTTAATACGCCGACGTTCGTCGTGGACGCGCCCGGCGGCGGTGGCAAGCGTGGCGTTCATAGTCATGAACACTACAACCCCGTTACTGGTATTAGCGTCTACACAGCACCTTCGGTCAAACCCGGTAAGAGCTTCCTCTACTTCGACCCGGTGGACCAGCTTCCCGAAGAGGGACAGGCGCGCTGGGCCAACGAGGGGGAACACTCAAAGATGATCGACGAGGCCCTCGCAGCCGCTGGCTGAAGAAACTCGGCAATCGAAAAGGCCCGGATACTCTCCGGGCCCTTTTTAATTGCCGGCGTCGTTCCCGCCGATTTAGTTCGGTTGATTGGGGTTAGCGAAGCCCGTGTCGGCGAAGAAGATGAAAGAGATGTGAGCGATCCATTTTCGCCTCGCGGGCAGCCTTCGCGACATTCCCGCCAGCGCGTTCGAGCCAATGCCCGAGGTAGCGGCGCTCGAACTCTTCCAGAACGCCGGCGCGCGCTTGTTTGTAAGGAAGCGGCAGAACCCGCCGGAAATCGATCGCGTCGTCGGAGTTGAGGGAGCCGTCGGTTTGAATGCCCTCGCCCACAAGTTCCATCGGCGCTTCGCCCATCGCGACTGTGGCTTCGACCACGTTTCGAAGTTCGCGTACGTTGCCTGGCCAGTGATGGGCGCGGAGGCGACGTAGCACTTCGGTGTCGAAGAGTTCGTGCATCTCTTCTTCGTAGCCGCAGTCTCGAAGGAAGTGCTCGATCAAGAGGTCGACGTCGTCGGGCCGCTCTCGAAGTGGTGCGACCTGTAGGGTCACGACCGCGATGCGGTAGTAGAGGTCGAGTCGGAAACGGCCATCGTTGACTTCTGCCCGAAGGTCACGGTTGGTGGCCGCAACGACCCGAACATCGACCTCGATATCGGACCGTCCGCCAACGCGCCGGAACCGCCGCCTCTCCAGCGCGCCGAGGAGGTTCGGCTGAAGTTCTGGAGGAAGCTCCCCAATTTCGTCGAGGAAAATGGTGCCGCCATTTGCCCGTTCGAAGGCGCCGACGTGTTGACGGTCGGCGCTTGTAAACGCACCGCGCTCGTGTCCAAATAGCTCGCTCGCGACGAGATTCGGCGACATGGAACCACAGTCCACGGTTACGAAAGGCTTGTCGGCCCGCGGTCCAAGATCGTGAAGCGCACGGGCGATGAGCTCTTTGCCCGTACCGGATTCACCGACAATGAGTAGCGATGCCTCGGTGCGGGCGGCTTTCTCGACTTGGCGCATCAGCCGCCGCATCTGATCGCTTGCACCCCGGAGCCCTGCGAGTTGGTCGCCGCGGTGCAACTCGACGTGTTTGGGAGTGCCCTCGCCGATGCGAACGCTTGTGCGCCCGATGCGGAGGATAGCGCCATCCGAGACACTCCCTGCGTCGATGCGCACATCGCCCACCATCGTTCCGTTGGTGGACCCGTGATCGATGATCCGGACAGTGCCGTCGATCATCCGTTTCAGCTCCACGTGATAGCGGGAAACCGTGGGATCTTCGAGCACTAGGTCGTTGCCGTTTGCGGTGCCGATAGTCACCGTATCACCGTCGATTGACACCCCTTGGTTTTCCCCTTCGATGACCTCGACGTAGAGGGTATCGACAGGGAGCATCGAATTTCGTTCTTCAAACGGAAGAGTCTGCTTTTCAGGCACGATGTGACGTTACACGGCACAC
Organism: Myxococcota bacterium; assembly: GCA_020629955.1. Classification (GTDB taxonomy): domain Bacteria; phylum Myxococcota_A; class Polyangia; order Polyangiales; family Houyiibacteriaceae; genus JAHDCI01. The sequence continues at coordinate 8,856 of JAHDCI010000113.1, read as the reverse complement.
GTCCGGAGGGGAAGGCGGAACTTCCGAAGATGGGTATGGCAGTGTGATTTTCGTCATCAGAACATCAAATATATTATTCCTGGAACCTCAGGTGAATAGTTCCAGTCTTAGTGTTTTCCAGTGATAATGTTCTTTCACACTGTCTTATCGAGAATCGCCCTTCAGGCTCTCCCCGTCCGAAGATGTTCGTGATAGCGTCTCGACTCAATGAGCGAAGAAAACGCAGCGCCCGGTTCGCGACAAGAGACCAAGGAGCTCCCGAAGCCTCCGGTTCCGTTCCGTGTAAAGCTCAGTGTTCTCGGAGCGCTTCTCGCTGTCATCCCCCTCCTCGTCGTCGGTTGGATGCTGCTCGACGTGAATCGCAACACGGTCCTCACGAATGCGCATGAATTGCAGCTCGCAGTCGCGGACGACCTCGCAGGCGCGATCGACAACGGCTTTACGGAGGCGCAGGATGGCCTGAACACCATCGGTCGGGTGCTCACCGACGCGACCCTGCCTGCCGATCAGACCGAGACTTTGGTGCTCGCGCAAGTTGCTGGGAACGAAGCGATCGACCACGCGGCGATTTACGGTGCCGATGGCGGCTTGCGCGAAGTGATCTTCGAAGAGAACACGGTCCGCCCGCACCTGCCCGACAGCCTGCCCGAAGATGTCAGGCAACGCGCTGATGAGTCCGAGATTGCGACAGGTCAGGCATCCACGGGTTCCGATGCGCCGCGGGTTCTTGTCGTTCTGCCGTTGCGCGTACGAGACCAAGTTAGTGGATACGTTGCCACTCAACTATCGATGGCGCCGCTGGGGCGCCGCGTCGCCCGTCTCAACGAAGTTCGCTTCGGCGACCGTCCCGATTCAGTCTTCGTGATCGACGAGTCACATCGACTGCTCGCCCATCCCGACATGGAGCGGGCGGCTGCGCTCGAGAGCGTCGCGGGTGAGGGCATGCTCGCGCGGATTGACCCGGGAGTCATCTCCCGCCGTTTTCAGCAGTCCGGCGAATATCAAGCTCCGAACGGACAAGATATGGTTGGCACAGTCGTCGGTCTACAGACTCGTCCGTGGGCGGTTGTCGCGCAGGCACCTGAAGAAATCGTCTATGCGTCGCTTTTGCGCATGCGTAAAATCGTCTTGATCACCCTTGCGATCGTGACTGTCTTGGCGTTGCTGCTCGCTCTTTTTATCGCGCGACAAGTGACCCAACCGATCGAGGAACTCTCGGAATTCGCAACCGCGCTCGCGAATCGAAAGTTTGAACGGCGCGTCACGCTGAATACAAGAGACGAGTTTTCGGTCCTTGGAGATGTGATGAGCGCCGCCGCGGCCGACCTTCAAGAAAGTGAAGAGCGCATACGAACCGAGGAGGCCATTCGAGCGGACCTCGGTCGCTATCTTCCGTCCGAGGTTGTCGAGGCGGTCGTTCGTCGCGAACAGGATATGGGGCTTGGTGGTGAGCGAAAGAACATCACCATCCTCTTCGCAGACGTTGTCGCGTTTACGCCGATCACAGACACGCTCAGCGCTGAGGAAGTGGTTGGCCTGCTGAACGAGCTCTTCACCATTCTCACCGAGATTGTCTTTCGGCACGGCGGAACGATCGACAAGTTTATCGGTGACTGTGTGATGGCGATGTGGGGAGCGCCGTCGGAGCAACCGGACCATGCGTCCCTCGCTCTCGCCGCCGCGGAAGATATGATTCGCTGGCTCGAGGCGGGAAACGCGGGCTGGCTGGAGAAGTATGGCGCGAAGATTGAGCTGGCCATCGGGGTGAATTCGGGCGACGCCATCGTCGGCAATATCGGCTCCGAGACACGAATGGAGTTTACCGCGATCGGCGATACCGTGAATGTCGCGGCGCGGCTTGAATCCATCGCGCGACCTGGCCAAATCTTGGTCACAAAAAGCACGCAAGAGTTGATCGATCCGGACGATTACGAACTCGAAGATTTGGGCGACCGAAACCTGTCCGGCCGTGAAGCGCCGGTCCATCTTTATGAGTTGGTGGTATGAGCGAAGAGCCAAAACTCCCCTCTCCCGGCCAAATTGTGGCGGAACGTTACCGGGTCGAAAAACAGCTCGGCGAAGGCGGCATGGGCGCGGTGTATCGCGCCGTGCAACTCGGGCTTGAACGGGAAATCGCACTCAAAGTGATTCTTCCGCACAAAGCAGAGTCTCAGCAATCGCGCGACCGGTTCCTTCGTGAGGCTCGAATCTCGGCGAGCCTTCGTCACCCGGGCATCGTCGAGATTTTCGATTTCGGAGAAGTTGGCGGAACGCTCTACCTCGCAATGGAATTGCTCCGCGGAGAGTCCCTGCGCGAATGGGTCGATTACGATAAGCCGCCGCTCTCGCTCGAGCGCTCGCTGAATATTGCAACGCAGATCGCCGAGGTGCTCGCGTTTGCCGCCGAACGCGGCGCCGTCCATCGAGACCTCAAACCCGAGAACGTGATTTACGATCGCGACGGGGACCGCGAGCGCGTCGTAGTGGTCGATTTTGGGCTCGCGTTCATTCAGGCCGGAGACGATACGACAGGCCGGCTGACACGCGAGGGGGTCGTCACGGGAACGCCAGATTATATGTCGCCCGAGCAGTGCCGCGGAAAAGCGAACGTCACGTCGGCGGCCGATATCTATTCGCTCGGATGCATGATGTACGAAATGCTGACGGCGAACGTGCCTTTTAACGGAGACGTTGGAATCGTCATCTCGCGGCACCTATTCGTTCAACCGAAGCCGATGAGAGAGGCGTACCCGGAGCTTCATATCCCGGGCGCGATCGATGACCTGGTTCGCCGGATGCTCGCAAAGACTCCCGAAGACCGGCCGACCGCGACGGAGGTCTTACGTTCGCTGGGCGCCTACGATCCGTCGACACCTCGTCGTTTCTCCGGACGCGACCAAAACGAGAATCGTGTCGGCCGCGCCGCGCGTATGGTCTCCGTTCATGCGAAAGCGCCGACCGCGCCTGCACCTCGGCCAGCGGGGATGAACTGCTCCATCGCGTGGGTGGGGGAACGCGACGATAATATTGCGACTGGGCTCGCGGTAAACGGGGTCGCAGCCACAGTCTATGAGCCGTCGGCCATTCCCGAAGATATCGAGGCTATTCTCGCAAGCGGTCAGTCGCTGGATGTGGTGACCGCCTTATGTTCAAAGGGGGTTCCGGTTGTCGCCGACGCAGAGCCGGGGGATACCGACCGTCTGCAAGCTCTCCTACGCGCAGGAGTTGCTGAAGTCTTGGTGCGCCCGTGGAACGCGGGCAGCCTGGCCCAGAAAACGCTTCGAGCGGTCCGCAAGGCAAAGCGGAAGCGCTCCCCAAAAAAGAACTCTTAACATGACCATGCCACGCCTTCCACTCTGCCTATTTCTTTGTCTCGCCGTCAGTGCGGTAACTTTCTCTGCGTCGAGCGCCGTCGCCCAAGAGCAAGAAGATATGATCGAATACACGGTTCGCCGCGGCGATTCGTGTGGAAATATCGCTCACCGCTTCTGGGGCAATTGGCGACTCTACCCACTCATCCTTGAGCACAACCCGCAGCTCAACAGCGACGATCCGGATGCTCCCCGTGGGGCCTGTGGTCCATTTCTTCGCCCAGGTGTGACGATTCGCCTGCCTCGGAACCCGGAAGGGGCGCGAAACCAGCCGGACAATCGACCCGACGCCGAAGTCACAGCCGTCGCCCGAGAGGTTCGCGCTCGCCGGCCCAGTGATGAGAACTGGGAGAATGCACAGCGGGGCCAGGACCTCTTCCGTGGTTGGCGTGTAAATACCCTCGATAACTCCTCGGCCGAGATCACGTTTCGCGACGAGGCTGTCGTGCAGATGCGCGAGAATACCCTCGTGATCATCTACGGAGGCGAAGGACGAAGCGCCCGCCGTCAAACTTCGCGCGCGCAGCTCGAACGCGGGACGCTACGCAGCACACTTGGTGAGCTTCGCATGGAAGTCGAAACCCCCTCTGCGAATGCAACTCTCGCCGATGGCTCAAGCGTTGTGTCCGTTGACGAAGAGGGCACTGCGCGCGTCTCCAACTTGGAAGGCGAGAGCGCGTCCGTGCGAAGTTCCGCCGGTGGTCGACCCGTTCGGGTTCGTGCAGGCTTCGGCTCCCAGGTGCGCGAGGGACAGCGACCTTCTCGCCCCCGGCCACTCCCGCCAGCGCCTACCTGGACCACCGAAGGGCCATCGCTGGGCATCGGCTTTGCCGGACCTGGGGCCACGCTTCGCGGGCAATGGAATGCCGTCGAAGAAGCGCGTCGCTACCGCGTCGAAATCGGACGCGGCGAGCCCGGTGGTCCGACCGTCGCAGCGACAACCGTGACCTCGGATGTCCAACAGTTCGAGATGCATGGTCTCCCAGAAGGTCGTTACTGGGCACGCGTCAGCACCGTGGATGGTGACTTTTTCGAGTCGCGCCCATCCGACCCGCACTTCTTTGAGGTTCGATGGGTGACGCTTGAAGAGCCGCAAGAGACGGTGCGTGAAGAGACGACAATGCTCCCCGATCCTTCTCAGCCTCCGCAGCCCCCGCGTGTTCTGCCGGGGACCCGCATCGGTTCGGGTGACGGCATCGAGTGCGCCGCCGCGAACGGTGAACCGGTGCTCCAGACGCCCGGCGCGACCGAGGTCGTTTGCCGAATGGGCGAAAACGAAGTCCGGGCTCCGATCGAAGTCGCCCAGGTAAGCGCCGAAGTGAGCGCTGAGACTCCGCAAGTTGTTCGTGGTGAGCCGAGCCCCTTGCACCTCTCCGTGCAGTCGAATGGTGCCTTGCCCGAAGACTTGGTGCTTGAGGTCGAGGACGCCGAGGTGGAATCGATTCAATACGACGGGGAAACGTTGATGGCGACGGTCCTCATCGCGGAGGATGCCGCCGATGAGCTGCTGGTCACGGTACGCTCTGCTTCAAGCGATGTCGCGATTATGCAGACGACGGTTACTGCCGTGGATCCGGAACCGGAACCCGAGCCCGAACCGGAACCGGAGCCCGAACCGGAACCGGAACCCGAGCTGCCCCCAACCTACGCACATGAGACGTTCCAGCTCATCCCCAGTCCCGAACTGATGGGCCTGGAGGACGAGCGTCGCCGCGGCCAGTCCCTCGCGATCGGAGTCGGACGTGTGGGCTCTGGATTCTCGGGTGATGGCGCATGGCGGCTTAACTTCCGCGGCGAAGTCGAGATCGCAGACCGGGCTCGTTTCGGCGCCGCGATCAGTGCAGATTACGCGACCATCGGTGACCCCACTCCTGGGTCCGGGGATCGTGATGTTTATGTTTTCGGCATGACGCACATCCTCCGCTTGGAGATGTGGGGGCTGTCTGCGGGTGTTGGAGCCTATTTCCCGACAGGAGAACGAGAAGAAGGCTCGGTCGACCACGTACGACTTCAACCTTGGCTCTCGGTCTCGGCACGGGTTGGTGACCGCCTGACGCTTCGGACGCGCCAAGGGGCGCACCTCGATATGGAGCTCGACGGGCCCATGTTGTGGAGCTCGGCCTACGGTCTCGATGTGCGTGTCGTCGATGCGTTCGCGCTCGGCGCAGAGGTCGACCTTGGCATCGGCCGGGACCGCAACCTGGATGAAGGGTTGGTGCATCTCGCGCTAGGTTTTGCAGCGAGTTACCGCTTCGGAAATATCGTTGCGCTCTCTCTCGGAACGCGGCTTGGACTGACGCCCGATACACGTGACCGTGTTGGCCCCTTCTCGCTGAATCTCGGCGCACGCTTCAGCTTCGAATAGTCTTGGCGGAGATCTTCATTGTCGATGATGACCCGATGGTTCGAGTCCTTTTTGAGGCGAGCCTCGGGTCGCTCGGCGGCCACCGAGTCCACCCGCTGGAATCGCTCGCGGAACTCGATTCCATGCTCGGGAAAGTGACTCCCGACCTCATTGTCTTAGACGGCTGGATGGGCGAAGAGGGGGATTCGGCAGATTGGATCAAGACCTTTCGCCGAAGTCAGGCGACACGAATTCTCGTGATCACCGGGGACTCAAACCCGAAGCGTTACGAGGAGGCGGGAGCGACACGCGCTCTCGAAAAACCCGTGTCTCCCGCCGACCTCGTCGAGACGGTGAACGCGCTCATTGCGGCCTGAGAAGCGTCGCAAGCGGTCCGATAGGGTACTCGCATAGTCAAAGGCAGGAATCGCTTCGCATTCAGGAATGCGCCTCGCATTTTTGCTTGAGCAGCGCGCAATGCGTGCCGTCTCCAGCAGTTGGAGAATTCCCTGCGAGATGGCACACTTCGCCGGATGACTTGCCTTCCTCGTTCGTTCGAAATCCTCTCTCTTTGCACCGCGCTTGTTCTCTCATCTTGCGCGAACGGGCCCACGATTGAAGCGGCCCCAGGCGAGACGCCGGTCGAAGAGGTCGGAAGCGCTCAGTCGGAGATCATCGGCGGAGCCCCCGAGGTCGGTTTCCCCGAAGTTGTGGCCGTGATCAACGCGATCGGCGGGCTCTGCACGGGTACCGTGATCGGGCCGCGACACGTCCTTACCGCAAAGCATTGCGTGTATCGGGATACGACCGCGACGCCTGCGAATCAGTTGCGCGTCTTGGTCACGAATCGAATCGATCGAGGCGAAGAGTATCGCGTTGCCGACTGGGAAGCCCCTGGCGGGGTCTTGACCGACGAGGATCTCACCTCCGGTCGGGATATCGCCGTGCTCACTCTCACCTCGAGCATTACCGGAGTCGTTCCTCGCGAACTTGCGATCGCGGACGCTTCGCCGAATATGCCGATCACCATCGTCGGTTTTGGCCGAACGAACCCGGACAATATGCTCTCGGGGATCAAGTACCGCGGCGGCACCCGCGTTCGGAATGTGTTCCCGGGGGTGTTCGAGACCGCCACCGGTGCGCGAACTTGCCAGGGGGATAGTGGCGGACCCGCCTTCGATGTCGCGGGCAGAATCGTTGGGGTCACGAGCTTCGGTCGCGATCCGGAGTGCCGGATGGATTCGGCCTTCTATAGCTCGATCTCCCACATGCGGGACTTCATCGAAGATGCGATGGGTACGGCGGCTCGGTGCACTCCCCGACCCACGGCGTGCAATGGCGCCGATGACGATTGCGATGGCATTGTCGATCGTGGCTGCATCGCGGTCGGCGCGCGTTGCTCTTCCGACGAACAGTGCCGGTCCGGCGACTGCACAGTGGTTGGGGATCAGTTCGTCTGCACACAGAGTTGTGACCTCTCGCTCGCGGATCCCGGCTGCCCCGGCGGCAGTGTCTGCCGCCGCTCCGGTTGTCGCATCGCGCAATGTGTTGCCGGCTCGAACGGATCAGGCGGCGCGGGTGCGTCGTGCTCAAGCGATGACCAATGCGCTTCGGGCTTCTGCTCCAATGCATTTAGTGGCGCCGGTGTCTGCGGAACGGAGTGCCGACCAAGTGATACTCCGTGTGGAGATGGCCTAGTGTGCCAAACAGATGGTCTGCCTTGCGGAGCGTGTGTCCCATCGACGGATGCGCCCGCGCCCTATGGCTCGGCGTGCGCCCGAAACGAACAGTGCGCGAGTGGGGATTGCAGCGCGACGGGCTTCTGTACGCAGGCATGCTCCAGTCATGATCAATGCCCGGGCCGACGTTGTGGAGCGGACAATCGCTGTGAAGATGGATCCCCGGTCGGTCTTGGTGCGCCTTGCGCAAATACGTCCGAGTGCGTGTCCGGATCCTCTTGCGAAGCCGGCGAGGGCGGTATGGTCTGCACGCTGCTTTGCTCGGCAGGTTGTCCCGAGGGGACGCAGTGCGAGGGTGAAATCTGCGTAGACGTAATGGGGCGCGACTTGGGCGCCGAGTGCTCTGAAAGCACGCAGTGCGAATCGAATATTTGTGCGGGGGTTTGTACTCAGCTCTGCGACGACGCGAGTCCTTGCCCGAGCGGATTCGATTGTCTCCCCGCTGGCGAGGTCAACGGATGTTTCCCCTCCGCCCCTCCACCCGAGATGCCCCCCATGGAAGAGGAGGGCGGATGCAGTGCGGCAGGCAACACTGGTGGCCCGGCGTCCGCGAGCGTCCTCATGTTGCTGGTATTCGGCATGCGACGGCGGGCAACGAGACGCCGGTGAAAGAACGCTTCACTTGCTTCTGAAGCGTCCTCTTCGGTAACGTACGCCCGTGTTACCTCCTCCGCTCCCAAATCAAATCGGTGTTTTGCAACGCGTCCTCGACCGCGTGGCGGTCGCCGCAGCGGATGGTGGTCCGGCGCCAATCTGTATCTTTGGTCTAGATGGCGTTCTCTACGATAGCCGCCCTCGTACGCTCCAGGTCCTGCTTGAGTACGCCGCGGAGATTCGGGCGGAAGATCCTGAACTCGCCGCGGCCCTATCATCGATGACGATCGAGCAGGTCCGATACCTCTTAAGCGATACCCTCCGCGAGTGCGGCGTCACGCACGCCGATGTGTTGCGTGATGTAACGGCCGTTTGGCGCGAACGCTTCTACACAGATGACTACGCGCTTCTCGACCAGCCGACGCCAGGGGCTGTTGAGTTTGTCCGCGCAATTCATGGAGCTGGCGGCAGTATCATCTACTTCTCGGGACGGGACGTTCCCAGCATGCTACTCGGCACGTTGACCTCGCTTCGAGATCATGGATTTCCGATCGCCAGCGTAGGCGTGCAGACCGTCCTCAAGCCGGATGCGACCTTGGGCACGGAGGCCTTTAAGCGTCGCCAGTTTCCGCGTATCGGTAAACTCGGTGACGTGATCGCGGTCTTTGACCAAGACCCGATGAGCTGCGAGCAAGCCAAGGAGCTGTTCCCGAACGCCGACGTTGCGCTGGTCGACACATGGCACGAAGCGGATGAGCAAAGCGACACCACGAATATCTCCTTGGTTCGTGACTTCCGGCTCTAGCAG
>JAHDCI010000112.1 GCA_020629955.1 Myxococcota bacterium | reverse complement strand
TGATTTGCCAGCGCCTGGCCGGCTCCGAGGTTCCGAGCGACGTCGATGGGGATGAAACCCAGGCATTGTGTGAAGGCCTCGCTTCCGCCGATACGGCACCCACCGCCCGGCTTCGAGAGCTCTCCCTTCAGCGGGATCGAATCGTTGGCGCACTCGATGAAGCGTTCCCTCCCGATTCACACGACGCCCTCGACCGGCTGCTCCTCGATATGCTGCCGCTCTACGAACCACCCTCGGAGACGCTGCCGCGGCAGATGCGTGCCGTCGGGAATCTACTGGGCGAACTCGCCGCAGATGAAGAGGCGTTGATTGCGCTCGAGCGTATCGCGCAGCGTCGCGGCTACCGGGCGCCAGAGCGGAGCCTCGGACCCGCCGCTCCACTCCTTGGTTACCCACGTCTCGCTCAAGTCAACCGGGAATTCTTGGGGACCATTGGAGAAGACGGTATCGCGGAGGGCGAATTCGAAGAGCTCGTTCGCGCGCTTTCCGTCGAACTGGCGACGGCGGAGCCTTCCGGTCCGAGCGACGCGCTGCAAACGGTTCGGGAGCTTCTTTCGCGAGAGCGGGAGGATTTTGGGAGCGACTTGACGGGCGAAGCTCCGATTTGGGCAATCGAGCGGGATTCGAGAGGGATCGTCCTTCCACGCGGCGGCACGGTTCTTCCGCCTTTCGTCGACCAAAACAACGATGGCCTTGCGGACATCGACGACATCGGACGTTTCGTCGATGGAACGGGCGAACCACTCACGCTCCCGACGCCCTTCCCCATCCCGGGCGAAGAGAGTGGCTCACGGGATCGAGAGGGCCGTGCGCTACGATCCGATGGGACGTTCGCGTTCGAGTACACCGATCTCAACAACACGCTGCTCGCGGCACTCGTGCGGGAAGCGCCTGCGATGATCGAACCCAATGAAGGAAGTGCGCTCGATCTCGCTTACGGGATCCACTCGCTGATGGGTCCGGAGGAGATTCGACGTCAGCCGCAGTCGAGCGGAATCACAGCGGTCTATCGCGGCTACGATACATCCGAGAGCCCGCTCCTCGACCTGGTCGACGCGGCGGGTGTGGTCATCGCACGACCGGAGACCGATCCCGTGCTCGGACTCACTCAAATCGTCTTGGAGTCGAATGAGAATGAAATCGCCCGAGTGATCGATGGTGCGCTGCGAACCGATGAATTTGCGGATATTACCCCGGCGGGCCTGCGACCGGGGAGTGAGTTTTGGGACGATGTCCTCCAGCAGTTCACGCTCGTCGCGCAAGAACCGGAGCTCATGGAGGCGCTACTTCGCGCGCTCGCTGACGAACGAGGTCAGTACCTGGGGGCCGCGCTCGCGGAGATGATGCGCTATCGCGATTCACCGACGTTTGATCCGTCGAATCCGAACGTCTCATTTGCCGACCAAGACTGGAATCAAGAGGTCGATTACAACGCGCCGAACACGCGCGAGAACAGCTCGATCTTTCAGCGAACCCTGAGCATGATCCACGACCTTTCGGGAGTCCGGCTCTGCAATAAGGAAGGCGCGGTCCTGTTGCTCCAATACGGAGGCGAGACAATTCGCTACCCCTTTAGCGGCACCGCGAGGGCCTGCGACCTAATTGAGATCGAGGACGTCGCCGAAGCGTATGCGCTCTCGATCATTGGGCGCTACGAGCTCGAGCTCAAAGACGATGTGTTGAACCATCTCATCTCCGTCGGGGAGCGTCTCGGGGTCGACGCCGACGAGATCATGCAAGCGTCGAGCGGGATCGATGGGCTGACGCGAAACCCGACCCCGGAAGCCATGAACCGCCTCGTCTTTGCCATGGAGGGGAACGAGTTCCTCGAATCCGTTTTCGACCCTCCCCTGACTCGCGACGGCGAGGTTCTCACGGAGCGTCACGACCCAATCGTCTTCGCATGGGAACGCGAGTTTCGATTCTGCCGCAATGGGGAGCTCATCTCTCACAGCACTCCATGTTCCGGGTTCGACCGCACGACATTCTACGAGGCCATCACGCCTCTCCTCGAAGCATTCGACGATTTCGACCGTCGCAACGACGGGCGCTTCCTCTTCGCGGATATCATCAGCGCAATGCATCTCCATTGGCCGAGCGATACAACGGACCATACTCAGGAGGAAAACGAGAGCGCATCCTTTTTCGCTCGGCACGACAACGTTCGTTCCTACGAGCCGATCGTAGCGGACCTCTTCGCGACTTGTCGGCATGACGGAGGCGAATGCACGCAGCCCGCTGGAGACGTGATCCGTTCGCTCCAATCGCTACTCGCGGAGGTCGACGATATCGGAGTGGGCAGCGAAGACGGACTTGACCTACTCGCGTCGGCTGGCCTCGGCCTTATCGACCCGAATGAGAATCCCGGGCTGCAAAACCGCCGCGGAGAGTCGCGTGCACTGACCGCGGCAGAGACCCGCACGGTTCCCCTCACGCCTCTTTATATGTTGGTCGACGCACTTGTCGAAATCGACGAAGCGTTCGAAGTCGACCCGGATCGACTCAAGAGCTGGCGGGGCGCGCGGAGCCGTCTCATCGATCACTTCTTTTCGGTACAAAGCTCCGGCGGAAGGCTGCAGCTGATCAACCGTCGCGCTCGCGGCATCTTGATCGAGACCCTCCCCTTCCTCCGCGAGCAACTTCAGGAACATCGCGAAATCGGCGATACCGTGGCGTGGTCGCGTTCTTTCGACGAGGAGCTTCAAGAGAACCTCGATACTCCACTCGCCGCTGCCGCGCTGCGGACTCTCGACGCCGTGCAGACCGAGCCGGAAGCCCGCGACGAAATCGCACGCGCGGTGGCTTATACGCTCGACGAGGCAACCGAGGGAGAGGCCTTCGAAGCGAGCGTCGTCGCGATCCATGAGCTTCTCGGCAGCGCCGCGGATGACCAGACCCATGCGCCGATTGCCCATCTCTTGGCCGAGGCGATTTCACCGGGCGTCGCCGAACGGGTCGCAGCAGGCGGCACGCTCGATTTGGCGACGCTTGAACTCGAAAACAGTGTCCTCGATACAAGCATCGAAGTGCTCGCCGCACTCGAAGCGGAGGACGACTCGGAGGTGCTTCCGGACGCAATGCGCAACCTCGTGCGCTACAACTCTGAAACGCGGGAGACGCCCCTCGAAGTGCTCATCGACGTGGTCTGCGAGCTCAATCGTCTGGAGCCAAACTCGGGAGAGCGGCTCACGCGCGAAGACATGCAAGCCATCGCGACCGCGATGGAAGAGCTCATCCTTGACGAAGACCGAGGGCTTGAACGAATTTTCGCGATTCTTCGTAGCCGCCGACTCGCATCGACAGACGCCGCGGACACATCCGAAGAGGCTAGCCCGTGAAAGTTCCGATGCGCGCGGCGCTTATCCTTCTCGCGCTCGCCGCTCACTCCGAGGCGAGCGCGGGCGGGCTCTTTCCGGGAGACCGCGGCATCCGTCCGCTCGGCCGCGGCTTCGCATTTGTCGCAGGCGCCGATGATCCCCAGGCGCTTTGGTACAATCCGGCCGGCATCGCTTGGTCCGGCCAGCAGCTTCTCCTCGATATCTCGCTTCCGGTGATGCGGCACTCATTCACGCGCATCGACTCTGGAGGCAACACATTGCCCACGGTCGACGCGAACGCGCCGACCCTACCCATCCCAGCGCTCGCATATACACATCCCATCGGGAGCTTTACGCTTGGTTTTGGAATCTTTGCGCCGACAGCGTCGCCCTATGGGTTTCCGCGGGGACTCCGCGCCGACGGATCAGAATGCAACTATGCAGATGACTCCCTCGAAGACCCCCAATGCACGCCCGCGCCCCAACGCTACTCGCTCTACAGCCTCGAAGGGACAGCGCTGATCCAAGCGATCCCGGCGATTTCGTGGCGCCCCGTGGAGAGCTTTGCCATCGGGCTTGGCGTACCCATCATGGTTGGAACCTTTGTCGGTGAGTCCGCGATAAGTGCCTGCGAAGGCTTTCTCTGCGGGCAAGCAGAAAACCCGGAGTGGGACGGTCTCGCGCGCTTTACGGTATCGCCGGTATTGCATGTTGGTGTTAGCGGCGGGCTCACCTTTGACGCCGGCATCATTCGACTCGGCGCTTCGTTTACATGGTTTCCAAACGCGATTCGCGGACGAGCGACACTCGAATCGCGCCTGCCCTCGGCGGCACTCTTTGACGGGGCGCGAGTCGAAGGCGATGCCGCGGAGTTCGTCTTCCCCTACCCGGCCATTTTGCGAGGCGGTGCCGAGCTTCGTCCGCTCGATGAGCTCCGGGTCGAAGCCTCCGTTGTCTACGAACGATGGTCGACTCAGGAATCGATGCGAATCATTCCCGACAACGTTTGGATTCGCGACGCAATCGCAATCGGCGATTACCAGCTCGGAGAGATTTCGATCCCCCGAAATATGCGCGATGTGTTCAGCGTCCGCGTCGGCGGAACCTACGAAGCGATTCCAAAGCGCCTGCAGGTCTCGCTCGGGGTAGCGTACGAAAGCAGCGGCTTCGGGGATTCCACGCTTACGCCCTTAACACTCGACACGGACAAGGTCATCGCCGGGTTGGGAGTGTCGGTTGGACTCACCGAAGGGCTCTGGCTCGATATCGCTTACGGACACTTTTTTATGCGCGAGCGAAGCGTGCGAAATAGCGAAGTCGCTCAGCCAACGCCGCTTCGCCCAGCGCGCCGAGACGGTGTTCCGACGAGCGAAGGTGGGGCCGCGTACATTGGGAATGGCGACTACACGATGGAGATGGATGTCTTCGGTTTGGGACTTCGTTGGCAGTTCGACGCAGGGACCACGTCCGCAGCAACACCCGAGGCCGCAGATGATGCGGAAGAGACACCTCCGGCCGAACGCCCACTCTCCGAGGAACAACAGGAAGAGGAAGGCGCTAGCCCTCAGTGGTTCGAGAGAGGGAATTCCGTCGTCGAACCTTCACGCGAGGCGAACCCCATGTCGGAGACGGAGTCGACCGAGGTTAACGACCAAGCGGAGTTGGAATCTGCCGACTAGTCTTCGTAGCGGAATACGCGGATGGTGGTCGTATCGCCGGATCGCTCTGCGAACGAAAGGACCGGCTGGTCGCATTCGTCGATGGCAAGGTTGGGGAAACTATAGTGCGTTTCCGGGTCTCCGAAAGGAGCGCCCAGCATACTGGCGCCGCGGTAGATGTAGATCGAGCTTGAGTTCCGAACGCCCTCGCGAGGCTCGGTAATCGCGACAACCGGCCGGCCCTCAGAATCTACTTCGAGATCCTGCGGCACTGCGGGACTCGACCCCGGGTGGTGCGAGATATTCGCTGCGACATCGCTCCACATCTCACCGCTCAGCGTTCGGATTGTCGTCTCGGTAAACTCGATCCCGCTGTGCGCATATGCGACCCAAACTTGTTCACCCCGCGAAGCGACACGCGGTGCAAAGAGGGACCCCTCACCCATGAGTGGCGACCCCGGGAGAGGCGTCGCCACACCTCCAACGAGACGCAACAGGTGCGCTGCATTCGACTCAGAGTAGGAGACCAACCAGTCGCTCCCGAGGCGAGACGCACCGGGATAGAAGATGCCAGATCCGACTCCGGCGCCGAGCATTCCGCCTTGTTCGACCCATCCGATGCCAGCCCACTCATACACTTTTCCGAACCGAGTGGCTCCGAGATCCTCGTCGCGTTCAATCCAGTGAATCAAAAGCCCTCCGCCGGGCGTCGCAGAAATCGCACCGGCCGCTGTGTGGGGGGTCCCGTTTCCAATATCGCCTGCCCCAAGCCGTTCCCAGGAGCCTCCGTCCCACGTTGCGACGACGGGTCGAATCTGGCCATCCGTACCCTCCTCGCCGTACATGCTGTAGAGAGCATCCCCGTACGCAAGCAAAGGTACGCTCGAGTTCTCACCCTCCGCACCCCGCGGTCCGCCGAGCGTTCCCCACGCGCCGTCCTCGAACGCGTGAACCTGAAAATGACGCGGCATCCCGGAAAGAACACCCAGCGCGACGCCGCCGCCTGGAAGAAGCGCAAGACCGTGCGAGCTCGAACTCACCTCGGGCCCGCCCTCGATCTCCACCCATCCGGCTCCGCTCGGAACGCACGTGGGAGCGGGCGCGTCCGCTCCCGAATCCGCACTGCCGGAATCTCCGCCCCCGCCGCCATCCGTTCCGGAATCTGTCCCAGAATCCGAGCCACCACCGGCGTCCGAACCTGAATCTAGCGGACCACCATCCGAAGCAGCATCGACCGTGCCGGCGTCATCGAAGGAGCCATCGAACGTCCCAGTTCCACCATCTTCACCATCGAGCCGCCCGCCGCTCGCGCATCCAGCGAGAACCGCCATGAGAAGTAGGCTTCGGTACGGGACTGGCCTCGGGCTCGCGAACTTCATTCACCAAATCTCCCATGACGACGCGCCTTCGGCAACTCACCAAGGCGTCGAAATCGATCCAGCGCGCGATTCGAGGATCGCAAGCAGCACGTGCGCTCCATTCAAAATCGCGGCGAGCTGGGCTCGACGTCCCCCCTATCCACGGGTTATCACTCCGCCATGCTAACGCCCCCAAGCGAGATTCATGATGCGCTCGTTCAGACGGTTCGCCGCTTCGTCAACGAACACCTAAAACCACTCGGTACAAAGCGAGACCACGCAATCTCGGACGAGACATGGGCCGCATTTGACGAGCTTGAGCTCTGGGGCCTTTGGGTGGATGAACCCCGCGGAGGAATCGGTCTCGACGCGCTGGCGTTTGCGATGGTTAGCGCAGAGCTCGTCGCCGGTTGGCCATCGCTGGCGCATACGTTTGCCATGCACGCGGGGCCGGCTGCAAAAGCGCTCGAGAAGACGGACCTCGACCTGAGCGCGTTTTGTGAAGGTGAGCGCGCGACCTACGCAAACGGCGCCCTCGGCCCCGCTCCGCGCGGATTTTGGTTACGCGCGGAGGATTCGAATCTGACGGTTCTGGAAGAGTCCCGCGTTGAGCCGGTCAGAATGATGGCGCTCGAAGGTGCGGGATTTGGCACCTTCGAAGAGGGTGTTGCGCTGCTCTCGGTCGAACGCGACGCGACCCAGGTCGCGGTGGAAGATCTCGCAATCGCGTCCCTCGCGTATGGCGCTGCCAAGGCCTCGCTGGAAGCCGCACAGGCTTATGCTCTCGAACGACAGCAGTTCGGTCGACCCATCGCAAAGTTCCAAGCGATCCAGTTCAAAATCGCCGATATGAAGACCCAAACATCTGCCGCTTGGGAGTGCATTCACCTCGCCACGCAGGATCTCGATCCGGTCGCGTGCGCCACCGCGCGCCTAGTGTCCACGCGAGCCGCGCTCTTCGCCGCCAGTGAGGCACTTCAGGTTCACGGCGGATATGGCTTCACGCGCGAATATCCGGTCGAACGTTTCCTCCGCGCAGCGCGGCATTGGGCCGCTGGCCCATCCGCCGCCAAAAGCAGAATCGCAACCGAGGCCATCGGGCGATAGCGCGTTCGCGGCCGACTCAACGCCGGCGGCACACGCCCTGCGTCCCATCGAAGTTTCCGACGTCGAGATTTAGGATCGTGGCGTAGTCGCAAAAATGGCCTGCGTTGCAGGGCATCTGGTCATCGCATATCGCGCCAGGCTCTCCACTGCGAGTTCCGCGGCATCTCCCCCCGTGGTCAACCGCAACGCCGGCGTTTTCCGCGACGCAGCTACCTTCGTAATTCTGGCCATCACATCCGCACACAAACGATTCCGCGCCGCCACAGATCCGCGGAGGAAGTCGACAAAATCCCGTCGAACCACACCCTCCATCGGACAGATCGCAGAACATCTGCGCTGGGCATTCCGTGGTGGCGCGGCAGGCAATGATCTCAGGGCATTCGTGCGATACGGTTTCGCAAAGCCCGTCACGCTCCTCGCAAGTCACCGATTCGATCTGCGTCCCATCCGGGCATCGAATTCGGGCGCGATCTAAATCGCAATCCGAAGGAACGCATCCAGTCGGTTCCGTTGGGTTGCTGGGGCCGCAGGCCGCGAGAACGAGGATGCCAAGACTGACGCAGACGATCGTTTGGAGGATACGCATCGAGAAAACATGACCGAATGGTCACGAGTTTTCAACCAAAACCCTCAAAAGACATCAAAGTTGAATAAAGCGGATCAATTGAAGTGACCCATTGGACACTCATGGGCTGGGGCCTGTCGCCATATTCAGCGCAGCCCTTGAAATCACAGAGCTTTCCGAGGCTCGTCGAAAGAGCACCGCTCTTCCTCCTCACTTCTAAAAACTCTGTGAATTCAGATATCTACGCTCTGACAACGCCGAATATAGGGACAGGCCCTACCGGTCGCTCTCAAATTCCCAGCGCAAATCAACCCGTCCAAGCGCTCCGGTGAACCGCAAAACGAAATGCGAAGCGCTCTCGGGGATCACCTCGCGGCCATCCACCTCGGTGGGAAAGCTGATTCGAAACGCCTGCCGATGAACGGTCGCCGTGGGGAAATACGTTCGCTCGGCTGCGCTCGGTCGGCGCACGCGGGCCACGGACGCGGGGACATGCATTTCCCCTTCCTCGGTCACCAATAGAACCCGCCAGGCGCTGCGTTCACTCGCCAGGTTTTGCTCCGCCCAAACATCCCCAGCGACGGTCACAAAGAACCGGTGATGCGCGCGCGCGTCAGCGAGGGTTGCATCCAAAATGGTGTCCCGATTCTCCGGCGTCAGAGAGTGGTCGTTGGCATACCGAGCGACATAGGCCGTCCGAAAATCCGTTGATTCATACGTCGCCGAGACGCGAAGCGCTTCATCGAGTTCTCCCCAAGAAAAACGATCGGCATCGCGCGTCCAGGCTTCGTAGACCGCCTCGTAGTCATCCGGCGTATACGCCCGCGGATTGGTGCGAAGAGAAATCGGGTGCGTGGAGCATCCAGCGAGAAGAAAAATGCAGAGCACACGAACCAGCTCGCGCGGAGCCAGGAGATTCGGGCGGGTCGCTTGAGTCGTCATGCGTCCTCGCCCGCACATCGGAGGATGTCTTCACGCGTAAAGAGGCTTTGAAAGGGCAGACTCGCGGCCTCGAAGGCTTCTGCGGCGCCTTCTTGACGGTCTACGATCGCGATCACGCAGGCGACCCCAAACCCGGCCTCTTGAAGCGCTTGAGCTGCGCGAATGCTTGAACCACCCGTGGTGACCGTATCCTCGACCAAGACGATGGAGGCGCCCTCGGCGAGGCCGTCCGCGCCCTCGATTCGCTTCTGACTGCCGTGCCCCTTGGCGGCTTTTCGTACGTAGACCGCGTCGAGGCCGGGCCCGTTTGCACTGCGCGTCGCAACCGCGCTCGCTAGCGCGCATCCGCCCACGGCGACCCCCGCGACCGCGACCGCTGCCGAGGCGTGCTTCGAAATCGCAGCGAGCAACGCGTCCCCGACAAGAACATGTCCCCGTGCACTCAGCACCGCAGGTTTGCAATCGATAAAGAAGTCGCTGGTGCGACCGCTTGCTAGCGTGAACTCGCCGCGTCGATAGCCCCGCTCAACGATGAGCTTCAGCAGTTCGCTCATTGACCGCGACGCCTCGCGTCACTCCGGCCGAGGGTCGGCATTTTGAGGGAGAAACGGGGCTGCTCATCGGTTGGCTCATCGAGCATCACCTCTTCGGTCGGCGGCTCGTCCACGAGAGCAGGCTTCCTCGCGAGCGGAGGAGCGGACTTACTTGAGAGTGGAGGCGCCGACTTACTGGAAAGTGGAGGAGAGGACTTACTTGTAAGCGGCGGCCTGCTCGGTGGGCGACTCGGGGCCCGAAATCCGGAGAGCGTGGTCCGAAATTGCGGCTCGTCTGCGGAAGAGCGAGAGTCGAACGGAGTCGTCACCACGGGCGCAGGAACTCCCGTGAAGGTATGCATCGTCGGGTCGTAAACACCGAGGCTCGGATCGGCAACGGAACGGACGAGCAACTTCCCGCGAAATCGTGCCCCCGGAACAACGCGAACTCGTGGAGCGGTAAGGTCGCCGACTACGCGCGCGCTCGCATCCACAACGACCGCATCTTCACCGAATGCGTGGCCCTTCAAAGCCCCCCGCACCGTGACGCTTCGACCGCGAACGTGCCCTTTCACCATGCCGCTCTCTTCGATCACCACAGCGCCATCAATATTGACGGGACCCTCGATCGTGCCGAAGACGACAAAATCTCCTTCACCATCAACCTCCCCAACAAAACGAACACCTTCCGGCAGCATCGATGGGCGTTTCATGCGTCACCTCCGAGCAGCGCTTCTGGAAGCTCCACATCCATGTCGACCGTTCCGTGCAGCGCACCGCCGTCATCGAGCCCCACCCGGAGCGCCTGGACATCTCCATAGAGCGCCCCGCCGCTACGAATCGCAACGTCTTCGGCTCGAACAGAGCCCTCAAGCTTGCCTTCTACTTCGACTGCTTTCGCTTGGACATCTCCGGTCACTGCGCCGCGACCCCCGACAGTGAAGACGCCCGCGAGCTCAACCGGTCCAACCAGCGTCCCGTCGACCACCAATTCCCCACTGCCATCAATGGTTCCCCGAAGGTGGATTCCGGGTCCGATATATCCGCGCGCTTTCATTTCGACACTCTATCCTCAAGGCGGCAGATCACGAAGAACAACGAGGCACGTTGTCGGTCTGCATCCCGCAACCTAATCCGCCTTCCGCGCGCCCCGCAAGGGCCTCGCTTCGCGAGATCTTCGTGTCCCTGGATAACGCAGCGGCGCCCGGTGGTCGCGTCACTACCGTTTGGCGTGTTTCGATGGCCGATTGCCGCACCGATCGACATTCGAATCGTGGAACGCGAGAGCCCAGTTCTGGCCTCAAAGACCCATCCTCAACGAGCGGCAGAGCTTTGGGCTGTGAGTCAAGGCAGGAGCGTGCGCCCACGAACAAATGGTGGTACGCCCGCGCATGGGTTCAGTCTCGAAAGACGCATCTCTCCCGATCACCTCCGCAGACGATTTGCTCTTGCCAATGCTCGAGGCCGAAAAGCCCGCCTCCGAGTTCAAGGTGGGGACCGAGAGCGAGAAGACCGGAGTGCTCGATGGAGTTCAAGCGGTGTCCTACGACGAGATCGTACGCCCCGTTCTCGAACGTCTCCGCGACCGCTTTGGCTACCACGAAACGCCGGAGGTTGAGGGGGGCCCGTTGATCGCGCTTCGCCGCGACGGGCTAAGCGTGACCCTTGAACCCGCAGGTCAGCTCGAACTTTCTGGCGCGCCACTAAAAACGATTCACGAAACCTGTGCGGAAAATACGGCGCACATGAAAGAAGTCGAATCCGCGTCGGAGGGCTTGGGAGTTCGGTGGCTGGGTACAGGTTACCACCCCTTCGCTTCCCAAGCCGAACTCTCGTGGGTGCCGAAAATGCGCTACTCGGTAATGCGAGAGTATCTACCCACGAAGGGCAGTCGCGCTCTCGATATGATGCGGCGGACGGGTACGGTTCAGGCCAACGTCGACTTCTCGGACGTGGAGGACGCCTTTGCAAAACTGCGCGTCGGCCTGAAGCTCGGCCCCATCGTTGCGGCAATGTTTGCCAATAGCCCGTGGGTAGAGCGAAAGCGTGGCGACCATCTCTCGGAGCGTTCTGCCGTGTGGCTCGACATGGACAACGAGCGCTCTGGGGTACTCCCCGTCCTTTGGGAAGGAACTCCCTCGTACGAGCGCTACGTCGAATGGGCGCTCGATGTCCCCATGTTTCTTTTCATTCGCGATGGCGCGCTCGTTCGAAATACCGGCCAGACCTTCCGCGACTTCCTCGCGAACGGGTACGAAGGACATCGCGCGACACGCGGAGATTGGGAGACGCATTTAAATACGCTTTTCCCAGAGGCTCGACTCAAGCGAACGATCGAATTCCGCGGTGCCGACGGTCAGCGGAATGACCTTGTCTGCGCGCTCCCGGCGCTTTGGCGCGGGCTATTGTACGAAGCAGACGCCCTCAAGAAGGCACAAGAGCTCGCCTCCAAAATCAGCCCAGAGGGATTGATCGCCGCGCGAAACGCGATTCCGAGCGCCGCGCTGAGGGCATCGCTTGAGGGGCGAGATGTCGCAGAGTGGGCGAGTGAAGTACTGAGCATTGCCGAGGGGGGACTCGAACGTCTCGGTGAGAAGAACGACAACGGCGAAGACGAACGCATCTTCCTCGCGCCCCTCCGTGCGTTGGTCTCAAAAGGATGGTGTCCGGCGGAAGCCGCAATTGAAGCGGCGCCAGGAGACAAGCCCGATGCCGAGGCCGTGATCGATCACCTTCGCGTCGCCTAAGCATCGCTCGATACCGAAGCGCAATCGCACGAAAACGTGCTGCGACGGCGCCGCGCGAATCGTCCATTCTTGAAACTTTGTGAGCAGCCATGAATAAGAGCCGAGACGGATTTACGACCCACGCGATTGCCCATTCGGTAGTGGGTGCAATCCCGATCCCATGGCTCGATGAACGAGCGCAATCGCTCATCCAAGGCTCAGCATACCGGCGAGTTGCGCGAGCGCGTGGCGTACGTTTTGAGCCTGGTGCGCGCGAGGAGTTGACGCGCCCAAAGCGCGAAGGAAAATCCGGCATTCTCGTCGGCGCGGTGAAAAAGCTCGCCGCCCGCGCTCTTGCTCCGCTCAATATTGCGGGCATCGCAGAGAGCGGTGTCTCTTGCCTGCTGCGGACTGCCCTCTTTCTTCGATATCTTGAGGTCGCGGAAGAGCGAACGATTCGAGACGCAGGCGAACGCTTTTCGAGAGCGGAAGCTGCACGCTTTCGCTCCGCCCTCGATGCGATTATCCCGCCGCTCGTTGCGGAAGCCTTGAGGCGCTCCCCAACGGGCTTTCGTGCTTGGACGGAGCGGAGCGGAATCAAGTCCGGGTTCGGAGCCGATGTGGAGGGCCGAGGAATCGTCGAACGATGGACAGATGCGTTTCTGGACGGCGCCGCGGATTTGCCAGAAGGGTTGGTGGACGTGGGAGTCGACCAGCTTCTAAAAAAGATGGGCTATTCGGTGGATACACCACCCCCGAAGAGCGACCGAGCAGAGGAAGAATGAAACCTCGCGAAGAAGCCTTCCGCGATGTCTCGCGGATCATCGTGAAGGTTGGGTCGAGCTCCTTGCTCGGCGACGGAGATCCGATCGCGCGCATCAGTGAAGATATCGCGACGCTGATCTCGCGAGGCATAGAGGTCATCCTGGTCAGCTCGGGTGCGATCGCCTTCGGGATGCGGCGCCTTGAAATGACAGCGCGACCTTCCGCGATCGAAAAGCTCCAGGCCGCGGCGGCGGTTGGACAATCCGCGCTCATCCGCCGCTGGGAGGAAGAGTTCTCAGCCCGCGAGATCCCGGTTGCCCAGCTCCTCCTTACCCATGCCGATTTTGCCGACCGCACGCGCTATCTCAACGCGCGAAGAGCGATCGACGCCCTTCTCTCTCTCGGCGCATTTCCGATCGTGAACGAAAACGACACCGTCTCCGTCGAGGAGATTCAATTCGGCGATAACGACCAGCTCGCGGCGATGCTCACGGATATCGTTGGCGCCGACCTTCTCATCCTCCTGACCGATGTCCCGGGGCTACTCGACCGCGAAGGGCAACGTGTCTCAGAGCTGCGCACCGCTTCCGAGGCGATGCCGCTTTTGAGAGCCCCAAAGAGCGGCGGCGTGGGTTCGGGCGGGATGCGCTCGAAAGTTCTTGCCGCGGAGATGGCAACCCGGCGCGGCGCCGCGGTCGTCATCGGTCCCGCCGGCGAAGCGAACGTCGCGTCTCGAATTCTCGCCGGCGAAGACCTCGGTACACTCGTGCTCCCAGACGGGTCGCAGCTCGCGAGCCGAAAACACTGGATCGCGTATACCCTTCGGCCCGCCGGCGCTCTTCAAATCGATGAGGGAGCAGCGGCCGCTCTTGAGCGGGGGGCGAGCTTGCTTGCCGCCGGCGTCGTAGGATGCGAGGGCGCTTTTAAGGATGGCGACGCGATTCGAATCTCCTGCGCCGGCGCCGAATGCGCGCGCGGTTTGGTCCGATTCAGCGCCGAGGAAGTACGCGAACGCCTCGAGAGCGGCGAGCGTGAAAACCTCGTTCTGGTCCACCGCGACGATCTAACGCTGCTCAACGGTCGCGGAACGTCGGGCGGATGAACAGCGGGCGGCTGAGCAGCGGGTGCTTCGCGGTGTTACTTCGCTGCAGACCTCGGATGCCCCGCGTGCGATGGCAATCGCGCTTCGTGAGCCTACGCTCACTCGCCTGTCTCGCAGGTCTCTTGGGCGTTGCGTGTTCGACTCCGTCCCATACGATCGAATGCGACTTCGAAGAAGGGGAAGAGGTCACGCAGGACCGTTTCCAGTTTGATTCGATTCGCCTTCTTTCAAACGGAAGCACACTTTGGTCGAGTGAAGGTGGGCTTTTCTTTCGCGGCGCGGAAGGAACCGATTCAGTGCGTATCGGCGCTCCGTGCACCGGGGGGTTCGACGCTTTCCTCGACACCTCGCCAATTCCCGAAGCCGACGCGGAGCCCGGACCTTTCGTCACGGTGGTCTGCGCAAGACGTGCTTACCTTGGTCATCTTGGTGATCTCTCTCTCATTCGGTTCTCGGTCGAGGCGAGGGAAACGCGGCGAACGCAGCTTCTTGCGCTCCTGGGGCGGGATCCCGCTGAACCCACCCTGACTCGACACCTCAATGAGCTGGTCGTGCTCTGGCGAGATGGCTTCGCCGGCGCGTGGGCCATCCGCGCGCTGCGCTTTACTCCCTTCGTCGAGCTTCCCGAACCGCTGACGCTCTCCAATCCAGAGCTGATCCCGGGTACCCCAAACCTGTACTCAGACGCCAACCGTGTCGTAGGTGTATGGACCGAGGCGTGGATCGATGCCGGATATCCGCGCGGTCATATCGTGACCTCGACGAATCTCGCACTGCCTCTGCGCTCGATCGAAGTCGATATCCTCGATGCCACGCCAACGTTTTTCAGCGACGACCAAGGCGATATGATCGTCTTTCGCGATTTCAGGCGTCCGCATCGAAACGAATCGTATTATGTACAGCGCGTAGGTGCCCGATCGCGGGCAACCGGTCGCGCGCGCAGGCTTACACGAGGCGACGTGGCGGAGAGCGCTGACGTATTCGAATGCGCAGGCTCGCTCGTTATCGCTCACCCTCGCTCGTGGAGCGGTGATATCTTGGCGACCATCCACATCCTCGACGAGCGATGGCGACGGCGGATCCCGGAACAACAAGTCTACGAATGGGCCGCGAGATTCACCGTTTCTTCGTCCGCGTGCATCGACGAACGAATCATCACGTTTATTGGAGAGCGAGGCGACGCCGCCCATCCCGAGATTCGGGCGCATCTACAGCCACTCCGTTGCTTCGAAGACGCGGAATGAAGCCCTTCAAAGATGCGGCGCGCGTGTTTGTCGAGGAACGCTCGGAGTTCGAACTCTTCTGGGGAGTCACGGAATGCCGAACCGCGAAAGGTGCCCTAACCCACTGAAATTAAAAACGAGTTAAAAACGTACAGCAGTCCAGCACGATTGAACCCCTCAAAACCTCCCCCTTTCGGGTGAGAAATGCTACGATGCGCGCATGACATCGGTCACGGAAAGCGTAAAGTACGTCCGCGCCAAGGACGAGGAGTCCGACTCAGCTCTCTCGTCGATGCCAACCGAGAAGCTCTGCAAGACCCCTCCACTCGCGGGTCGACTCGCCCGGAGGGTCTTGAGTCAACTCGAATCCGAGAGCGGACGCCGATGGACCTTAGAGGAACTGCGCGACGTTCTTGAGGTCGCAGCGCATGGACAAGCGCAGAGTTCCGCCAAAATTCTTGAGGGACGTTACCTTCGCCGTCGACTCTCCGAGCAGGTCGCTCTAAGCGAAAAGTACCGAGACCATTTTTCATTGGTGGTCCTCACGCTTCACCAAACCATCGAATCGGCCTCATACTCTCACGTGGTCGACGCACTCGGCGAGGAATTGCGAGCGAGCGATATGCTCTTCCTCTACAAATCTCGCATCGCTGCGATTCTTCCACGCGTCCGCCGCGCTGCCCTCGAGACTCTCCTTGAGCGTGTCGAGTCAAAGCTCGCGGAAGCGGCCGTCAAAGACATCGCGACGCTCGTGCATCCGGAAGATCAGCTACCCGACCGACATGGCGTTCTCGACTGGGCGGAGGACCAACTAAGGGATCTCCCAGCCCC
>JAHDCI010000354.1 GCA_020629955.1 Myxococcota bacterium | reverse complement strand
GCTCAAGATGATCGCCCTCTTCGCGTGGTCTTTTGGTTCCTCAGCGAAGGCTCGCACCCGGACAAGATTGTGCCGCAGGGCGAGGGTTCATTCCGAATGGATGCCGGTTACGAGCTGCCCTACGTCTTTCAGCCCTTCAACGA
Source organism: Myxococcota bacterium (assembly GCA_020629955.1). Lineage (GTDB taxonomy): Bacteria > Myxococcota_A > Polyangia > Polyangiales > Houyiibacteriaceae > JAHDCI01. The sequence goes on along the minus strand of JAHDCI010000354.1, from coordinate 2,420 downwards.
CTTTAAGCAGGACCGCCTGACGATTCTCGCTCCCCCAGCATCTCACGCGGGCACGACGAACGATTGGTATCAGAAGCCCTCGGTCGGGCTCTCGTATGCGCCGCATAACGTCGAAGGAGCCGAGCAGCGCTACGAAGATGAGGGGCATCATATGCACCAAATCCTCGCGAGTTCGCGCGCTTTCGACCCACACCACACAAGCGATCCATTTTACGGAACGTCGCTCGACCAAGTCCTCGGCGCGCACGCGAGGGAGAACTTCGGTACTCCACGAGGCAGCCTCTACTTTGGTGTCTGGCCAGACGCTGGTACCTCCGACCACAAGACGCGGATGAGCTATATCGATGGTACCGCGCAGGACCCGTACAAAGATCCCAACAATACCTTCGATGCGCTCTTCGGAGGCCTGATGGGCGGGGGCGGTGATGGGCCCAATCCGCAGGCAGCACGACGCGAAGAAGTCGCGAACTTCCTCAACGGACGATTCGCGAATTTGCAGAGCCGTCTGGGGTGCGAAGACCGTCAGCGCGTGCAAGCGCATCTCGAGTATCTTCACGAACTAGAGACCGGCGTTCGAACCTCCGCTTCTTGCGAACCGCCATCGATCACGGGGGAGTGGGGACCGGTCACCCGATCGAGTGACGCGTCGGGGGTCCCTTCGATCGAAGCCAATATGCACCGGATGGCAGCGATGGCGCTGGCCTGCGACATGACGCGTGTCGTCGTGATGCAACACGGATACGCCTCAAGCACAATGCCCCAAACGTTCCTTCAGGGGACATACGGTCATCAGCCGCATGCCGCGCGCTTCGATCAACCGCATCATGGACTGGCGCACGAGCAGGACGATGGTGCTCAGGGCGCAATCGCGGATATCGCTCACTACGATCACGCACATATGGCGAACTTCCTCCGAGAGCTCGAACGCTTCCCGAGCCAAGGCGGAACCCTCGCCGACGACACCGTGATCATCAAAGTCACCGATATTTCATCGCCGACCAATCACGCGTGGGGTGGACATACCGTACCGCTCCTTGGTGGCGCCGCCGGGAGATTCCAGAGCGGAAGGGTCGAACGCGTCGATGCGACCTTTAACCAGCTCTGGACCAGCGTCGCTCAGTGGTTTGGCGTCGAAGGCATGGAACGCTTCGGTCCCTCTTGGGTGCCCGGCGGCATCTCGCTCTGATTCGACAAATCAGGAGCGAAACGTCGAACTACCAGTTCTCGGCAGGAGGCTCGTCGAGAAAGAGTGTTTCGCCAGAAAGCTCATAGACGAACGCTTCGTGCGCTCGTTCGCCATCACGGCGCTCGTACTCGAGGGAGATGATGTTTCCGGGCTCAACGGTCCAACGTCCCGTTACGGAATAGTGCGCGTCGTTGGGAGCAAGGACCCCGATCTCCGCGGTGCCGTCTTCGTTAAACGTATATCGCTGACGGTAGCGCGCCGGCCCGAGGTCACGGTCGCCGGAGACGTAAGCATTACGTCCGTCTGAACGCGAACTCATCTCCGCCTGCCAACTGCCGAGGACACCTGCGGGAAGTGCGGGACACTCGAGATCCGGCGTAATGCACCACGTATCCATCATGCAGCTATTTGCGCACTCGTTGGCGGTCCAAACGCAGCCGGGAATGGCCATGCAGCTGCCACAATCGTCTTTGCCCCGACAAGAGCCGGCTTCTGCGAGTTCAGCTCCCGTCTGCACGTTCTCCTCGACACTTTCCGTCGTAGTCTCGGTGATGGTCTGAACTTCGGGCGTTGCGGAGCCGCAAGCAGACAAAGCGGTTGCGACGATAAGAGCTGAAAAGGTTTTTCGAAACATCGGGGCGGGCTTTCGTGAAGGTTACGTGTCGCAATTGCGCGTTCGTGTACCTTCTACCCCACGCACGTGTGAATCTTGGAAGATTTTTGATCATCGAGGGATGAGCGTGCCGGAGAGAATCTTGATACGTGTCGCGACCCCATCCGACGCCGCTGCCATCGCGGACATCTACAACCACGAAGTGCGGACGAGCACGTCCACCTTCGATACCGAGGAGCGTTCGGTAGAGGCTCAGCTCCGCTGGCTACGAGACCGCGATCTGCACGTGCATCCCGTTTATATCTCGGAGAGTCAGAAGCGGGTCACTGCGTGGGCATCCCTCTCACGTTGGTCGGAACGCTCGGCGTACGACCGGCTTGCGGAAGTCTCCGTTTATGTGCATCGCGAACATCGCGGCCAAGGTCACGGCGGCGCCCTTCTCGACACCCTCGTTCGTCACGCGAGAGGGAGCTCTCTCGGCGTACTGCTCGCGCGGATTAGCAGTGGTCACGGAAACGCGAGCGAACAGCTGCACGCTTCTCGAGGTTTCTCGCGCATCGGCGTAATGCGAAACGCTGGGGAGAAATTCGGCAAGCTCCTGGACGTGCTATTGATGGATCT
>JAHDCI010000111.1 GCA_020629955.1 Myxococcota bacterium | reverse complement strand
CCGTCGCGGAAGTAGCGGACGCGGGTGTCTTGGATGGGGCCCCAGTACATATAGGGGCGGGGCTCGACTTCGGGGAAGAGGACCTCGGTGCGGGGCGCGGTGTTGCCCGCGAGGGAAATCGCGCCTGCGGGGCTTTCGATTTCGAAGCCGTCGACGCCAGCGCTCTGTCCCGCGGCGACAAAGGCCAGCGCCCGGGCCGGAAGCGCGATGGCGGTTTCGACACCGGCGCTGACAAGCATCGGGATGATCGAAGGGCCGTTCGGTTCCCGTTCTGCGTAGACCAGGAAGCCGTTTTCATCGACGCCAATGGCAGCAAGCGAACTCTCGCTCGCGGCGGGCCCGCGGAAGATCGTGCGCGCTTCGCTTGGGGCTTCGCCGATACGCACGCGCGAGCCAAGCTCGACCTGCTCTTGATAAAGGGCGAGGCTTCCCGATTCGGCCGGCGGCGCGAGCTGCCCAAGGATTGGGGCTTCGGTTTCGCGGCCAACGTCTTGCGTGCCTTCCCCGCTTTGTTCGTCACCGACGAGCAAACGGTTCGGATCCATTCGGACCAGCCACGCACGATCGGCCGCATCATCGGCGTTGCCGGAACCCTCGCCCCCAGCCATCTGCGCGCGCGCAAAGGCGTAGGGCCAGCCCGCGTGAGGTAGCCCGGCAGAATCGAACTCGATCGCCTCTTCCCCTTCGCCGATCGTTGCGCCGGGAAGCACGGGGCGGAGCGTGAGGTAGAAGAAGTCGCGCGCGTCTCGCTGGATGTATCGCGGGAAACGCATCGGCGTCATATTGCGGGCGAGCTTGCGACCGCGAACGCGCCAGCCGCGAACGTGCGGAATCCGGATATCGAACTCTCGGGAACGGCGAAGCATGCGGCCCAGCGCGGGTGGCGGCTCTTCCGTTCGGTAGGTCTGATAGAACTCGAAGCCCGTGTGGCGCTGGTTCATATCGAGGTGCATGCCGCGCACGCAGCGGGTCGCGAGCATGGCTTTGCCGAGCTCTTCGGCGCCCATCGATTTGCCCCAGAAGTAGGCCATATAGCCTTCGGTCGTCAGACACACACCGGAGCGATCGATAAAGACCTGCTCTTGGTCACCCTGCGGCGCCGCGCCCCAATACCACCGGCGCCACGGGTTCCAGGTTTCGCCTTCGACAACGCTGGTGAGGTTCTGGCGGAAGTCGACAAAGTCGTCCGGGATCTGACGCATCGCCCATGCTTCGCGATAGTGACGCACACCTTCCGGTGGACCGCGCCAGCTGCCCATCGCAACGGTGCCGTCTTGGCGGACCGCGACGGTCGCAGCATATGGCTTCGGAGGAAGATATACGCGGCCGGCGCTCATCATGCCGAACTCACCGTGAAGCGATTGAAAGCCACCGTTAAATCCGGCGACGACGCGGCTGAGCGTTTCGTCATCGCGCGGGACCATGCCTCGAGCCGTCGCGCCGGTCGCGCTTTCGGGTTCGCGGGTGCCGCTCATCGTGCGGAGCTGAACCTGACGCGGGTCCCAAATCGAAATGTACACGCGGGTGAAAGGACGCTCGGGGTCGACGAGCAAGAAGGTCGTGAAGAATGCGGGCGGCGCGCCCGGGTTTTCGCGAACGAAAGGATCGTTGGTGACCGGGATCCACTCGCCTTCGCCCTCGGTCGGGTTTTCGATCACGGGCTCAAGACGCGCCGGCGGCCAGCCAAGTTCCGGGTCCGGGACAGAGAGCTCCGCCCGGCGGCGAGCTTCCTCTTCGGTAACCGGTTCCGCGACGCCCAGATCGGAAGCGACTTCCTCCGCCGTATCCGGACCGCCGGCAACTGCATAGTATTGCCGCTCGAAGAAGTCCTTTGCGGCAAAGACGCGGCTCTCAAGCCAGGCGATCGGCTCCGGCCCAATCCATGGAACCGCGCGCACGGTATCGACGACCCACGTGATCGTCCCCGGCATGCCTTTTTCGTCGCGCTGAATCTCGAGGCCTTCCGGGGCATCTGCCGGCGCTTCTTCGTTCGGTTCGAAACGAAGGTTCCCGTTTGAGAGCGTGACCACCATCGCGTCTTCGTCGGAATCGAACGATACGCTCTCAGAGGGCTCCGGCAGCGAGTAGCGAACGCGGCCAAAGCCTTCGGAACGTCCCTGACTTTGCCAATTGCTGACGGAGTTCTGCAGGCGTGCACGAAGCGGCCAACCTTCTGTCACGCTCTCGGGCTCGCCGCGTGGGTCGATGGTGTTGATCGCATCGATACGCTCGCCGACCCGCGCCGCAAAGAAGAGACGCCCATCCGGCGCACGGGTGAGCATCACTTCGTTGGCGCTGCTGGTCCGCGTAATATTGGAGAGCGAGCGCGTCTGAATCACAACATCGTCGCCGGCGCGGGCTTCGACATAATAGATGTCGGCGGGAGCGCCTTCACCGATGCGGCCTCGGAAGAACGCCCCTCCGAAAAGAGAAGCGCTCGGGCGGCGAACCCAGACGGGCGAGTCGAGAACTTCGACTTCCGATGCCAGCGCCATCGCGAGCGCCGCATCTTGGTCTTCCGCCTTGGCCCTCTGCGAAGACCGGAGGGCAAATATCCCGACGCCAACCAAGAGCCCCGCGACGAGAATTCTCGCGCGGGAACGCAGGTACTGCTTCGCCTGCTCAACCCTATCCGTTGGTTCCGTCGGTTTCATTAGGACGCTCTATAGCAACAAGCGGCGGAGGATCACGAGCAAACGCAAAACCCCGTCATCGAATTGATGACGGGGCGTTCAGGTGCGCGCGGGGTGCAGATTACGCGGCGCTTGTGGCTGCGGTGGTTGCAGGTGGGACAATCGCCGGCTTCGCGTCCGAACGAAGAATCCCCGCAAAGTGCTCACGGTAGGCGTAGGCGAGGCCGACCTGGAGCGCGATCAAGAAGAGCGACATGCCGATGGTGCTGACGCCCTGGAGGACGGCGTGAAAGAGGAGGATATTGACGGTGATCGGCGCGAGGAGCGTAAGCGCGAGGGGAACAAAACGGCCGCTGAGCAGCATCAACCCCGCAACGACCTCGGTGCCCTTGATCAACGGAAACATGTACCCAGCAGCAGCGAGCGCGCCCATGAAATCCGCCGCGCCGCCTTCCATCGGAGGCATTGGCAAGAACTGCAGGAAGCCGTTCAGTCCGAAAACAAAGAAGACCAGTCCGAGCAAAACGCGAGCGACGACCGGGGCGAAAGATGTGAGCTTGTTCATGAAGAGCAACCTGACACCGTTCCGTAAACGGGACTAGCTGTTCATTTTCAAATATCTGTTCCATAATCGGAACAATGAAAATGTCAGAAGCGATGAGAAAGTTCTGCCTGTGAAGGGGCTCGAGGCGTTTATTGAGGTGGTCCGTCACGGGAGCTTTACGGCCGCGGCGAACTCTCTCGGGCTACCAAAGTCGACCGTCAGCCGACAGGTCGCGGCACTCGAACAGGAGCTTGATGTTCAACTGCTCGTTCGGACAACGCGAAAGCTCCGGCTTACGGAAGAGGGGCGGCGGTACTTCGGTGCAGTTTCGCCTGCGATGGAGGCGATCGAAGAAGCGGGACGTATTGTACGTGACAAGGACGAACCAGAAGGTGTGCTCCGGATCTCCGTACCAGGTGATTTTGTTTTTCTTCCACGGGTGCTCACCAGCTTTGCGCGAGCGTATCCAAAGATTCAGCTTGAGGTTCACGCCTCGGACGAACAGGTGGATTTGGTCGGCGGCGATTTCGATGTGGCGATCCGCGGTGGCGTCATGCCGGATAGCTCGCTGGTCGCTCGAAGAATCGCGACGCTTCATTTTTGGCTGATGGCCTCACGCGAATACCTCGATGAGTTTGGGACGCCCTCCTCGATTGAAGATCTGAAATCCCATCATTGCTTAGCGCGCGGCCGAGGAGAGCTGGGAACATGGGAACTTCATGGTGAAGATTCACAGCTTACCGTTCACTTTCGGCCACGAACCTCGACCCTTGGGATGGCGCTCTTGGCGAGTTTCACCGAACAGGGACTCGGCATTGCTCTCCTACCTCAATCGTTTTCAGAGACCGGCCGCTTGATTCGAGTGCTCGAACCCTACCGAAGCGCACCGGCAAGCGTACACATCGTGTATCCGAGTACTCGTTATGTGCCTGCCAAAGTCCGAGCGTTCCGCGATCACATCCTCGAGCACGGAGTGCTGTAGCAGCAACTTCATTCTGATTCTCGGGCTTCCGCGGAGCGCCCCCGATATAACCCTATTTGATTAATCGATTCTTTGAAAAAAGATGATTTAATTACCGGTCCGTCATCGAGCATTAAAATACAAATGAGACCGTTCAGATGACACATATAGGTCATCTGCATCCTCGTCTGTTCGGATGATCGTCGTCAGGACCTCGCCATCGAAGAATGCCGTGAGTTCACGCTCCTGCTCACCGTCTGGGAACGACACAGACACCCCTCGGCCAGGCAGCTCCTCGCCATCCAGGGTGAAGGATGCTTCGACGCCGAAGAGAGGCCGCCCTTCCACGACACTCTCAAGAAGCACGCCAGGCAAACCATATCGCGGCTGAAATTCAACGAGTTCCGCTGCATCCGCCCGTTCGTGAACTCGGACTTCGAGCCCACTCGTTGAAATCCCGTTAAAGACACCGGAGCGGTCGGTGGGCACTTCGAACTCGATGCTCTCTCGGTACGTATTTCCGATACAACTCCGTTCGCCGCACTGACGGTGGGCGAAGAGTCGGAGCTCGCCGCCTCGTCGAACGTCAACCGAATCCAAACGCTCTTCGGCCCCATACGGCCCCGTGGTAAAGGCCCACCCTCCAGGTTCGTCAACCACTTCGATCTGCCGCACAAAACTCATGCGGTCGGTGGTGATTTCGATCTGCGCGGTTCCAACTCCGGTCGCGAATAGCGCGTACGTCCACATATCTTCGGTATCCGCGTAGGCAAACTCTACGGAAACGACATCAGGGTCTGACGAGACGGCACGAACGGGCGGCTCACTGGTTCCAAGGCCGACATGAAAATCAGCCCATTCGCCAAGAACCAAAACGCCGTCTTCTCGAAGGCTAATCGTCGCGGGGCCTTCCTCGCGGGATGCACAGGCGACGAGGGAAAGGAGTAAAGAAAGATAGACAAGATAAGGCATGCCCCCCTGTAAGCAATATGTTGGCCAGACTCAGTCACAAAAGAGACATCGAACCGGGTCTTTTGGGGAGGAGTCGTCAAAGCATTCTCATCGATCCCGATTTCGTAAATGTATTTGGGGTATTGGTCGTTCGAACGAAACGCATTTATGCGAAGAACCTCCCCTTTCGAAACACCGCGAAACGATCGACTCGCTGAGCGGATCGGTCGCACGCAGGACAGGAATGTCAGTTGAATGCGAGTCGATCGGATTCGCCGCATGGGGGGAGACGCAGCGCTCGGCCGCCGGAACGTACGAGAAGCAAAGGGTGCGAACGCGGCTGGCGTCCGATTGATCGTCTCGAGCCATCGATCGGAAAGCGCGAATGCGCCGTAGGAAACGGTGTCGATGACCTCGGCGCCCCTGACGAAAGGTCATCCCTTCCATCGATCTGATCCCGGCGCTAGTCCGCTGTAGGAAAGGGGACTAGTTCGTCAGTCGCCGCACCCCGCGCATGATGCAAGCGCGTTGACCGATGGGGAGCTGAGTTCCGCTAATGGAGACTCTTCCCTGGGCGTTTACCTGCACGCGGACCGGTACGGTCACTCCGCAGCTCGCGACGACCTGACGGACCCGCTCATACGAGATGGATTCGCTGTGCGTGGCGGCGCGAAGAGGAACCTCGGTGATGCCCGGATTACGACCCGGTCCAGCGCTTGGCGCGCTCTGCATCGCGCTCGGCGCGCCGATGAAGGGATCTCTTGGGGCTCCCGTTCCGAATGAAGGCAAAGGATCGGCGGATGGGGACTCATCGAAAGAATCGTCCCGCGGGCCTCGAGGCTCAACGATGTCTCGCTCCGGTTCAGACGCAGGTTCAGGTTCCGGCATGCGTCTTTGCGGTACAACTTGCCGCGCTCGCTCCACCCTGATTCTTCGCGGCACCGGCTGCGCCTCTTCCTCTTCATGTTGACGAACGATCTCGGCAGGTACGGCGACTCCTTCGGGCATCGGCTCTGCCGTTTCGGCCGAGACGCGCGCCGACGTTGCTTCACTTGCAACGGGCGTATGGGGAAGTGGCTCGGTTGGTGGCGAGCCCAAGTTGAAGTTCGCTGCGGTGACGCCCAGCACCGCGCTTAGAAAAACCAGCCCGAGCGCGAGCGCGAACCAGGTCGTTTTAGGTTTCTTCTCGGAGGTATCGTTCGTTTTGCGTGGTTCGGAAACTGTGGAGAGGCTTGGTGGCCGCTGCTCGACCGGTCCGTAGAGCGCCTCTTGGAGCATTCCCGCGCTTGGACGCTGCTCTGGGTCTCGGCGCAGACACGACATCACGAGGGCCCGAACGTTCTCATCCAATGCTTCTGGAAGGGGCGGCGGATCTGCCGCCATAATTTGTTGAATCAGCTGACCGATTGGACCTTCAAAGGGCCGGCGACCCGCGAGAACTTCATACGCGCACACTCCCCAGCTCCAGATATCCGCAGCGGGACTGACGCGTTTGGCATCGAGCGCTTGTTCTGGCGCGGTGTACTGCGGCGTGCCAATCATCGAACCCGTGACGGTCAATGTTTGATACTGCTCGCTTCTCGAGATGCCGAAGTCGAGCAAACTCGGACCGTGCAAACCGACCAAGATATTGTCCGGTTTCAAGTCGCGATGAATACACCCGCGTGAATGGGCGAATGTGAGAACCGGCAAAACGGCCACGATCGCCTGCCAGCTTTCGAGCGTCGTGCGCTCTTTCATCATCGTCCGCAGTGGAAGCCCCACCAGGTGGTCAAGAACGAGATACTGCTCTTCGTCAGTGCAGACGTACTCATGCACTCCCGGGATCTGCGGATGCTGAAGTCGATTGGTCGTGTCGCACTCCCGGAGAAAGCGCTCGAGGATCTCCGGACGCATGCGCGCCTCGTCATTTAGGAACTTGATCGCCGCGTACCCTCGTGCGGGAGAACGAACCGTCCAAACGTCACCGAAGCCACCCGATCCGAGAGGCTCGATCAGTTCGTATTCGCTAACAAAGGTCCCGGGGATTCGCTCTTTTGACGCAACCCGGTCTGGTTCTCTCTCAACGAGACCGACCTGTGTTCTTCCAACCGGCTGAGGTGATTCCATAACGTTTAAAGAGAGAAGTGAACGCCGCTACTCAGCGAGCGAGTGGGAGTTGAGTACCGAGGTTCACATAGATAGGGCGCGTTGTGCAAAACGAGCCCTTATTCACAGGCACAATCATTGCGATACGATGCTGCAATGTCTGGACCAAACACAACAACGCTCGGGGCCCTCCAACGGTGGGTTTTGTGCAGCTCATTGGCTTTGCTGCTCGGATGCGCCAGCATGGTCCCGCTTGGTTTGGCGGAAACGACGAGCGTGCCGACGGTCACCTCCGAGAAGATGCAATCCGCGTGTATGCGAGCGCTTCAACGACGCCGTTACCGCGTCCTTCACGAGAGCCCAGGGAACATCACCGCGTACCTGCAACACCGATCGAGAGAGATCACCATTCGGGTGGAGTATTCAGAAAGGGCGTTCAGCATCCACTACGTGAATAGTTCGGGGCTCGCGGCCGAGATTCGCAACAATCAGCAGATGATCTCGTCTCGCTACTTTCGGTATACCCGCGCGCTCTCGCGAACCATCCGGCAGGAGCTCCGGCGGCCCCAATATAGCGAGTACAACGAGTACAGCGATTACAACGAGTACAGCGCATCGCAGGTGACACCTGCCGATCCCGCAACCACAATTCGCCCGCACGATCTTGCGCAGCCGATCGTCCTCTCTGGCGATTTTTCGGGGCCCCGAGGCCCATCCCCCGTATCGGAGTTCTGTACCGGATCGTGGCCGGAATTCGCTCAACACGAGCTGGTCGTTGTGGAGGAGCTTCCCTTTCTTCTCATCGATGTCCAAACCGGCGGAATCCCGACGCTCGCATTGGTATCATCGGACGGACACGTGTGGTGCGATGGGGAGAGGTCGACGACAGGTATTTCGATGCCCGTATCTTTGCCCCCTGGTCGATATGAACTCTTCGTCGGCAGTCATACCGGCGCAGCGTTCACCTACGACCTTCACCTGTCGCGGGACTGAGATTGGGAACACTCCCGCGGATTGTTTAACATCGTTCATCTTTCCTCCAAGCGACCTCTAGAGCTGTGTTAAACACTGTCATTCTTAAAAACCTCCATGAACGTCGGTTTCCCCAAATCTGCGGCCTGCGCTCACCGCGATGCGCTTGCGCTGTCACGCCTCACCATCTTAGATTTACGAGGTGCGCGGCGTCGGACAGCATCACGGAGCACTTCGACGAGCGCTGCTCGATGAGGCTTTGAAATTTCTAGAAGCCGGCGACCACACTTTCTCGCTCCGGGCCCTCGCCCGAAATGCAGGCGTCTCGGCCGCTGCGCCTTACCATCATTTTGGCGACAAAATGGGCATATTGGCCGCCGTCGCCTCCGAGGGGTTTCAATCCCTTGGAGAAGCACTCGCTGCCGCAGAGCATCCAGACCCGTGCCAAAAGTTATCTCAGATGATACTGATTTATCATCGCTTTGCGCTCGAACACCTCGCTCACTACCAGGTCATGTTTGATCCCTCTGTCGAGCTTTCAAGCTTTCCAGAGCTAGACACGAGCGCACGCGCCGCCTTTTCGCGATTGGTGATCGCCGTCGGTGCGGCGATGGCAACGCGTGGCCCCGTCGACAACGAGGAGATGCGCGCGAGGGCCGCTTTGATTTGGTCGTCTTCGCACGGCGCCGTCTTGCTCGCGGGACAGGGCGCATTCGAGAAACTCGGCGTGGAAGATATGGGCAAGCGCATCGCAGAAAACGCCCTTCGAATCGCGCTCGGCGATTGATCTGACCGCTCCGCGTTGTACCGCGCCTGAATCCCACTATGCTCCCGCGATGAGCGAGCAGACAGAAATGCGGGCCGGCCGCTGCGCGATCCTTGGACGCCCGAACGTGGGGAAATCCACGCTGCTCAATCGGCTTCTTGGCCAGAAATTGATGATCGCGACCTCCAAGCCCGGGACGACCCGATCGGCCGTTCTGGGCGTGTACATCGACGAAGATCCGCCGACCCAAATTGCCTTCGTCGACACCCCCGGAATCGCCAGACCGAAAAGCGCGCTGCATCACGTGCTCGTCGAGCAAGCGCAGCTTGGCCTCGCCGGCGCCGATGTCGCGCTCTTCATGACCGACGTCACCCGCACGCCACACGAGCGCGATGGCACGCTCTCGATTCCAAAGAGCGACGAGCCCGCACTGATGGCGCTCAAGTCCGCGAATATCCCGGTCATCCTCGCGGTGAACAAAGTCGACTTGGTCAAAAACAAAGCGACGCTGCTTCCGCTTCTGCAGGCCTACGGCGAAGCCCGTGAGTTCGCGGCGATCTTGCCGATCAGTGCGACGCGCAAGACCAACCTCGAGCAGCTCGTTCGGGAAATCCGCTCCCATCTCCCAGAAGGCGCCCTCTACGAAGAGGACGTGCTCACCGATCGACCGGAGCGCTTCTTTGTCGCGGAGCTCATCCGTGAAGCCGTGCTCCGCCACGTTCAGCGCGAAGTGCCCTACGGCGCGGCGGTCATGGTCGAAGCCTTCGAGCATGAAGGTTCGCTCGTCCGCATTCGCGCAGTCATCCTCGTCGAAAAGCCCTCGCACAAGGGCATCGTCATCGGCAAAGGTGGCAGCCGGATCAAGACTATCGGCACCGAGGCGAGAAGCGAGATTCAGCGCTTTCTCGACTCCCGGGTCCGGCTCGATCTTTTCGTGAAGGTCGAAGAGGGCTGGACGGCCGATCCGATTCGCGCCAGAAAGCTCGCCGCGGACGTCGAACCCGACTGACGTAAAATCCTTCCTCTCTTTCCAAGACGAATACGCAAAAAGCCATGAAACGCGGAAAAACTAGGCGCGCAGCGCTCCGCCCCTCCGGTGTCGAAACCAATCGGCCCATGGTCGCGATCGTCGGTCGTCCGAACGTCGGAAAGAGCACCCTCTTTAACCGCCTCGCGCGGCGCTCCATTTCGGTCGTCGAAGATATCCCCGGCGTCACCCGCGACCGGCACTACGCAGATGCTTGGGCGCTCGGTCGCCCTTACGTGCTCATCGATACCGGCGGCTTCGATCCCGAAGACACGGACCCGATGAAAGAGGGCATCGCGATGCACGTGAAGATGGCGCTGGAAGAGTGCGATATCGTGATTTGCGCCTTCGACGCGACGATGGACCCGACCACCGCCGACAAGGAAGCGATGGCGCTCCTCCGCGCCGCCGGAAAACCAATCCTCTACGCCACCAACAAGGCGGACGGTCAAAAGCAGGCGATGGAAGCCTCGACCTATTACGAGCTCGGGATGGAGAAAATCTATCCGATCTCCGCGCTCCATGGTCGCGGGATCAGCGCGCTTGAAGATGCGCTCGTTGCCCACTTCCCGAAGGCCGATAAGATCGACTTCGAGGACGAACGCGTCGGCAAAGAGATCCCGCGCGTCGCCATCGTCGGCCGTCCCAACGCCGGGAAATCTTCACTGCTCAACCGCCTGCTCGGCGAAGACCGTCAGCTCGTCGATAACCGTCCTGGCACCACCGTCGACGCCGTCGATACGCTGGTCAAACGCGGCGACCACGAGATGGTGCTCATCGATACCGCGGGCATGCGCCGAAAAGCGCGCGTGAAGCGCCGCGGCGTCGAAGCGCTCAGCGTTTACCAAGCGATTCGTGCGATGGAACGCAGCGACGTGGTCATTCTGATGATCGACGCGAACGAAGGCGTCGGCGAGCAGGATGCAAAGATCGCGGGCCTCGCCGTCGACCGCGGCTGCGCGCTCGTGATCGGCATGAACAAATCCGATCTGATGAAGCGCGAAGACCAGCGACAGGCGCGTCAGCGCGCGAGAGAGATTCTCGCTTTCGCGCCTTGGGCGAAGATGTGCACGCTCAGCGCCAAGACAGGCCGCGGTGTCGATCGGCTGATGTCGGATGTCGCGGAAGCGGTAGAAAATCATCGCAAGCGTATCAGCACCTCTGAAGCGAACCAATTCTTCGAAGAGGTCCTCGCGCATCACCCGCCGCCCACGCAAAAGAGCCGCTCCGTTCGCCTCTACTTCATCACGCAGGTCGCCTCCGCGCCGCCGAGCTTCATGGTCAGTACGAACCACCCGCACCTCGTGCACTTCAGTTACCAGCGCTACGTGATCAATCAAATCCGAGAGCGTTTCGGCTTCGACGGGACCCCGGTTCTCGTTCGATATAAGGGCAAAAAGAAGCGTCAGCTCGAGTCGTAGATCATCGATCCACGGGAGCGGAAGAGGAAAGCACCATGGAAGAGAAGAAGTACAACGCTTGGTACGAAGAAACGTTTCAGGGCACGCGCCTCTCGCTCGCCTTGGAACAGATGGTCTACACCGGCCAGTCTGAATTTCAGAAGGTCGAGATCTTCGACACCGTTCGCTACGGCCGCGTAATGACCCTCGATGGGGTCTTCATGACGAGCGAAAAGGACGAGTTCCTCTACCACGAGATGCTCACCCACCCGGCGATGCTGACCGCGATCGAGCCGAAGCGCGTGCTCGTGATCGGCGGCGGCGACGGCGGAACGGTGCGCGAAGTGTTGCGGCATCCGAGCGTCGAAAAGTGCGTCATGATCGAGATCGATGAGCTCGTGGTGACGGCGTGCAAAGAGCACCTTCCGAGCATCGGCACGGCGTGGGAAGACCCGCGCCTCGACGTCCGTTTTGCGGACGGCATCGACTACGTGAAGAATTCGGAAGAAGAGAAATACGACGTCATCCTTCTCGACGGCACCGACCCGATCGGTCCCGGCGAAGTGCTCTTCGCAATGGAGTTCTTCCGCGCCTGCAAGCGCATGCTCAAGCCCGGCGGAGCGCTCGCTCTTCAGTCCGAGACCCCGATGCTTATGGGCGAAGTCTTCGCGGAAACACAACACAAGCTCCGCGAGCTTTTCTCGACGGTCGCGCCCTATTTTGGCCCGGTCGCCCTTTATCCCTCAGGCCAATGGAGCTGGACCTTTTGCTCCGATGAACTCGACCCGCTCGCGCCAAGAGCCGAGCGCCAGGCCGAAATTGCGCAAGGCTGCCGCTACTACAACGCGGGCATTCACAACGGCGCATTCGCCATTCCGAATTACGTGCAGGCGTTGATCGATGAGCGCGGGAAAAAGTCGTGATCATCAAAAGCCGCGAGGAGCCGCGCCGGCGTGAGCCAGAGTGGTTAGCGCAGGCGGCGAAAAACCCGAACGCGAAATTGATGTTGCTCTGGCGCGGAAAAGCGCGCTTCGAAAATATGCTGCCGCAGTGGACGTCGGTCGCCGAGCAAGATGGGCTTGAAGGGGGACCTCTGATTTTTCTGGGGATCGGCGAAAACGACGAGCCGCTCTTCGCACGAGAACTCACGAGTGATTCGCCCGGAGTCGAAGGTCGCTTTACGGACATTCGCCGCGGCGGCGCACATCTCGACGGCATGACGGAGCTTGGCCCAATCGCGTATGCCCGCTCGTTGACGCGCTGGCATCGCGTGAATCCACGCTGCGCAAACTGTGGCGGGGAAACGCAGCCTAAGGAGGCCGGCTTTGCGCGCGAGTGCCCCGGCTGTTCGAACGTCATCTATCCTCGAACCGACCCCGCCGTGATGGTTCTTGTCACCCTTGGCGACCAGTGTCTGCTCGCGCGACAGCCAGGATTTCCGCCCGGTATGTATTCGGCGCTGGCGGGTTTTGTCGAGCATGGGGAATCACTTGAAGAATGCGTCACGCGAGAGACCTTTGAGGAGGTCGGCTTACGCGTGCAGTCGATGCGATACCTTTGCAGTCAACCCTGGCCCTTTCCGGCTTCGCTCATGTTCGGTTTTGAGGCGCGGGTGGAGAGCGACGCCTTCCGGCTCGACGAGTACGAACTGGAGGACGCCCGCTGGTTTTCCAAGGAAGAGCTCCGCTCGCCTCAAGGCTTCTTCTACCCGCCGCCCATCTCGCTCGCGCATCGTTTGATCCGCGACTTCTCGACTGCGTAAGCGAAGCCCCCCGCCAGTGCGGGGATGAGATCGATGGAAGGGATGATCTTTCGTCAGGGGCGCCGAGGCGAGCTTCGGTCCACGAACGACATGCCGAGCATATCGAAGGAAGAGCGAGGCTCGGATCGGCGTCGCTGGCGGAAGAGGGCCCTTCTCGCGATTTGAACCACGCACAAGGGTGATTGGCGCCGCCGAGCGTCGGCCTCGCTCATGCATTTTTTCACGTTCAGCGACGAACGTTTGCTTCCTGTGACGCAACGGTCATGCTGCACCGGGTCTGTGAGGGAATGACCCGCTGTGCGGTTGTTGGATTTTAAACGAGTACGGAAAATGACTTCATTTATCTGGCTGAAGAGGCCACTTCAGAGCGCGGGGGCGGTGATGCTCGCGGCGTCGATGGCCTGCGGGGGAACGCAGGCTGGACACGGCACGGTGTACGATGGTGATGCCAGCGCCCGACCGAGCATGGAATGTTTGCCGACTTTCGGAGATGAGGGTCGCCGGGGACTGAGCGAGAAGATGCGTTTTGCGTTGACGCTTGCCGATGAAGCATTTGATTTCCCCGGACCGCACCCACCACCTTCTGGCGCCGCGCTTGCGGAGTTGCAGCAATGGTCCGAATCGGACCTGCGCCAGTGGCTCGAACAGAAGAGCCAGATGGTGCAGGCGGCGCGCGAGGAACTCGACTCTGCATCCGACGAAGCGCACGACCAACGCGTCTATGCAGGGGCGATTGTTGGCTTGATGTACGAAGATGTCGCGCGCGTTTTGATGGACGTGCCGACGCCACGCGAGCTTTCCGATGAGCCCGAAATCGCCGAGATGTACCAGGATGTCGTGCGCTCGCAGGCCGAGCCCTACCTTGTCCACTCACGTAACGCCTATCGCGCGTGCCGCTTGAATGGCGAAGGCCGCGAAGGCCTCGGTCCATGGTCGCGTTTCTGCGGCGAGCGCGGCGGCGCGCTGCCAGCAGCCAGCGAGGTCGATGTCACCGGAGCGGTGCAGCTCGAATCGGGCGAATCGGCGACGAGCGTCGAAGTGATCCGCGAATAAGCGCATGGGGCTCAAATCAAAAATCTTCACCCTAAGTGAAGAAAGCAAAGCCAATCGAGGGGGATCTTCTTTGCCCCCGATTCGCCCTGTGCTAGTCTGAACGACGTGGAGGTAGTCCTTCGTAAAGTTGGGAAGAAGCCGGGGCGAGCAGTCGTCGGCAGGCTTTTGCGCCCACCACGGCCGGGTTCGGTCGTCGTGATTGAGTTCCCTGACGGGCTCCACGAATACGTGACGACCCCGGTGAAGCGGGTCCTTAAGCTCTGCGAGAACAACGTCTATTATATTCAGACGGCCAATAGCCGATATCGGCTTGAAGTCCGCTCCGGCGGCTCCCTGATGGCCGAGGCCCCCGAAGCCGCGAAATAGTCTGAAAAATGACGCAATTAAGCCCGCAATCGCGGGCTTTTTTCGTATCGCCGAGGATTTTTTGGGAAGCGATGTCGATATGGCCGGACCTCGCACGTCTCCTTGGTATTCAGGTCTTGGTCTGCGCTCGATCGCCCAAGCCCCTTACAAACGCGGCGTAAGAAACGCCGACAGGAGAAAACGATGAAATATCTGGCACTTATCTACGATGTGGAAGGCACCGGACCGGCGCCTGGGACGCCCGAGTTTGACGAATATATGGGCAAATGGTTCGCCGTAGACCAAGCGTTTAAGGATGCGGGCGTGCTCGTGGGTGGCGAAGCACTCGAGCCTTCCTCCACCGCCACGCGCGTGCGAACCCGAAGCGGCAATATGGAGACCATGGACGGCCCCTTCGCGGAAACAAAAGAACAGCTTGGCGGCTACTACGTCTTTGAATGCAAAGATCTCGATGAAGCGATCAAATACGCGGGCATGATCCCCGTCGGCGAAAAGGGAACCGTCGAAGTGCGCCCGATCATGGATTTCTCGGCACTCGGCTAAGAATGGATCCGGAGCCCCTCCAGACTGAAATCGCCGCGATCATGCGGAAAGACTGGGGGCGGCTCCTCGCCGTTCTGATCGGCGATGTGCGGGACTTCGAGCTCGCGGAAGACGCTCTCTCCGATGCCTTCACGAGCGCGCTCTCGCATTGGCCTCGCGGGATACCCAGCAATCCAAAGGGGTGGCTATTACAGGTCGCTCGCCGCAAAGCGATCGACCGAATCCGCCGAGCGAAAACCCGCGCGAAAACGCAGGCCGATCTGACGTATCTGATGGCCCTCGATGTCCAAGAGCTCGAGACCGAACACGATATTCCAGACGAAAGACTCCGGCTGATATTTACTGCGTGCCACCCCGCCCTTGAGACCAAAACCCGAGTTTCACTCACGCTTCGAACCCTTTGCGGCCTATCCACCGCAGAGATTGCGAGGGCTTTCTTAGACAAAGAAGCCACGATGGCGCAGCGGCTCTCCCGCGCGCGCACCAAGATCGCGAAAGCGCGCATTCCCTACGCGGTTCCTGAACCGGAGATGTGGGAACCAAGATTGGCCTCGGTGCTGACGGTCGTCTATTTGATCTTCAACGAGGGCTACTCGGCGAGTGCGGGTGAAGCGCCTGTCCGTCACGCCCTTTGCGATGAAGCGATCTCGCTTGGCCGAGCCCTCCACGCGCTCTGCCCGTCCGAACCCGAGGTCGGCGGCCTCTTGGCGCTGCTTCTCCTCAATCACGCACGAAGCCCGGCGCGCCTCGATGCTTCTGGCGCCACGGTGGCGCTCGATGCGCAGGACCGAAGCCTCTGGGATCGGGCGTTGGGCGATGAGGGGCTCGCGCTGATCGAAACCGCGCTCCGCCGCGGGCGCCCTGGACCCTTCCAGCTTCAGGCAGCGATTTCCGCGATTCATGTGGAGGCCCCCGATTTTCAAGCCACCCGCTGGGACGAAATCGCGTTGATCTACGACCGCCTTCTTGAACTCGCGCCCAACCCGGTCGTGGCCCTCAACCGGGCCGTGGCGTTCTCTTTCGCCCGAGGGCCAGCCGCCGGCCTCGCACAACTTCCGAGCGGGCTTGAAAGCTATCAATCATTGCATGCCGCGCGCGCCGATATGCTCAGACGCCTCGGCCGATTCTCCGAAGCGCGCGACGCCTACAACCGCGCCCTCGCCCTCACTGGCAACGACGCGGATCGACTCTTCCTTGAGAAACGGCG
>JAHDCI010000110.1:7210-16326 GCA_020629955.1 Myxococcota bacterium | reverse complement strand
GCCGTAGAAACTAGGGTGCACATGCTCTCCTCCTAAGAGAATGAGTGGCTCGCTTCCTGAGTAGTCCTCGGCCTTTTGGATGAAGCGAGGCGATGCACCTCGCTTCTTGAGGCAGCGCCTTAGCGCCGCGCGAGCGGCTCGACCACGTCGTCGAGACGATGAGACGGCGACGCGTTTCATGCGATCCTCCGATCCGCAGCGTGACGCCAGGGGCCATCAAGAAGTCGGTGATGTGTTCGGTAGGCCTTCAGCCATAGACCAAGCCGCAGCTTGTCCGAAGCGAGCCGTTCGATCATTTGCCACCTTTCCCACTCGGCGCTTACGGACCAGTCGGGGTCGCCGATCGAAGCGTTTGGCAAGCGATAGTGGTAAGTGGGGCGCGCTTTGATTCGCTCGTCTTCGAGGGGCCGTACGAGATCAGGTCTGAGCTCTGCGAACAAGGGAAGCATGTCGAGGTCTCGGTTGCGAGAAGGTGTCATTTTTATGTAGTCACGGATTAGTCTCTCAAGGTCGGGCGAATAGTCCCGGTTCATCACCAGCTCGACGTACTCTCGCGGGTGCGGTGCGATGTACGGGCTCAGACGCCTTTTTAATGCAATGTCAGCGTCGTCCCGCATCCAGCCCCGCAGAAGAAAGAAGGCGCGGAGCGTCGCGAGAATTGACTCGGGGCTCGTATCCTTCGCCTCGGGATTCAGATGTAACCCTAGCGGCCCTGCCCATGAGGTTTCGGTTCCCTTCGCGTTTCGTTTGACAAGCGAATTCGAAATTTTGTCCATGACGCCGATCTGCGAAATGGGGAGCGGCGGCGAAACGATCTCGGTTGGAACCCATGGCGCGGCAACCTTGAGTACGAAGTGATCTTTTAGATCACGCTCTGGCGTTCGAAGTGCCTTCGCTTGCCGAAACGCCTCCGCGTCTCGTTCGATCCGAAAGTCTCCAAGTTCGGTTCGAACGATCATCGTCCCTTCTCGATCTCGCGACGCCTCGCCCGAAAGAACTTCTTGAACTGCCTCGCACGCTGTAGCGATATCAACGTTCAGAACCTCGAGCTCCACTCCGACCCGTTGCTCGTTGCGGCGCGGTACGAGGGTTGCTCCCGTCCGTTCGAGGACCGCGAGTGTCCGGACGGGTTTTCCAGATTCGCGATAGAGGCGGCCCAATACGATGGCGCTGGTAATCGTCGTCGCCGCAATAAGAAGGGCCGAAAGGAGGAAGGGGGTCCCAGCCCCATCACCAATGTAGCGCGATCCAGTGCTTCCAGCGGCCGCGAGGGCGAGGGAGGAGAATAGCGCGAGAGGGAGGGTCCGTAAGAAGGTTGACCATCGAACCCGAAGAAAGCCGGCGCCAAAATTGAGTGCGGCTGCGGGTACCCAGGGCGTTGCGCGAAGAAAGCCGAGTACGAGGCCCTGTCGATGTTGGAGCATGGGAAGCCATTTGGGTGGGCGCTCCATCATGGGTGCTGCGCGGCGCGCGAGCGCAAACTGAACCAGCGAACCCATCGATAGCCCGAGGAAACCGACCAGCCCACCGTAGAAGGTTCCGAATGCCGCCCCCGCCAATAGGAAGAACGGCGTCGCGGGCATCGCCAGGGCGACACCCATTGCGGTCGAAACCGCCAAAATCGTCGCGCCTTCGTTGGAGCGTTCTCGGAGAGTCTCGACCCACTCCAAGAAGTCGCCGTTCGCATAGATTGCGGACCCGACCAGTACCAACGTCAGGACTCCGCCCAGCCACGCCCCACCTCGCGTGGCGTGAATCCAGTGCCTGAGATCCTTCCACCATGTAGACAAGGCGCTCTTCATCGGAACACCCCCAACACCGCACAGAGATTGTCGGTAGCGCCTCGTTTGCTCGCTTCGTGAAAGAGATCACCAAGCCCTCGTTCGGGTGGCGTTGCGGAACCTCGCGCTAGGATGGCTCCGGCTTCCTCGTCAGATAGGACATCGCTGATACCGTCGGTGAGCAGCAACACTTGGTCATCCGGTTGCAACTTCTCGTGGCGCAGCTCCGCGACGACACGCGAGTCACTGCCTCCAATCGCATTGGTGAGTGCGTGATCGAAGCGAGGATGAACGCTCTGGATGGAGGTCAGTTCACGAAAGGCAGCGCCGTAGCTATGGTCTTGCGTCATCCGGTGGGCGGTCCCGTCTCGAACCAAAAGGCAGCGACTATCCCCAACGTGAACAATGTATATATCGGGCCAGGCAATGTACGCCGCGGTGAGGGTCGTGGCGGCGCGTGAAGGAGGCGTCTCGTCCTGTGTCTCGACCGCTTTCTGACACGCATCTACCGCGTCTCTCAATGAGGAAGCCAATCGCGGGGAGTGCTTTCCAGCAGAAAGGTCTGCCCAAGGCATCGAGGCCATCGCGGCGTCGACCAGGGTTTGAAGCGCGAGGCGTGCCGCCTGATCGCCGCCTTCTCCTGGGAGCCCGTCGGCCACCGCAATGAGCCAACCTTGGCGGTGTTCAGGGCGTTCATGGGGCTGTGAGTAGGAACTCTCCTGCACCGAGACCTCTCGAATGAGTTCGGAGATGACGAAGTGATCTTCGTTCTGTTTGCGAGAGTGACCCTGTTGGCGAAGTGCGGAAAAACGCCCGGATGGCACCTCCTTTTGTGCGATGCTTGGGGTGTTGTTACAGTGTTTGTTTTGGGTATTTTTTGTAATTTGTTTTTGAATGATGGTTGTCTTTCTTGTTGAGTTGAATTTGTCGTGTTGGCGATGGGTGTGTCGCTTCTCCGAAACCCAGAATGGATATCGGGACCGTCATGAAAAAACTGGAAAACGTGAACGGGAACGCCACGCTTCGCTCACGAGAAAGGCGCGTGTTGCGCTTCCAATCGAGGGTGCCTGGCTTGGCTTCCTGCTTAGTCTTGTTCCAGGTTCATCCGCGCGAGCTTTCGGTAAAGTGTCGCTCGGTCAATCTCTAGAATTCGCGCCGCTTCGGCTTTGTTACCGTCCGTCGCCTCAAGAACATTTCGGATGTGTTCCTTCTCGATGATGTGCAGCGGGCGAAGATTACGCGCGTTTCTTTCCCCAAGGGTCGCGGAGGAAAGTCGCGAGGCCTCGGGGGTACGGATGGAATCCGGTAGGTCCTCGGGGACGATTCGATCATGCTCGGCGAGGGCGACGGCACGGTCGATTGCGTTTTCGAGCTCACGAACATTCCCCGGCCAGTCGTACATGAGCAGTCGTCGTGCCGCTTGAGGTGTGATCCCGACGACCTGCTTGTTTTCCCGCTCATTTGCCAGGCGCAGAAAGTGCTGAGCCAGCAATAGGGTGTCGTTCCCCCTCGAGTTAAGTGAGGGGAGGTCAACCCGCATGACGTGCAGTCGATAGTAAAGATCTTCCCGGAAATTCCCTTCCGAGACTTCGGACATGAGGTCTCGATTCGTCGCGGAAACAATGCGTGTATCGAACGAAATTTCCTTCGTCCCTCCGATCCGCCGAACCGTCTTTTCCTGGAGGGCACGAAGCAACTTCGGCTGAAGCTCAAGGTCGAGTTCACCAACTTCGTCGAGAAAGAGCGTTCCGCCGTCAGCCTGTTCGAAGAGACCGGGCCGGTCGGAACGGGCCCCGCTAAACGAACCCTTCATATGCCCAAACAGCTCGCTCTCCATCAGTTGAGCAGGGATTGCCGCACAGTTGACTGCGACGAACCGACCGCTTCGACCGGAACGATTGTGCACAAGCTGTGCGATAAGCTCCTTACCGGTTCCACTGTCGCCCTGAATGAGCACTGGGATTTCGGAGTCTGCGACCCGGCTTGCTTGGGAGACACATCGCGCGAGGGCAGGGCTTCGACCGATGATCGAAGTACTGGAGATCGCTTGCGAAGATTGGGTCTCTTCGAGACGGGAGACTTGGAGCCGAAGATGTGCGTGTTCTAGGGCGCGTGATACCGCTCTTTGGAGAGTCTCCGATTCGAGCGGTTTCTGAAGAAAGTCGTATGCGCCGCGTCGCAGCGCCTCCACCGCCGTTTGTGTGCTCGCCATACCCGTCACGATGATGACCGGGGTGGAAGGAGATTTCTGAACGATGCGTTCGGTAAGACGAAGGCCGCTATCCCCTTCCAAGTCAACATCGGTGACGACCAGATCAAAGGTATGAGCATCGAGTTGTTGTGTTGCTTCGGTGAGGGAACTCGCGCGTGTGACTTGGTGGCCGAGAAGCTCGACGCACATCGCAGAAAGCTCAAGGTGATCCGGATCGTCCTCGACGATGAGTACGCTTGATTCTGAGTTTGGTTTTATTTGTGAGGAGGAAATGATGGTTGTTCGTTGCTGAAAGAAGGCGGTACAAACCGAGTGTATGTCCCTTCGTGAGGGAGCAGAGGTACATGCTTTCGGGGATGGCTTGAGTGAGGCTGAAAGCGGCGCTGTTTCGGCGAGGTTTAGAAAGTTTCTTCAGGTTCCATAGGTCCTCTCCCTAAATTCGGGGTTGCCAGAGCGTAGATGATTGGATTCGCAGAGCTTTTAGAAGTGAGGAAGAGTGGTGCTCTTTCAACGAGCCTCGGAAAGCTCCGTGATTTCAAGGGCTGCGCTATGGCGGCCCCGAATCTAGGGACAGGCCCTAGTTTGGCCCTGTCCGCGCCGAATGTAGTCACCCGTCCTAGTATCGGAGCTGGGCAACCAATTGCGTTGGCGCTGTTTCAACGATTTGGACATCGGCACCTTGGCGCAATGCCGCGATCGCGGCGCGATTGACCAAATCCTCGCCTTTCGGACTCGTGATGATCTGACGCCGCTTCGGGTCATATCTTCCAAACGCTCGAGCGCCTCTTTTGATTTGAAGTGTGGCGACTCGACCCTCGAGAGCCATGGGGAGCACTTGGTGGATTCCAGAGATGTCGTACTCGTTCGCGCTCACTTGCGGTGTGTCGACGACTTCTTTGGCCATGGCGTGAAGCTCTTGAAACGGAAAGGCCTTGGGAGAGGCCTCCACTGAGTCGAAAGGCCGAGTCGCGTGTTGCGCGAATCTTCCCAGCCACTGCGAGAGTCCAATGACAACGAGCGGATTTTCGTTGGGTATGTGGCTCTCGACTTCTTTGCAGATCTCCCGGAAAAAACGTTTCGCGGCCGACTCATGTTGCTTCTTTCGCTCCGCATGTCCGTGTCGGATCGAATGAGAGGACGAGTGTCCGCCCAGATGTCGTTCATGACGGTGATCTGTGAGAAAGTCGAACGCGCTCGGAAGCCTGAGAGAGGACGGCTTGTACGCGAACAACGTGGCTTCGAGAAGGCGGGGCTGATCGAAATCGAGCAGAAGAATATGAAAGCGATGTGGAGCTAGGAACTCGAGTAGAGGGGTGAGGTGAAAGCGATCTCCGAACAGGATTTTCTCTTGGGTGATCCTTGGCACCCTGAGGACTCTCGTGAGAGAGCTACTTTGGAATGCGATGGTCGGTGTCGAACGGCCTACATGGTCGAGCTCCTCTTTTAGTTTGCGAGTCCGGACGCGCGAAATGCCTTGTGCCTCCGCTGCCTCCAGCAGGCGACGGCGCTTCAAGATGGCGGTCTTGCGAGCCCCTGGTCGCTCTCGATCCAGGAAGATGGAGAGTTGAGGCGCATCGCGGTGCTGGAAGAGTGCGATGAGTTCATCCCGCGTGATAGGAGAGTAGGAATTCATTGCGTCTGCCTCCCCAGGTGCCACGCGACGACCCCGCGGTCGACACCTCGCTGAGGATCCCCCTGGTAGGTCAGGAGTCCGTGCGACTCCAATGTGGCGACCAAGCGCTCGGCCTTGGGAAACGAGCACTCTAAGAGTTCGTGAATCGCGTTCCGAACTTTGGTGCGCCCGACGAGATAGCCTCGCGGCGAACCCACCTGAGCGCGTACCCGTTCGGCGAGGCGGTGGAGATCGAGTGGAGCGCCCATCACGCGTGCACCTCGGTCATCATCGCTTCGCCCAGTTTCGGACGAGGCTTGTCGAGTTGTCGAGCCTGGACCATCCATGAGCGCTTTTCGAGTTTGTAGAGGAGGTTTAGGAGGAGATCCTCGGAAACTGGATCGACCTCGGCGACGCGTGAGATTCGGTTTCGAAGCCTCCCCGAAAGCGACTTCAGTCGGTTGGCGGTTATGGAGATGACCTCTGGCGAGGGCACGAAGCCTACGCGGACCTGAGGGAGCGGGCTCGCTGCGTAGAGCCCAGCGAGGCGACCGTCGGGGACCGCGCCAAGCGCTGCTGTCCGTTCTGCCACTTCATCGGCGAACGCCTGCGCCTCGTGCGCGATTTCGTCCATTAGCTCGTGCGTGGAGCGGAAGTCTGGACCGGTTACAGCCCAGTGAAGCTGTTTCGCTTGGAGGCTCATCATGATGAGGTCTTGCAGAGTGGCTTGGAGCTCGACCACAACGGCGCTGCGGGAGTCATTCGGGAGATGATGCTGAAAGTTTCTATTAATTTTCATGCTCTGAGATAGAGCAAGGTCTGTTCCGTCCCAAGAACATAGGGAAAATGAGCGGAGAAGATGTCGTGGTGTTGCATTGTGCAACATATGTTGCGAAGTGCAACGGGTGGGTCGGTTTGTGATCGATGTTCGTGATGGTACGTCGCCGCCGTGAGAGCGATGGAATCCGAGGATGAGCGATACCGTTTGAATGACGAGGATGGTCGGGAGAGCGCCCGGCTCCGCGCGCATGCGCTCGCCTCTGCGCGGGTGAAAGACCCTGGGCGACGCGCAATGTGGGCCCTCGCCATCGCGACTCTTATTCAGCGCTTGGAGGAACGGGATGAATCTTTCATTCGTTTCCTGGCGAACGAGCATGAGCTCCGAGCAAGCGCTCGGTTTGCAGGTGCTGATATCCGGCTCGATCGCGAGCTTCTCACAGCGTTCGCCGCACTCTCCGATGTGCGCGTTTCCAGCGGCCGCGTCGAAGTGGCGCTGACGC
This sequence comes from Myxococcota bacterium, assembly GCA_020629955.1. Taxonomy (GTDB): domain Bacteria; phylum Myxococcota_A; class Polyangia; order Polyangiales; family Houyiibacteriaceae; genus JAHDCI01. The sequence continues at coordinate 9,441 of JAHDCI010000110.1, read as the reverse complement.
TTTACTCGGACTTCGCGGAGCATCCAAAGGTGGGCACCGATTCGCCTTCCGAGCTCGTTTCAGAGCAGCTGGACGACGTTCGAGTTGCCCTTCTCAATGCCAAGGTTTCAGAGGCGAGACTGAAGCTCGCGACCCGTGCTCTGGCGCTTGGCATCTTTGAGGTCTCGCAACACGGCATACGCGCAGACCGGCGGGTCCAACATCTCTTGGCCTGCGCGCCGCAGCCGTCAATCTTCGAGTTCTGCCAAGCCTTCCGGGATGGCAAGACATTCGAGGAGGAGGTTCGCGCCCTATCTCTCGCTGCGCGCCGTGAGGTCTCCGAAAGTGAAGTCCGGGCGCCGCTCGACGGGATCGATGAAGAGCTCGAGCTCGTGGAAGGTGGGTGGTTAAAGCTTGTTATTGAGGCCATGCCGGACGGTCGGCTCGTTGGTGTTGTCGCCGATATCTCTGAGCGACGAGCGCGCACGGAAGAGCTACGAAGTCGGATCGCAAACCAGCAGCGTCTTGTGGGCATCGTCAGCCACGACCTGAAGTCGCCGCTCGGTGCGGTGCGGATGGGACTCTCGATGCTAAAGATCGACGGCCCTCAGCAACGAATCCTCGAACGCATCCGCTCTGCCGCGACGCGAGCGGATGAGTTGGTTCGCGACATGCTTGATCACATGAGCGCGCGGAAGGGACACGGCATGCATGTCGAACGGGCCGACATGGAGCTGCGGCCACTCATTGAGCAATGCGTTGCTCGCGCTCGACTTCGCTTTCCTGAAACGTCGATCAAAATGGATGTCGAAGAAGGGCTCCATTTAAGCGCTGATGGTAGTCGGCTATCTCAGATGGTCGCGAACCTTCTGTCGAACGCGGCGAAGTACGGCGACCCTTCCGGGGTCGTTGAAGTCACCGGGACATCGAAGAACCATCACGTTGTGCTCTGCGTGAAGAATGATGGCGAACCGATATCGCGTGCCCGTCTACACACCATCTTTGATCCGTGGGTAACGACGGACGTCCGACGACGCGCAACCGTCGGGCTTGGACTCTCGATCGTGAAACAAATCGTCGATGCCCACGACGGGAATATCGATGTGCAATCGTCAAAAGAACACGGGACCCGCTTTCAGATTCAGCTGCCGCGTGCTTAGTGCACCACTGACTCCCACCGGATCCCCGGTTGCCAGAGGTTCAGTCGCGCCCCTGCTCGGGTGAATCTGCGGTCGAGCCCTCCCTCGGGGAAGGGGTGCCATCGCTGTGCGAACGAACTTGGAATAAATCGTGCAGGGATTCGATGCATGACAACATATTTATTCAGATTCACAAATTGGGATGTTTCCGAGCTTCAAGAGGTCTTCTTATCAACTGTGGGGGCATGGTTTACCTCATTTGTAGAGAGCCTTCCTCGGATTCTTGTGGCGATTGTTGCCGGATTCCTCTTTTATGGGCTCGCAAAGCTTGCAGGTGGCGTCACCTCGAAGACGATGAAGCGGGCCAACGTCCGAACCGATATCGTCGGCCTCGCCTCCCGCGCGGCGCGGTTTACTGTTCTCGGTCTAGGAATGATGGTCTGCCTGTCGATTTTGAACCTCGACCAAGCCGTCACATCCCTCCTCGCCGGAGCTGGGGTGATCGGTTTGGCGCTCGGATTTGCTTTCCAAGACCTAACCGCGAACTTCATCTCGGGGGTCGGACTTACAATCAAACACCCCTTCAAGATCGGCGACATCATCGAAACGAATGGTGTCGTCGGCATTGTGGAGGAGGTCACGCTTCGGACCACCAGTTTGCGGACCTTTGATGGTAAGCGGATCAGCGTTCCCAACAAGAAGCTCTTCGAGGAGGTGCTGCTGAACCACACCGACAACTATCGAAAGCGCGTCGATGTCGGGTGCGGGGTAGCGTACGATAGCAACCTCGATGAAGTGGAAAGGGTGGTCATCGAAGCCTTGGAGTCTGTCGAGGTTCGTTGCGTGGAAATGGACCCACAGGTCTACTTTCAGTCTTTCGGGGGGAGCTCAATCGACTTTCAGGCTCGCGTCTGGATCGACTACCAGCGTGGCGTTGACCTGTTGGCAGCCAAAGATCAGATGATCCGGGCGATCAAAGAGGCGTTCGATGCAAATGGGATTTCGATTCCTTTTCCGACGCGCACCCTGATGTTCGAGTATCAGCCAAGCTCGATCGAATCCGACCGGCATCGTTCGACGCGCGAGCAAATGCGTCCGACGGAAATGAACTAG
>JAHDCI010000110.1:0-7110 GCA_020629955.1 Myxococcota bacterium | reverse complement strand
CCGACGCAGGCAGCGAGTGCGAGTACCGCGAAGATGACGAACCAGGAGGTTCCGCGCTTCGCTTTTTTCGTGGGCTGCTCGGGCGCTTTTTCCTGCTCTTCGACGGGCGCGGTTGGTGTCTCCACGTTCTCAACTTCCGTTGGCGGCGGCTCCGGCGGCACTGTCGGGCGGGCCATCTCGCCCGAGATTTCGAGTGAGCCCCCGAGAGGTTCTACGCTGAGTCTGCGTTCGCCAGGGGTGAGCTCGGCGAGCGCGGCCAGGAAGTCTTCGATGCCGTCGAAACGATCGCTCGGGGATTTTGCGATCGCGAGGTCAACGACGTCCTGAGCGCGCGGATCGATCTCCGGTATGAACTCTCGAAGGCGTCGCGGTGCATCCAAGATTGCGTTGGAGTTTTTCCCCGAGTGAGGTGGTTCGCCCGTGAGAAGGTAAAAGAAGATCGCGCCGAGGCTGTAGATATCGGAAGCCGCTTCGACCTTGTCTCCTCGGAGAACCTCGGGCGCGGTGAAATGCCAGGTGCTTGAGTATGTTCCGCTCAGCGCCGGCGCTCCCGGTAGCGAGAGGCCGAGCACCTTTACGAAGGTCTCTCCTTCTTTATCAAACGCGCGCACGCAGCTTGGGCGAAGAGCAGCGTGCTGAACTCCGAGCTGATGGAGTTCCCGAAGAGAACGCCCGATCTGACTCGTGATCGAAGCGGCCTGCTCGGTTGAAAGCGCGCCGCCTTCTTCGACCATCGCGTCGAGCCCCTGACCCTTCAGTTCCTCCATCGCGATGAAGTAGAGGTCATCTCGGATATGACCGTAATCGATGGTCGTCACCGAGTTGGGGTGAGAGAGCCGCGCCCATCGGCTGCCGGCCTTTAGGAAGGAGCGACGATAGTCATCGGACTCTTCGCCTCGGATGATTTTCAGCGCCACGATTCGGCCTAGTGGGGCTTGTTCCGCGCGGTAGGTGCGAGAGAATCGTCCGACGCCAAGTGGAGCGCGAATCGTGAAACGTTGCGCAACGGTCTCACCAATAAGGTGGTCATCTGGCGGTAGAGAGGTTCTCGAATCGCGGGAGCCCTCGTCGGTCGCGCTAACACTCTCCGGAGATGATTTTGCAGCGTCTTGCGTCACGAGACTGACTCTACGTTAGACACCGGAGCGAGTCGAGGGATCAAGCTTGCTCCACCAATCGGTAATCGTATCTGCACACGCCCCCGGCTCGCTCTGCAGGAGCAGATGGGGCCCATCGAGTAAGCGCTTGGTGACACGTTTCGGATCCCGCTCTTCGGCGAGCGGCCGCCGGACGACGCGGTCGTTCCGCGGCGTCAGAACGAGCGCCGGAATCGTCAGACAGCGATACGCACCGCGCAGGTCGACGCGGGCGAGTTCTCTGGCGCGGATTTGCATGGTCTCGTTTGGGACTTGCCTCATCGAAGCGCGTAGCTGCTCTGCTGGATACGCGGTGCTCTCTCGCGAGAGGAGCACTCGTGGCGCCAGGCGCTCGCCGAGGTTTCGAAATCGCAGCCCGGGCGGAGCGCCGAAGCGAAGCACTCCTCGCGGAATCGGAGGTCGGGCAAACGTTGCGACAAAGACGACCGCGCAAAACGATGTTGTTTGCTGAAGTAGATGCAGCGCCAGCGGGCCGCCAAATGATTCTGCACAGAGGATGGCGGGTTGCGGCAGATTAGGAAGCTCACCGAGCGCCCAAGCCGCGAGGCGTTCGTAATCGAGAGGCTCGCGAGGATATGCGAGCACCCGCGAGGTGAATCCTTGCTCTTTGAGGGCTTTTCGGAAGTCGCGTGAAAGTGAAGCGCCCCCGTCCATGCCTGGGAGAAGGACCAGATGTGGAATCGACATCACTCTTGCCCTTGGTAGGCTTTTCGAGGACGTGTCCCTCGATTCGGCGCCACTATAGCGCAGCCCCTGAAACCACAGAGCGCTCCGAGGCTCATCGAAAGAGTCCCGATCTTCCTACGCACTTCTGAACGCTCGGTGAAGCGAACCATCTACGCTCTGGCTGTCCCGAATCGAGGGACACGACCTAGTCGTTGTTCCGAAAGAACGCGCTCCGGTAATATCGAAGCTCCGCGATCGACTCGAGGATATCGTCCAGCGCGCGGTGCGTCGCTTTCTTCATCGGGCGCGCTGCGTAAGGTTCTGGATACCAGCGCTCGCCAAGCTCCTTGATCGTGGAGACATCAATAATCCGGTAGTGCAGATGTGCGTCGAGATCGCGCATGTACTTTGCGAGAAAACGTTTGTCTTGATGGATCGAGTTTCCGGCAAGAGGCGCGACACGTGGCTCACAATGTTCCCTCAGAAACGCCAGCGTCTGCGCTTCGGCTTCCGCTTCCGAGATGGTCGACTCGCGGACCCGCTGCGTTAGCCCGGACTCCCCGTGGTGCTTGGTGTTCCACGCGTCCATACCGTTTAAGAGTTCGTCGCTCTGATGCACAACCAGGCACGGGCCCTCGGCGACGACATTCAACTCTGCGTCCGTAACCAGCGTTGCCATTTCGATGATGCGATCGTGTTCGGGGTCGAGTCCGGTCATCTCGAGGTCCATCCAAACGATTGGTCGGGAGCTGCTCATATCGTCTTCATAGCAAGGCTCATCACGCCACGCGAGCGTCTACCAAAGCGTGTGACCGCGCCGAGAAAAATGCCCAATCCTTCCACGCTGCGCTCGGGATGGGATCTTCGTGACGTGGATCCCTCCCGATCTTGGTTGACGGCAGGCCGAAAGAGGCCGAAGTTCCTAGACCATGAGTACCCTGACGCTCCGCCTCGACGCTTACGCCAAGGACGCAAAACGCGCGATTGCCCAGGCCCAAGCCCTTGCGGACGACCGCAAGCACCCTGAAGTCGAACCCCTCCACGTTCTGTACACGCTTCTCGATGGGTACAAAGCCGCCGAGGCGGCCATCGAACGTGCCAATGTCGATCCGACGGACGTCCTCGTCGAAGCGGAAATGGTGCTTCGAAAGATGACAGGTGCGAATGGCGTGAAGTCCTACCTCTCGCCGCGAACGCTCGACCTGCTCGGGCGCGCCGAAGGCGAGGCCGCGCGAGATGGTGGCGCCGCCGTTGGTGTGACCCATCTGATGCTCGCCTGTGCGCAGGAAACCGATGGTCCGGTCAAGGACGTGTTCCGTTCCATTGGACTCAGCGCTCCCGTGCTTCGGGCGACGCTCAGTGGTCAAGCCGTCGGGGAACCCGAGCCCGAGGTGGTTGGCAAGAAGAAGAAGCCCGGCGAAGGCGCGCCGCTTGAAGAGTTTGGTCGCGATCTCACTCGCCTCGCGTCGCAGGGGAAGTTCGACCCGACGGTCGGACGCGACGCCGAAATCCGCCGGATGCTGCAGGTGCTCGCGCGTCGCCGCGAGAACAACCCGCTCTTTGTCGGCGAGCCCGGCATTGGCCGCTCTTCGATCGTCCGGGCCCTTGCGCAGCGGATTAACGTTGGCGACGTGCCGGAGATGCTCAAAGGCAAGCGCATTATTGAACTCGAGATGGGCTCCTTGCTGGCGGGGGCCAGTCTTCGCGGTCAGCTTGAGGAGCGCACCCGATCGATCCTCGATGCGATCCGAGACACTGCCGGTGAGGTCATTCTCTTTCTCCCGAACCTCGGTGCTCTCCTTGACCAAAAAGGCAGCGGAGCGGGCTCCTTGATTGGTGCAGCGCTCGAACGGGGCGAACTTCGTGCGATCGCGGTCGCCACTCCGGACGTAATGCGGAAGGCCTTCGACGGTAGCACGGCGCTGGTTCAACGCTTTGTCGGCATTCCGGTCGAACCTCCGACTCACGATGAGGCGGTCGCCGTTCTTCGCGGCGTCGTCGAGCGTTTTGAGATTGACCATGGCGTCCGCATCGGTGACCCGGCGCTCGTGTCAGCCGTCACTTTCGCACGACGCTATGTGCAGGGCGTTCAGTTGCCCAAAAGCGCGATCGACTTGATCGACGAGGCGGCTGCGAGCGTGCGCGTGCAGATGGAGAGCGAACCCGCGGAGCTCGACCGGATCCGGCGCCGTCTTGAGGCGATCGAGATTCAGCGAAGAAGCCTCGCCGACGATCACGACGCGGATTCGACAGCAACCCGCGAGAAGCTCGAAGCCGAAGCGGCGGAACTACAGCCGAAGCTCGATGAGATGTCGGCGAGGTGGAAGCAGGAACTCTCTGGGGTAGGCGAAGTACGCCGCATCAAGGAAGAGCTTGCGGCCGCGAATCGAGAGCTTGAGCAGGTCCGCGCGAGCGGCGATCATGCCCGCGCCGGCGAGCTTCGCTTCGGGACCATTCCGCTTCTCGAAAAACAGCTCGAAGAGGCGGGTGGCGAAGAGGCTCTTGAAGCCAAGCCGAGCGATGCGATGGTCCGAGACGAAGTCACACCTCAGGACGTTGCGGATGTTGTCGCGCTCTGGACCGGCGTTCCGGTTTCGAAGATGCTCGAGGAGGAAACGACCAAGCTGCTTCGGATGGAGGACACGCTAAAGAAACGTGTCGTTGGTCAAGACCATGCGGTCACAGCGATCGCGAAGGCGGTCCGCCGCGGGCGAGTTGGTCTCCGCGATCCAAAGCGTCCGATCGGAAGTTTCCTATTCCTCGGACCAACCGGCGTCGGAAAGACCGAGCTTGCGAAGGCGCTCGCGGAGTTTCTCTTCGACGACGAGGCCTCGCTCACCCGTCTCGATATGTCGGAGTTTATGGAGAAGCATATGGTTGCGCGCCTGCTCGGTGCGCCTCCCGGCTACAAAGATAGCGACGCTGGTGGTTACCTGACTGAGGCGGTCCGGCAGCGGCCTTATAGCGTTGTGCTTTTCGACGAGATGGAGAAGGCGCACCCGGATGTCTTTAATATCTGCTTGCAGGTTCTCGACGATGGTCGGCTCACCGACTCGAAGGGGCGCCCGGCTCATTTCCAAGACACCGTCATTATCATGACGAGCAACGTCGGCTCCCACTTGATTCTGGAGCATGAAGGTTCCAACGAAGAGCTTCGCGAGAAGGTTCGAGAGGAGCTCCATAGTCATTACCGTCCCGAGTTCTTGAACCGAATCGATGACGTCGTGATTTTCGATCCGCTCGACCAAGACGACCTGATGGGCATTTCCGATATCTTGCTTCGTAAGCTCTCGAAGCTCCTCGCGCACCGGCGCATCGGCCTCGAGGTTAGCGAAGCGGCGAAGAAGAAGATTGTTGAGATCGGTTACGAACCGGCTTTCGGCGCACGCCCGCTCAAGCGCGTCATTTTGAAGGAGCTTCAGGATCCGATGGCGCAGGCGATGCTGGAGAAGGGATATGAGGCCGGAGAGACCGTCCTTGTCGATCACGGCGAGAACGGATTCAGCTTCTCGAAGAAGTAGAACCTGGGGAGCGGCGACGAGAAGCGCGGTTGACGAGTGTCAACGGCGCTTCTCGGTCTTGGATTCGAGATTCGGCATTCTTGCGCGGATTCGGCGCGCATCCTCGTTGGCCCGTCGTTTGCAGAGCGGAGCGGACACGGCGCGAGCGCGCCCCAGGTAGGCACCATGAAATTCACCCGTTATCGAATTCACTTCGTCCTCGCACTCCTTTTGAGCGGTCTGGTCTCCGCGAACGCCGACGCGTCGGAAGGGCCCCCGCACGCCGTAAACGCGGTGCTCGGAGACGAGAGCTTCGTGCAACGATTCGGTCGTGTCCCAAGTCCAAAGGATCAGTACGCGAGCCGGATTGCGACGCATCTACGCTTTGTGCATTCGGCGCTTCAGCGTGGAGGGGAAGGGCGAACCGTTGAGGTTCAACGTCGGCGGAACCGCGCGCTCCGGGCCCTTGAAGCCTACATTCAGCGAGGCGAGTTTCCCCGGCGAACGGGAGATGCCTACGTTGGAACTCGCCCCCGATTTATCGATGATCGCGGCGTTCATTGCGCTGTCGGATATATGCTTCTCTCGACGGGGTATGGGGATTTGGCTCGCGCGATCGATCACGACTACGAGTACGCCTATCTTTTGGAGATGGAGAGCTCGGCGCTGAAGACGTGGGCCGAGGAATATGGGTTCTCTTTGCTCGAGCTTGCCTCGATTCAACCGAGCTACGCCCCGCCGCCTGATGCAGAAATGGTCGAGTCGCAAGTGCGGCGGAGAGCGGACGATGCTGCGCTCGCGTGTGCCCATCGATTTACGTTTGTGCCCCGGGTGACCATCCGAGCCCGGGGCGGCCGTGACGGTCGTGTGCGCCTTACGGCATCGCCGCGGAGTGCTTTTGGGCGATGTCTGGTAGACGAGCTCCGGCGATCGACGCACTTGGGCGGTGGAGCTTGGGATACGCAGCCGCGACGGTTTCGTACGGTGATCGATCTCGAGCTCAAGAGCCCACAATACCAATTGCGGCAGCGATTGGCCGAAACCCACTTTTCGAACTCAAGATGCGCAATGCGCCCTGGGTTGATTCCGAGGCGCGTGCGCGTCGATCTTGAGGTTGCCGAAGCGGGGCTTCATGCCTCCGTACGAACTTCGCCAAGGAACGTCGAATCGGAGGCGTGCTTTGTCGAGTTTGTGGAGCAGCGCTTTCGTGCATTCGCCGCTGGCCACGTTCGCGCGAATGCGCACGTAGCCCGGATTCTTCGTTCGGATCCGATGCCTTGGCGTCTTCGTCAAACGCTCGAACATCGCGCTCGCGCAGCAGTTACCGCGTGTCATGCGCATGGGATTTCTACCTCGCGCGTTCGGGTCCGCGCGCGGGCAGAGGCAGGCGAGGAGACGTTTGCTGTTGACGTTCGAGATGGCACCCAAGGATTCCGCGAGTGCGTTCGAGAAGTCTTGGTCGAGAGTTTGACGAGGGCGTTTTCGACTCGCCGAGAACGCGGTGATGGAACGAGCGAACGCTATTTTCGCGCGAACACGAGCCTGAGCGCGACTTACCACGTTCCCGTCGAGACTCCGGAAGCTCGCCGCCAACGACTCGAGGCGCTCGAGCGGGAGATGGAAGAGGAGCAATTCCGCAGCTCTGTTGATTAACCGAATTCTCGGAACAAGCCTCCGTGATCGCGCGTTTTGTGACGGATGGAAGCTCGTATTGCCGGTGTGTCCGACAAAGTGGACAGTGTCTTCTTTGAATTGATTCAGGAAAACCTCTTGGACCGAGTGGATCA
>JAHDCI010000109.1:2920-16334 GCA_020629955.1 Myxococcota bacterium | reverse complement strand
CTCGTGGAGCTTTTTGAGGAGCTCATTTTGCTCCGGCGTGATGTACACCGTCGTGCTGATTTTCTTTCGTCCCATGGCGCTGAGCTGAGAATAGATGACGTTATGTGTACCGTCAAAAGGGGATTGTCGTTTTTTCTTTCAGGGTGTTGTCAAAACCTCAAGAAATTGAGGCTATTAGCAGTCGCGCTTTCCCTCTGATTGTGTTGCGAAGGGACCGCGAAAACGGTATCTTTCGCTGTTCCTTTCTAGGGGAAAACGCTTCCCCCGCATCGCGCAGGAGCTCTCGTTCCCGCCGCCGATTGGTAAAAATATGTCCGATTCAACCGACGCTCCCTCCTACGACCAAAGCAGTATTCAGGTTCTCGAAGGCCTGGAAGCAGTGCGGAAGCGCCCCGGGATGTACATCGGTGACCCGCACGATGGAACCGGGCTGCATCATCTCGTTTGGGAGGTCGTGGACAACGCGGTCGATGAGCATCTCGCCAATCACAATGATTCGATTGAGATCACGATCCATCCCGATGATTCGATCACGGTCGTCGACCACGGTCGCGGCATCCCCGTTGGGATGCACGCGAAGGGCGTCAGCGCGGCAGAGGTCGTGATGACGCAGCTTCACGCGGGCGGAAAGTTCGACAACGATAGCTACAAGGTCAGCGCCGGTCTTCACGGGGTTGGCGTGAGCGCGGTCAACGCGGTGAGCGAATGGCTCAAGATGGAGATTCGTCGCGATGGCAAGCTGTGGGTGCAGGAGTATGCGAAGGGGGTCCCGCAGGCGCCGCTTGAGGCCGTCGGCGATGTGACCGATACCGGCACGAAGGTCACCTTCAAACCAGACCCGAGCATCTTTTCGATGACGGAGTTCAACTTCGATACGTTGAACAATCGGCTTCGCGAGATCGGGTTCCTCAATGCAGGATTTGACATCACGCTGACCGATGAGCGCGGCGACGAAGAGCGCGTCTCGAAGCATCTTTTCGATGGCGGCATTCGCGAGTTCGTTGAGAATCTCAACAAGAACAAATCCCCGCTGCACGAAAACGTCATCACCATTCACGAGAGCCGTGACGGGATCGAAGTCGATATCGCGATGCAGTGGTCTGGGGCCTACTCGGAAGCGATCCAGTGCTACACCAATAACGTTCGCAACAAGGACGGCGGCACTCATTTGACGGGCCTCCGAACCGCGCTCACTCGGACGATGAACTCCTACGGCAACGCCGAGAAGCTGCTCAAGGAGCTTAAAGCACCGCTTGGCGGAGACGATGTTCGCGAGGGCATGACCTGCGTGATCAGTGTGAAGCACCCGGACCCCGCGTTCTCTTCGCAGACGAAAGACAAACTCGTCTCGAGCGAGGTGAAGGGGATCGTCGAGTCTGTGGTCGGCGAGAAGCTGAACCAGTTCCTCGAAGAGAACCCGAAAACGGCGAAGGTCATCGTCAACAAATGCGTGGTGGCCGCGCGAGCACGTGAAGCTGCGCGAAAAGCGCGCGAGATGGTCCAGCGAAAGGGCGTTCTCGACACGAGCACGCTCCCGGGCAAGCTCGCGGACTGCCAGAGCAAGGACCCCGCGATCAGCGAGGTCTACATCGTTGAGGGTGATTCCGCTGGCGGCTCGGCAAAGCAGGGAAGAGATCGGCACTACCAAGCCATTCTCCCGCTTCGCGGTAAGATTCTAAATGTTGAGCGGGCTCGCTTTGAGAAAATGCTCTCAAGCGCGGAAGTCGGCACGCTGATTACGGCCCTCGGCTGCGGCGTCGAAGGTGGACAGAACTTCGATATCGAGAAGCTCCGCTATCATCACATCATCATTATGACGGACGCGGACGTCGACGGTTCACACATCCGGACGCTCCTTCTAACCTTCTTCTTCCGGCAGATGCCGGAGGTGATCGCGAAGGGGTACCTCCACATTGCGCAGCCTCCGCTTTACAAGGTGACCCGCAAGAAGAAGAAGCAGTACCTCCAGAACGACGCGGAACTGAACCGCTACCTCATCGACTCCGGGACCGATGGCGTCGTCGTGAAGATGGACGGCGGCGGCGCACCGATTTCGGGCGACTCGCTCGTTCGTCTGATGGACGATATTCGTCGCGCACGCCGTCTCCTTGCGGTGACGCGGCGCCGAGCAGAACCCTTGGTGGTTGATTCCCTGATTTGGGGAACCTCGCTCGGTGTCGATGACCTCAAGGACGAAAGCCGCGTCCAGGCAGCGGTCGACGCGATTGAGAAGCGCATGACCGAACGGAATCCCGACATGCAGGCTTTCTCCGCGACCATCGCGAAGGAAGAGGAGGGAGACCGTTATTACGCGGAGATTCTGACCCGCTTTGGGGTCGCGACGCGGCGCACGAAGATCGGTTTCGAGCTCCTCTCGGCCGGCGAAGTCCGAGAACTTCGTGCGATCCAGACTGGAGTGAAGGCTCTTGGAGAGCTTCCTTTCCATGCGGGCGTCGTTGAAAAATCCGGCGAATCGGAGCTTTCGGAAATCGGAGAAATTGACGAGCTGTGGGCGTGGATCGATCACCGCGCTCGCAAGGGAATGACCCTTCAGCGCTACAAGGGTCTCGGCGAAATGAATCCCGACGAACTCTGGGAGACAACGATGGATCCCGACGCGCGGACGTTGCTTCAGGTCCGGATCGAAGACGCGCTTGAGGCGGAGAGCATCTTCAGCGTTCTCATGGGCGACCAAGTCGAACCGCGACGCGAGTTCATCGAAACCAACGCGCTCAACGTATCGAACCTCGATATCTAGGAGCGACCCTTCCCAACAAGAAAGGCCCCCGTGTTCACTGGGGCCTTTTTGTTGGGAAGGATCCGGCTCGAAGCTGGATTCGGGCGAGGTAGGGACAAGTCCCTAGCAACTGCCGCAGACCAATCGCCCATCGCTGCACTCTTCGCCAGCAACATCTCCGGAGCAGTTCAGCTCGCAGGTTGCGTTGTTCGCGCACGTCACCTCGCACTCGCCTTCGCACTTCACGTCGCACTGGCTATTGTCACCGCACGTGATTGCGCTTTCTGCGCCGAGGTTAAGTTTGCAGTCCGCAGAGTTGGAGCAGGTGACGATGGCCGCGGTATCGGTTTTGATGTCGCAGGTGGCGGTCTCGATGCAGACAAAGGTTCCTCCCTGCGTCGTATTCACTTTGCATTCCGCGTCGTCACCGCAATTCAGGATCGTCTCATGCGCGGTGGTGATATTGCATTTGGTTTGGTCTGCGCACTCAATGGCGCAGTCGCCGGTGCACGCAACTTCGCAGTCGCTATCATCTACGCACGCACACTCTATCTCGGTGCAGACGCACGAATCGCATTCCGGAAGGACCATTTCCGCAGGTCCATCGGAGCTACACGCGAGAACGAATAACGAAGCGAGAAGGGGCCAATAACGAATCATCTCGTGACTATATCATCGCGCCGCTGATGACCGGGAGGGCTACCTGCGGTTGCTACGCCTAAATCGGTGCGATTCTCGCCGCGCTTACGGCTTGTCGGGTCGTTAGACCCCGGATTTCGAAGCGTTCGCCATCGACCGGGTAGCGCCCGGAGATTCGCCGAATGAGGATCTGCTCTCCCTCCCGCGTGATCTCCACCTCGAAGTCATTCCCAGAGAGAACTTCAACGTGGCCATCGCAATCGCGCTCCCGACCAGGTTCGAGAACCTCTTCTTCCCGAGCCACGGCTGCGCAATCGTCGAGCCCGCAGAATACTTCGTAGGTCGTTCTCATTTTGGGCTCGGTCCTCTCAAACGACGGGCAGTTGGGGTCGAGCGAATTCGTCCCGTACTCGCGTTCGACCATGAATGACGCCCGGAGGTACGAACCTTCGAATCTCATCCCAGGCGCGCTGGCAACCGACACGCGCGAGCGACGAGAATCGGTATCGACATTCTCGCCGAGCTCCGCTGCCCAAATAAAGTGGGAGCCTTCGGGGGCTCTGCCCCGTCGGTCGGGAGGCCGGATATCGGGCAGCGCGACCATGAGATAGTGGAGATTTCTCTGGATGACTCTCTCTTCGCGATCCTCGACTTCGACGCTGGCGAGGTAACGATACGCGCGCCCGCCTTGGGTCTCAATCTCGTCCACAAAGGAGAACGCACTGGCGGGTGGAACGATCCCGAGAATGTCCTCCATTCGCGTTCGCATCTGTTCGACGAGGGCACGACGTTCGCTTGGAACCGTGGTGGACGTTGCTTCTTCTGCGGAGACCGAATCTGTTTCGGCAGACTCGGGAGAGAGGGAACTCCTCGACTGGGCAGTAGGGGTGGGGGATGAGCCGCATGCGACGACGACGAAAAGGACGATCCAGATCCAGCGCACGAGATAAGATACGGCGGAAGGCGAACTTTTTCGCTCTCGAAATCGCAAATGAGAAGCGCAAAAAAGCCCCGCGGAGTGCGCGGGGCTTTTTGCGCTCTACTTTTCGTTCTACACGGGGCCGCACGCGTCGATGGTGCTGACCGCGCTGTTGTTATCGTCGAAGCACTCTACGAAGGGAGCGTCCTCACCTGTCACGATGTCGGCTCGGACCGCGCTGCCTGCCGGGGGCGCTTCCATGGAGAGCTCGGTCGCCTGACCGGGGAAGAGTGGCGTCGTGCTTGTCGCTCGGCCAATTTCCGTGCCGTCCTCGTCTCGGAAAATGACTTCCACGCCTTCTGCCAAAATCGCCTGACCGGCGTTGCGCATCGTCGCGACGAGGCGGGCCGGCACAACGCTGCAATCCGTCCCAAGGACGATCGCGGGATCGGGCGCGTCAAAGAGACCATCGGCCTGCACGTTCTGGCGGAAGTTGTTCAGCCACGGAACGCTCCAGTTATCTCGCTGCGCAGCCGGGATGGCGCCATGGCCCATCTCCGGGACGCAAGCGTCATCGCCCGGGTCACAGACATTCGTGACGGAGTAGCTGTGCTGGTTCCAGACCGGACGGGTTCCGACCCAGCTATTGGCAGCATCCCGGAAGACCACGATGCCCCGCCATGTCAGCTCGCCTTCTGGCGGCGCCCACCCGGGTCGAACGCCGTCTTCCCCTGGCTCGTTCCACGGTGCCGCGTCGCAATCCCATCCTTGCGGCGCACGTGGATCGCTCCCTGCGCCAATCATCACCATCTCCGCTTTTCCATCACCGTCGACGTCCGCGACAAGAGATGCCTCGGTTCCAGTGAACGATGTCGTGGGGGCGGCGAAGCGAACGCTGCCATTCGTGCCGTCGTATACCCAGAGGAAGCACTCGTCGTTGTACACAACCTCGGCGCGTCCATCGCCCTCGAAGTCGAATACCGTTGAGCCGGTTTGGGAGGAGCTGAGATCGTGCGTGGGGGTGGCCCACGCTTGAGTGAGTGTCCCCGTGTCGAGATCCACGTCGAAGAGCACGTAGTTGTCGCGTAGTGCGATGCCGACTTCTGGGGCCCCGTCGCCATCGAAGTCCGCGATCGTTGGAGGGCCACCGGACCCCGATCCTGTCGCCTGCGTTGGGCCTGCGAGAACATCGCCAGTTGCGGCGTCGACGATCGTCAGCGCTCTCGCTCGCACATACGCGATTTCCGGCGCCCCGTCGTTGTTGAAATCAGCGACTCCGGTAAACGCGTTAGGAACAGCAGCGTTCGTCCAAATCGCTTCACCCGTTGCGCTGTACACCGTGTTTCCGGCAATCAGCTCGAGCCCTTCGGAATCTGGAACCACGTCGACGAAGTAGTTCATCCGCACATAGACAACGCCGCCGGTTCCAGCAGTGCCGGTCCATCGATGGGTGACTTCACTTCCATCCGCGGAGATCCCAAATACTTGCCGGCCATAGTTGACCTCAACTGCGCCATCTCCATCGATATCACCGAGCGCGAGACCACCGCCCCAGCCCATTGCGCGGTTGACGCAGACATTGTTTACGCAGTCGTTATTTCCGCAGTCGGTGTCGGTCGTACACGCGGCGCCACTCGTGAACTCTTCGATCGCTCGGTCGGCACGCGCGAGAACGGAACCGTCTCCGTCGATGATGGTGATGAAGCCGTCATAGTCGAGGGCAACGATTTCCATGGATCCGTCATCGTCGACGTCGCCGAGTGCGGGGGTGACGCCAACAAAGCCGGGAAGGTCGTCGCTGGAGCCGCGGATGCTATGAAGTTCGGTTCCGGTTCGTCCGTCGAGCACGCGAAGAACGCCGCGGCGGCATCCGTCCCGGACTAGCTCTCCAGAGTCACGTTCGCGTCCGCAATGACAGCACGTCCCTACATAGTTCTCTTCGTCGTAGACCACGCGCTGCGTGTCGCCCGATACGAAGACAAGGTTTGGCGGATCGAGCAGGTCGATTTCACCGTCGCAGTTGGTGTCCGTAACGCGGCCAACCACCGGCGTACTCCACACATCGATTTCCTCTGGGTACTCGTCGGCTCCGACTCCCCAGCGCCACTGCTCGACGGCATTGAGTGGGCCAAAGTCATCGGGGACGACCTGGCATTCACGAATGCAATCTTCGGCTGGCGCACCTTCTTCGCACGTTGGGGGGAGGGCCAAGCAGCGACCGGTGGGGGGCGGGCTGAGGCACATATCGGTGGGTGGGGGTGGCTCTTCGCCAAGGGAAGGTTCGCAGTATTCGCCTTCCGCGCAGTCCGATGCCTTTACGCACGCTGCGCCGGGGGAAACGCACGCATTCGCAAAGCAGACACTCCCGTCGCCGCAGCATTGTTCACCGCAGGCGTCTTCGCTGGCGCAACAAGCATTGTCGATGCAGACGCCTTCTTCGCACATCTCATCTCGTAAGCACTCCGGGCCAGGGGGCGAGTCCGGACGGTCGACGTCAGGCGTGGCGTCCTCGCTGGCGTCGGTTCCGGCATCGTTTTCCCCCGTGGGAACGCAGAGATTGTCGATGCAGCGATCCGTGCCACTGCAGTCGGTATTTCGAAGGCATGCGCGCGCGACGCACTCGCCCTCCATACATACCAAATCGCCCTCACAATCGTCAGTCGTGGCGCAGGAACTGCTGCTGCAGTCACAAGCGGCGATGGGAAGCGCTAGTAGAAGAAACGCGAAGCGAAATGACCTGACCATATCAGTCAGGATAAACTAGTTTTGCCGCGGGTGTGTGTGGTTTTTGCGCAGGGTCGCAGTTTGGCGCAAAGTTCTTCTTCCGCTGTTATCGGCCATGGAAATGCTCTTCGAAAAAGCGCTGTTTTTTGAGTGCCTAACGCGGGATCTGGCTCTTCCTCAAATAGGTGAGACGTGAGGTCACGCAAAGAAAGAGAGCCGCAGCCCTGAGGATTTGCGGATCTCGTCGTGCAGACGGTCACCTGCGCGCTTTGCGGCTTGGTCGACGGTGGCGCCGCGACCTAGTTCAAACGCAAGGAGAGAGGAGAGGGCGCAGCCGGTTCCGCGAGGCGAACCAGGCAGGCGCGGGCGAGTGTATTCGCCGCTTAACGCACCATTTTCGAAAAGACGATCGGTGCACACGTTTTCATCCGAGTGCCCTCCTTTGACCAAGACCGCTCGAAACCCCAGATCGGCCCATGCATTCGCATTCGTCGGCTCGGTGCAGAGGAGTTTCGCCTCGTTTAAGTTTGGCGTGAGCAAGGCAATATCCTCTGCGAACGGTAGAATTTGGTCGGGTCTGGCAAACGCGGTCCCGCTCGTGCTCGCAAGCACGGGATCGAGCACGATAGGGGCTCGAAGCTCTTTGAGCGCGCTCCACCATTTGATCGGAGAATCGCAGAAAGCGCCTATTTTCACGGCGTCTACGTGATCTGCAGCGTGCCGAATTTGCTCGGCGATGAACTCCGCTTCGATAGGCAAAACGGAGAACACCCTCTCTGCGGATTGAGCCGTCAGGAGGGTGATCGCAGCGGCGGTGCTGGCACCTGCCGAATGTAAGGCTCGTAAGTCGAGCTGGATCCCGGCGTGTCCAGACGGATCAGAGCCGGCGACGCAAAGAATGTGTGGCCGGCTCATCGATCAGTCGTAGTGGACGACGCGGCGAGTGGCTACTGCTCAGGCTCGCCCTTGATGTCGCTCGTCACCATTTCGAGAAGAGCGTTCGTGAAGTGGACGATATCGGAGCGCGAGTAACCACCCGTCTTCAGCTCGCGATAGACCGACTTCGCGAGGATCTTGAGGGCGCGCGTGTCCTTGTTCATGGATTCGCGTTTTTTGTTGGCGGGGGTTTCGCTAGAGGTCGTCTGCATTGGATTTCCTTTTGGGGACTCGAACGTTTCGCCCAAGTCAGGCAACCGTAGAGCAGGCTTCGTGCCAACTCGCGAATCAATCGAGATACAACGGAAAATCCCACGAAAAACCAGGTATCTAAGACCCATTGCTAGCGCTTGAGGAAGGCGAGTGCTGACTCTCAGGGTGTGTAAACCTTTTCGCATCACCTCGCTTGTGCGAACTTTGCTTCGCGCCGCACTCACGCAGATTCGGGGTGGGTTAATGATGCGGCTTCGCGAGCTGCCCTTGAACCCATCGAATGGCTTCTTCGACGCTTCCTGTCACGCGATAGGGGTACGCTGGCGGGCTGAGCCAATACACGGCTGTCATCAATCCACGCTGTGCCGAGTTCGAGACAACAATCCCCATCCCGGCGGTGTACTGCCGAGCGAAGCTCGAAAGCCGAGCGGTCGAATCCGAGAAAAGCTTCCGATGGCGAGCGTTTGTGAGGATCGGGTTGATATCGCGCAGATCAACAACGGCGCCATAACGCTCTCGGTGAGTTTGAGAAAAGCGATAGAGCGCTTCGAGGTACTCTCGAATCGAATCTTCGTTCGCATCCCGTGGGTATCGATGGAGCAAGACCGCTCCAGAACGCTGAACCCAAGGATGAAAGAATGGCTCAAACGTCAGCACGCTAGAAACATGTTCGGAAAGCTGGGTGCGATTTACAAGGCAGAAGCGGGCAGATTCCGACTTCGAAACGCCACAAAGGCACGTGCTTCTAACCCGCACGTTGGTTATGGTTCGGGACTATGAAGCGGATCCTTTTCTTTCTTGCCCTCGTTTCGATGGCGTTCGGCTGTGCAGACCAGACCGCAATCGAGCTCCTGCTGATTGGCGATGAGCTTGTTGTGCCCGATGATATTGACCAGGTACGGGTTGTTGCGCGGAACGAAGCCAGCGTGATGATCGACAACACGACCGATCTGAGCAGCAACAACTGGCCGCAAACGATCGTGCTTCGTCCTGGTGAGACTTCTGGGACGGGTGTGGTGACGGTTCAGATTTTCGGCCTTCGTCAGGGCGCGGTTCGGATTCGGCGCGTGATTCAGACGCGATTTGAGTCGGATACGAATCTTCCAATTCAGGTAAACCTGACGCGCTCGTGTTTGGACATCATGTGTTCCGGCGAAACGACCGATTGCGTCGGCGGCCGCTGCACCGATGCGCCGCCTCCGCCGGATGCGGGTGTCGATAGCGACGTGCCGGATACGGACGTGCCCGACACTACGCCAGATGCAGACACGCCGGATGTCGCCATGGACACCGACACGCCGGATACGGACATGCCGGACACGGACATGCCGGACACAGACGTGCCGGACGCCGACGAGCCTGACGCCGACGAGCCTGACGCCGGGATGGATGCGTCCCCCGATGCAGAGATGGATGCCGGAATGGACGCCGAGCCCGACGCGGCGCCCGATGCCGAACCCGACGCGCCGTCTGGCACGGGCTCGATCGTCATCTCGGAGTACGTGGAAGGTAGCGGTAGCTCCAACAAAGCCCTCGAGCTGACGAACCGCGGCGATGCTCCGATTTCGTTGGAAGGCTGCGTGATCGACGTCCTCGTGAACGGCGGCTCCAGCAACCCGACACTCAATCTCTCCGGTTCGCTTGAGCCCGGCGAATCTTTCGTCGCGTGCCGAAACATGTCGCTCTCGCCCGCCTGCGATGTCGAGAGTGGTTCGGCGATCAACTACAACGGCGACGACGCCATTCGCATTGTCTGCGGAGGCGATGTCGTCGACCGCTTTGGTCAGTGGGGCATGGACCCCGGCACTCACTGGGGCGACGCAGTTCGATCCAACGAAATGACGCTACGCCGAAGCTGCTCGGTCACCGAAGGCGATACGGACTTTGCGGCGGCGTTCGATCCGGCTGTGCAGTACGAAGCGTTTGACACGGACGACCTCACGGGGCTCGGAGTCGATTGTCCCTAAGAGCCCATTTCTAAGGCTTCCATCAAAAGGGCGCCCCTCTACAGAGGTGGCGCCCTTTTCTATGGCGAGCCAGCAGACGGGCCGCTCAGCCGGCGAACTTCGAAGCGAATTCCGCCGTCCAATTCCGCAGCTCGATACCCTCGCAGGAGATTCGGCGCACGCCTTCGTCTCGCCAGCGCAGGTTCCGAGCGTCGGTGCGACCAAGCTTAAGTCGGTCGCTGCCTTCGGGATAAGGAAGCCATCCAGCCGCACGTTTGAGAACGCGTTGGTGACCCAAATCGCGACGACACGCGCCTCCTCGCAGCGCACCGAAGGAGTTGCGGCGGAACACTCCATGCCGAGTGCGGGCATTGCCGGCCTCCTATCCCGACTCGACGAGGGTCGCCGTAGCGATCAATCGACCGATACTGCTCCGCGCATTCCCCCGTGTTCGTCCGAGACAATGCGCGGTTCGAAACACGGTGCATGCGCGCTCTACGCGCGACGCCGATTGTCATTCGCGGGCCCGTCGCGTGCGCGCGTTAAGGTAGGTCGATGCCGAGGCTATCCGCGGCGCTTCGAAGTTGTTCTCGAGCCGCCGGCAGTCGATGGACCCGGTCCCAGGTGTCGAGAATCAAGCGCTCCGCGCGCTCCGTCTGACCGTTCAAATCGAGCATCGCCGCGAGGTCGGATGCGGCTACCGCGTGGCCCGGGTTGTGGCGAAGGGCACGCCAGAAGTAGCGCATCGCGAGCCCGTTGTTTTTACCGTTCAGTGAGCGTGCCTCATTCGCGAGGTCCGCGGCGCGTGCGCGATGGAGGATATTCCAATCCTCGAGCAGCTGCTCTCCTTGGTCGAGGCGGCCGAGCCGGAATGCGCATCGCGCTGCGAGGCGCATCACGGGTCGTTCCACACGATATCCAGGCTCCTCTTCGACGAGGGCCAGCATCGCATCGCAATCATCCGCCGCGAAGACGCGTACCGCCTCTCGAAGTCGCTGCGGCACGCCGGGTTCCGGAAGCTGCTCGAGTAGGCGCGCGGCCGCAGGGCGGTTTTCCGCTGCCAAAACGGCGCGATAGAAAGGGCTTGGGTCACCGCGAAGGTTTCCTGCTTCGGCTCGTTCGAGCAGGGCTCCCCAATTGAGTTCGTCTTCGTAGAGTTTGTTGATTCGAACCTGACAGGAATGACATTCCGGGTCTTCGTTCCACGCTTCGACGGCCCCGGAGACATCCCCCATGGTCTCTGCAATCGAACCACGAACCAGGCGCATCTCGTGCTCGGCGATCGGCAGCCCATCGAGCGAGTTCTGCAGGCGAGTCAGCGCGGAGCGTCGGTCCCGCGCCCATTCAGCACGTTGAAGGAGCACATCGGCGCGTACTTCAGGCACCATTCCCTCGAACGATTCCGGACCAAGCCACCGGCACTCTTCGAGCGCTTGGTCGAGCTGGCTGCGCGGAATATCGGCGTCGAAGGGAAGCTGTGCAAGGTCAAACTCAAAGGCCGGACGGTCGTCCACAATGCGTGTGCCACCTTGCTGAAAGCACTCGATTCCGGCCGTGTCGAGCTCAGTCACGGCTGCGAAATCCACCAGATCATCGAGAGCAAAAGGTCGAAGGTAGGGGCGCAACCCCTCCGACGAAATCGCAGCAGCTGCCCCTTCATCGTAGTTCAACGGTTGGTCGCTTGCGGCAAAGATGAAGCTTGAATCCTCGACAACAAAGACATTCACGTACGGGAAGACTTCGTGCAGTGTAAAGGCGAGCGAGCGCAGGTGCGGCACATCCATTCGGAAGAGGTTCGTCCACAGGGCGAGTACTCCGCCGGGTGCGAGCGCTCGATCGCATTCTTCGAAGAACTCGTGGGTGTAGAGCGCACTGGAGCCTGCGAGCCAGGGATGCGAAGGCTGGCTGATGATCGCGTCGTAGGAGCCTTCCTCCGCAAGCACAAGCTGCGCTCGCGCGTCGTCCACGACGAGCTCAACTCGCGGGTCATCGAGAGGGAACTGGCGCTCCGGATAAAGGTTGTAGAGGTATCGTGAGGCGTCAACGATGGCGCCTTCGAGCTCAACCGCCTGAATCTCTTCGAAGGGGCCTCCGGTCGCGACCGCCGTGGAGTGCCCCGCGCCGAGACCGACGATCATCGCGCGGCCGTGGTTCTCGGCAAAGATCGTAGGTAGAGAACCGAGCGTCGCGAGCTCCTCGCCAAACCCGGGGTCCGACGAGCCAAATCCGGACTCGGGGCGCCCATCGTTAAACAGTCGATAGAGCCCGTCGCGGTCGATGATCGAGACGGTCGTGTTCCGGCCCTCGACGAGGAATACGACGTTATCGTCCCAGGAATCGTCGGGTCCGTTCACGAACGCGTAGTTCGTATCCCACCACGCATCGAGCAAATAGGGGACGTTTACTGTGGGGCGCACCACGATGATCGCCGCCACAATGGCGATGGGAAACGCGATGGCGAATACCCGGCTGAACATCGTTTTCGCGCTCGCGCGAAGAGCGATCGAAGCCGCGATGAGGTGCACCACGATGAGGAATGCGATTGCGAAGTCGACTCCGCGAAAGCTCGTTGTCTCGACAGATGTTTCCGGGCTGGGCCCGAATCCGGGAAATGTGACCAGCAGGAAGCCTGCGCAGAGCGAGCCCAAAAGACCGCCAAAGGTATTGGCGGCCAACACCCGACCGCTATTGTCTGCGGCTTCTTCCGAATCGCCGCCCGCGATGGCCCACGCGATAGGAATCGTGGTTCCGAGCGCGAGCGCGAGCGGCAGTAGCAGGATCGCCGAAGCGGCGAGGACCACGCTCGCTTCATGGGGCACCAGCGTTTCGCTCGACTGAAGGAGAATGAGGATCCGCGGCATATTGGCCGCTACATACATCGCGATGATGGAAAGCCCGGCGAGCACAAGCTGCATCTGACCGAGCAAGCGAAGAGGGCTCTTGGTTCGCCGAAGGGCTCGCTCTGCGATCAAGCTACCGACGGCGATTCCGATGAGGAAGTTCACGAGCATTGCTGCAAACGCTTGGGTCGTTCCCTGGACAACAAGGCGCAATACGCGGGTCCAAACGACCTCACCGGCGAGGGATGCAAACCCTGCGACGGACGCGAGGAACATCGCGAGCTGTACTCGGTCGAAGGGGCCAAAAATCTTCTCGCGAGTCGGTCGTTCAGGGCGTAAGGCCGGCTCTTCGTCTGCCGAATCTTCGCTCACCGAATCTTCATCGGCCTCTTCCAATGTCGCGGTATCCTGCGCTGGCTTCGAGGTCGAGGTGTCCTGCTCCGATTCTTTCCAGGTGGTA
>JAHDCI010000109.1:0-2820 GCA_020629955.1 Myxococcota bacterium | reverse complement strand
ATCCTGCGCTGGCTTCGAGGTCGAGGTGTCCTGCTCCGATTCTTTCCAGGTGGTAAAGATGATCGCGGCGGCGACAAAAGAGGCGCCTGCCGCGATAATGAGGCTGATGCGCGCCCCGAGCATGGGCACCAGGTACAAACCGGTGACGCCCGCGCCAAACACCGCACCGAGGGTGTTGACCGCGTAGAGCCACGTCCCCGATTGATTCCAAACCAAGCCCTTCTTGGCGGTCGCGGCGATAAGAATCGGCAGCGTTGCGCCCATCAGAATCGTTGGGGGAAGCAAGAGGACGACCGCGATGATGAATCGCAGAATCGTGAGCGTCGTAAACGAAGCATCGCCGATGCCGCCGTATACGGAGTGCACCCTGGGGATCAGGAAGAGGGAGGCAAGCGCCCAGACTCCGATCGCGATTTCGAGCAGCGCATACGTTCGCGCAGGCCGCGTGACATTCGCGCCCCACTTGCCTCCTAGCGCCGAACCGAGTCCCAGGCCGAGGAAGAATGTGGCGAGAACCGTTGCGACCGCCAGGTCCGATACGCCAAAGACGCGCTGAAGCATGCGTCCCCAGGTGGACTGGTAGACGAGAGCAGCGGCGCCGGAGCAGAAGAGGGCCGCATAGAGAGACGAGAGGCGATACCAAGTCACGGGGAGGGACCATGGCCGGAATATCGGGGGGAAGTCAATCCGTGGAGAGTGGATGGCCCGGCGATCCTCGCGGAGATTCCCCTTCGCTATTTTCGACGTTTTTGGACGACCGCAGTCGCGAGGAGCCCGTTTTCGATTCGGTAGCTTCCATCGATCGTATCGCCAATGCGAAAAGGGCTCGCGTCTTGACGGAAGTGTGCGCGGAACGCGGCGGAAGAAAGCCGCTCGATCCACATTGCCTGAAACCCGAGATAGAGCTCCGAATGGGCGTATTGAGCCTTGTAAGCGCACTCTTTCGCAGAGAAGACAAGCTTCGCCATCACGCCTCGGGTCTCTTCGTCAGAAATCGCATTGAGCCATTCGAAGTCCTCCGGAGCACAGATGGTATCCATGAGCGCTTCCTTGAGAGGGCTCGCTTTCTCCACGTCAAGTCCCACCAGTGCGACCTCATCGGCCCGGCCTAGTGCAACCGCACACCAGGAATCTGTATGCGTTATCGAGGCGCGCACTCCCTCAGGCCAGATCGGCGCGCGGTTTTCGTCGTGAAGAATCGCTCGCGCGGGAAACCCTGCCTCGCGGAGCAAGGATCGAGCGTGAGTCCTGCCGCAGATATATTCCTTTCGCCGCTTCTCGACGGCTCGCTTCATTCGCTCCGCTTCCTCCGGAAAGAGACTTCCAAGCTCTGCCGAACTCTCTCGCGGGTCGGATTCGCGAAAGCGAACGGCGGTACCTTCGAGAAGTGGAGCGAATAGGCTCATCCGCCGCGGCGGCGACGCATCATTTCGCGTCGCTTGGCTGCACGCGCGGCCGCTTTGTCGAGGCCCGCGCCGGAATCGGAGCTTCCGTCGATATGCTCCGCGAGTGCGCCAAGCGTCGGGAAGCGGAAGATATCGGTGATCGCGATGCTCGCGTTGCTGAGCGCCGCCTTGAGTTCGCGGTGCGCTTGAACGGCCAGCAACGAGTGCCCGCCGAGGTCGAAGAAGTTGTCCTTCGAACCGACATTGGCCACGCCGAGTACTTTCTTCCAGACGCCCGCGATCTTCTCTTCCGTCCCGCCCTTCGGAGCGACGAACTCCGCCGCGGTTTTCTTCTGCACCATCGAGGGAGCAGGAAGCTTCTTTCGATCGACCTTCGCGTTCGGCGTCAGCGGGAAGACATCCAGGGTGATCACGTGTGAGGGGATCATGTATTCCGGCAGGGATTCGCCCAGGCTCGCCTTGATAGCTTCCTCTTCGACGGTTTCCTTCGCCGTAATGTATGCCACCAGCCGCTTATCGCCGGGGTTGTCTTCTCGCGCCATGACGCAGACTTCACGAACGGAAGGGTGTTCCGCGATCCTGGCTTCGATTTCGCCAAGCTCGATACGATACCCACGGAGCTTCACCTGATGGTCGACGCGGCCAATGAAGTCGATGCTTCCATCCGCGCGCCAACGAACGAGGTCCCCCGTTCGATACATTCGATGGTCGCCACTCCGGAAGGGATCCGAAACGAAACGTTCGGAGGTCAACGTCGGCCGGAAAAGGTAACCGCGCGTGACGCCGTCCCCGCCGATGTAGAGCTCGCCGGGGACCCCCACGGGAACGGGCTGGCGCTCCGCATCCAGCACGTAGAGCTGGGTGTTCGCGATGGGTTTGCCGATCGGCGTAATGCCTTCGCTCGGTAGCGCCGTCTGCGTCGAAGACCAGATCGTGGTCTCCGTTGGACCGTACATATTCTCAATATGTGCGTCCGTGAGGGTTTTGATTTCAGAGACCAATGCACCAGGAAGGGCTTCGCCACCGATCAGGAAGGTCTTTAGGTTCTTCAGCGCGCTTCGTCCGCGCTCGTCGACGGTGAGCAGCTGCGCCATGGACGGGGTGCACTGCATATGCGTCACGGGGTTCGCGTTCAATAGTGCGGGAACGGAGTAATCTTCCTTCGGCGCGTTGACATCGCCTTCGCCTGTCTTTCGGATGACGGCCCCGACGCGCTTCAGGCTCTCAAGGACCTGGGGCGTTTCGATGCCATAGTCGATCAAACACGCTACCTCGTCGACGCCGATCGCCTTGAGCTGGTTCACGCGCGCGACAGCATCTTCGACGGTCCCAAAGAGGCCGCTTTCCTCGAAATATCGTGCGAACGCGAACTCGAGGATCGCGTCCATCTCTTCGTCGTTAAGCGTTCGAAGGT
>JAHDCI010000108.1:4214-16456 GCA_020629955.1 Myxococcota bacterium | reverse complement strand
CGACCTTGGCGGAGAGCGCGGCGGCGAGCTTCAGCGCGTGCTCACCCATCGCGCCCCTGGCATCGAAATCGAGAGCGTGGCGCGCGTCACGCAGTCGGATTCGATTCGCATTCAAGGCCGCGCCACGGACGACCAAATCATCCGCGACCTCTATATCTTCGCCGGCGTTCGCAAGGCGTATTACGAATCGACACGCGGCTCTGAAAACCGCGGGTCGGTCGAGTTCTCCACGGATGTGCCCCTGCACCCCGGCATGAACTACATTACGGTCTTCGCACGAGAGAACGACGAAGTCGTCTCCCGTGAGCTCATCGTCATCCGCCGTGATGGACAGAACGGTGAGTTGCTCGAGACCCCGAGGTTCGACGACGATCTCTGGGGCGCTTCACAGCACTAACTGCCGCATGGCGATTTCCCCGAATCCCACGTTTCGGGGGACCGCGGTGCGTGCCACGCCCCCATTCCGAATGCCGGTAAACCATCGCCGGCAGACGTTCATGGTTACGCCGAAAAGATTGCCTGCGGAGACGCTTCGATATCTCGATCGGTTCCCGAAACCGTGCGAAAACAGTCCCTCCGAAGCGAATCGATTGCCGTGATAAATCCGATCGAAATGACCCGAGGCTCCATCGTTTCCCTGCAGCGCACTCCGAAGCGCTCCTTTTCGAAGCAACCCTGCGAAACGCTCGAGCTAATTGCCGGCATTGGCGCGCGTGGTGATGTTCACGCGGGCGCCATCGTGCGACACGCGTCTCGAGCCGATGATCCGGAAGCACCGAATCTGCGGCAGATTCATCTCTTCGCGAATGAACGCCTCAGAGCGCTCCGTGAGCTTGGATACGATGTCCATCCGGGCACGCTTGGGGACAACATCACGACCGAAGGGCTTGAGCTCGATAGCCTGCCGACGGGCGCGGTGATTCGCATCGAGAGCACGACGTCCGCCGGTGTTCTCTTATCGGTGACGGG
The DNA here is from genome assembly GCA_020629955.1 of Myxococcota bacterium. Taxonomy (GTDB): domain Bacteria; phylum Myxococcota_A; class Polyangia; order Polyangiales; family Houyiibacteriaceae; genus JAHDCI01. Next base: position 15,487 of record JAHDCI010000108.1, on the reverse strand, counting down.
CCGGCGAAATCCATGCGCCCAGATCGAAGCCTTTCAGAAGGGCCTGCTCAAGGAGATGATCGACGCAAGCGGCGAGCTGCCTCGCTACCTCTGCGGCGTGATGTGCACGGTCGTTTACGGGGGCGAGATTCAGCTCGGGGCCAAGGTCGAAATCGCGCTCCCGCCGGGACCTCCGATCCCGCTCGAACGCGTCTAATCGGTCGCCATGTCTCGCAACTCTTCGAAGAGTTCGTAGAGCCAATCCCAGACCGCGGCGATGCGTGGCACCTTGCGGAGCGCGCTATGGGCGGTGAGCCAGAGCTCGAGTGGCTCGGGCGGCGCGATGCCAACATCAAAGGCCCGAACTCTCGAATCATGAAGCGTCAATGAGGTTGGCCCAAGGCCCGTCGCCCGTCCTTGGAGAATCGCCTCGCTCGCGAGCACGTAGCTTGAAGTCGTGAGCCAAGGCGCACCCTCGACGTGGGCGTTCATCCAGGCTTCCTCCGGCGTGGATATCCCTGGCAGAACCGCGCTGACCCAGCGTCCATTCACGAGCGAAGGTGCACCAAAGTCGTTGATGTATTGTTCACTCGCCAGAACGGCGAGAGGAAGCGTCGCGAGTCGGCGTGTGATCAGATCCCCTGAGGTCGGCCGAAAGAAGCGGATGGCGATGTCCGCCTCGCCACGCGTCAGGTCACTTGTCTGATACGAAGTGTTCAGCTCGAGGTGAATATTCGGGTATCGCGCCGAGAACCCGGCGAGACGAGGCAGCAAGATATAGACCGCCATCGGGTCTACGAGCGAGATGCGAACCTTTCCTTCGGGGGCCGGTTCGTTTCCGAGCGCTAGCCGTTGAAGCGCTTGAAAATGTTCCTGCATGGCGCGCGCGTCCTCTTCAAACGCCAAGGCGAGTTCCGTCGGGCGAATCCCGGTGGACGCGCGAACGAAAAGCGAAGCGCCTAAACGGGATTCAAGGGTTCCGAGGCGCCGGCTGATCGTGGACTGCTGCACTCCGAGACCACTCGCCGCACGGCTCACACTCCCCGAGTCCAAACAGGCGAGAAACACGCGAATGTCCTCCCAGCTCAGGTCTTGAACGTTTCGCACGAGATAACCATGCCATGCACAAGAACATACCTCAAATGCGAAAACCACCGTGGACCAACGAATCTTACATAGCAACACTAGGACAAGAAATGGAGGCAAATATGTCTGAAATCCTTGTTGTCCTCGGTCACCCAAACCCAAAGAGCTTCTGCGGCGGACTGGCCGACCGGTATCAGGCCGCTATCGAAGGCGCGGGGGTAAGCACCGCGAGATTGAACATCACGGAGCTCAATTTCGATCCCATCTTGCACAACGGCTATTCCGAGATTCAGCCGCTCGAGCCGGACCTGGTCCGTGCTCAGCAGCTCATCGAAGAGGCGAGGCATATCACGTGGTTTTTCCCAATGTGGTGGGTCGGCCTACCCGCTCAGATGAAGGGCTTTGTCGACCGAACGTTTCTCCCCGGATGGGCGTTTCGCTACAAAGATGGCGGCTTCCCCGAGAAGCTCCTCAACGGCCGGTCCGCACGGGTCGTGAGCACCATGGACTCCCCGGGATGGTGGTACCGCCTCGGCTATCGACGTTCGCTCTCGACGAGCTTTGGCACCGGCACCCTGAAGTTCTCAGGCATCTCGCCCGTGAGCCAAAGCCCGATCTACGGCGTTCACGAAATGAATGACGCGGCGCGGGAGCGAGCGCTCGACAAGATGCTTGTTCACGCAAAGAAGGATCTACGCGCGCTTCACAAAAGGACTCAGTCGCTACCGAGCTGGTCGCGCAGCACAACGTCGCAATAATAGCGGAGCTTGCGGATCGCATCCTGCCCCTGCGGCGTAGCGTTCACACCCTTGCGAAGGGCCCGCATCACCGACCGCTGGAAGGTGTATTGGTTCAACGTGCGCTTTGGAAGCTTCGGGGAGGCTTCGGAGAGAGCGTCCCAGATCCCCGCGCGGGGATGCCCCCAAGCCTCGAGGTCTTCGTCACTGACTTTCGCGATCATCTTCTCGGCGAGCGCGCGCCGCTTCGGATCCGCGAGTAGCTCGCCTGCCCACTTCGCTCGGGAAGCGGTGGTCGGACGCGAGTGTTGTTGCACGCCGATGGGATCCCCCATTCCCTTCTTCATCTCGGACTGGCCGTAGTTCGCGGCGTCCGGCTGATTCTCGAGACCGCAAAAGGCAAAAATACGCTCGAGCTCCTTTTCCGGATGGGCGACCAGGTCTTCGTAAATAACGTGAACCGCAGGAACGGCTCGTTCGCGAAGAAACCCTCCAAGCGCAGTGACGTAGCGCTCGACGACGGGGTTAAAGCGATACGCCTCTTCCCAGTTCCCGTCATAGAAGCTGTTCGCGTAGGAAGAGAAGACCGCGATGGGGTGCCGCGTGAGCACAATAAACTTCGCGTGCGGGAACACTTTCGCGACAAAGGGAGCAACGAGACCATACGCAGGGGTTTTATCGAGGAAACGGCTCTTTTCCGTGGTCTGGAGCGCCTTGCCGTAGAGGGTTCCAGCGTAGGCACGCAACGCTTCGAGGTAGTCCGCTTCGCCATTTGGGAGCGCGTCGACAAAGCTGCGAATCGCTTCCGCCGCGTTGATGTGATCGTAGGGCGCCGCGTCGACTCGGCCGTGGTAGCCGAGGTAGGCGAGCGGCGTCATTAAGTGAGGCTCGGGATGGGTATAAATCTCCGAGTGAGTGCCGAGCATGCGCTGGAGCAGCGTCGAGCCCGCACGCGGGGGAGAGAGCACAAAGATCAGATTCTGCTGAACGTCTTCCACCCTACTCGTGTGACGCGCTTACCCGTTCAGGTCAAAAAAGCCGCCGGGGATGGTGAGCGGAAAAGGCGGCGGGCGTTATTCCTCTTCGCCCATCTGGGCTTCGAACATGGCCCCCACCTCTTCCATGAGATTGGGATTCTTGCTCGCAAGCTCGCCGGCAATCTTCTGGGCCTGCTCGAGCAAACCGCCCGCCGCCGGATCCGCCGCGATGCCCGAGGTTTCGAGCTGGCCCGCCGCCTCCGCCACGGTTTGCATCAATCCCGGATTTTGCATCACCTGCTGGGCGATGGAGGCGAGTGCACTCATATCGACGCCGCCTCCCTGAACCATTGCCTGCATCGCGCTGAGCATTCCGCCAGACTGGAGTCCTTCGAGCGCCTGCCCCATGAGGTTTGCGTCGATTCCTGCGCTCGCTGGCGGAACCTCTACCCACATGCCGCCTTCGCCGAGTTCGTCGATCCGCGCCTGAAATGTCGATCCCTCCGGACGCGCAACGTTCGGATAAACATAGACCCGAGGCGATTCCTGAGCGTCGACCCAATCGGAAAGAGAACCACGAAGGAAGCTACCAATCCGTTCGGGATCGACGTGAAAGCGAAGAGGGAGCGTCACCGCGATGCCATCACTCAGAAGCTCGAGCTCAACTGGGCCCAGGGGCGTTTCTTTTTCGCCGTTTTGAAGGGAGGAAAGATCGGAGAGCGCGAAGAGAGCGATGGCATCCATGGACATGCGCATCAGAATATCGAGCCGTCCTGGTTTTGAACAGAGAAGACTCTTTTCGAACCAGGACGACTCGTTTCGCACTTCTTACTGAGGCGCAAAGACGAAGGGATACCGGAAACTGACGTGCCCGCCTTCGGGGCCATTGCGGAATGAGACACGCCCGATCGTCCGCGCGACACAGCTCGCGAGCTGCTCGGAGCCCGTGTTGTTATCGGACACGCGAACCCGGTCGACCCGTCCCGCTTCGGTGACCCGGAATTCGACCGACACGCGCCCGGCCAGGTTTCCACCTTCCCGCGTTAGCGCCGTCTCGTAGCACCGTTGAATCGCTCGCTGTCGGCGCCGCAGCGCCCGCGTAACGAGACGCGCATCGAACTCGCCAACGCCGTCGATATCGACTCCCATCGATACCGAGACCATCACGGAAGGTGTCTGCTCTCGAATGGGTCTGGTCCGAACGGGTCCCCGTTCGTTTCGCCGGGCAAACATGCCGAGTTCCTCATCGGTCGAGGGACCCGAAGGCTCTTCTCCGGCGAGCGGATTGCGACGCGACTCGTGCTGCACGGGGCCGGTGACGCTGTCGATTAACTCCGCAGCTGAAATCTCTGGCGGACGAGAGTCAATGCCGCCGTTGACCATCGATTCCCCGATGGCGCCGATCATCGCGTGGGTTGCATCGTGGATTTGGTCCGCGGTGAGCCGAACCGGCCCGTCGTTCGTGTTTCGAGAGGGACGGTGCGAAGGCTGACGGTTCGTCGGATCGGCCGGCCCCGGGTCCACGGGCGCTGGAGTGGGCTCGACCGGCGCGACGTCCTCCGGTTGAACTTCGTCGGGCTCGCTTGTCATCTCAATTGGGGGTGGAGGCGGGGGCGGGATCTCCTCGATCACAAGACGGCTGATGATTTCGGGGGCAATCCCCAGCGCGTCGACCTCGTAGTCGGCGGCCTCAAGCCCCACAACCAACGCAAACATGCTGACGTAAGACGCGGTCACGAATGCGGTGAAGCGCCAATCGAGACTACGAAAGAAGCCGGCCTCGAAAATCTCGGGGAGCGCCATCGCAGCGCGTGGCTGAACTTCGACGTACTGGAAGAGAAGGAGCTCATCTCCGATCTCGATTCGTCCTGCGGCGTGCCGGTCAAGAGCAACTTCGAGCGCTTCAGCGTCGGCGGTGAGAACTTGAACTTCATCATTCACGCGCACCCGAGCGCTGGCGTGACGCAAACGAAGCCGATGGGTTCCAGACATTCCAGCGATGAACTCGACCGCGTCGACGATGCCATCGGATTCGAAGCGCAGGTGACAACTTCCCGAAACACGGCGTTCCGCGACACCTCTCCCTTTTCGAAAGACCCCAACGCGTAGCTCGAACCGCTTTGCGCCTATTTCATTTCGCTTGCCTCTTGCCATCGCTTCACCCTTCGAATCGAAATTTTGCCGCACCGATCCGCCACGCCGCGACCGGCGTTGAGATGCGTCCGTACCCTGCACCGAGAGGTTCTGGTGCTTCTGCTCTGACAGTGCGCTCCGCCAAAGGTTCCGAGCCTGCGAATATTTCTGCGAGTGTTTCCGATTCACACGGTCGGAAATCACGCCACTCGGTGCATCTTCACCCCGGCATGGAGACCGCAGAATGTTTTTCTGGAGCGGGTTTCCCCCACAAAAATCGGCACATCAACCGAAGCATGTTCGCCGGATTTCACTTTGCCGAAGATTGTGCAAGGGCAAGCGGATGTCAGCGGTGTATTTGCCAAAAGAACGACGCCTCTTTGTTTGGGGAGACAGCCGTTCACTCGACGCGTTGCAGACGGTTCCCGCGAAAGGCGGGGAGCGTGATGACCTCCTGCTTCCTGATGGGCCGGCCTCCACCCGCGGGCTCGGCCTCAAGCTGACTTACGCTGCGCCCGCGCTCGCGGCCATCCCAGACGAGACGCTTGAGAAGTCGCCCGCATCGGTCGCCATCTGGAGCCTCGCATCGCGGCTCGCCCTCGAGTTGCTGACTCGTGAGTTTGTCGCGCCGAAGATTCGCGTCGAAGATGGCAAACAGGTCGCGCGATGGTGCGCTGCCTACGACGATAGTGACTTGCGACGCTTAAACGCGATCGCGCAAGCCATGCCGCCAGCGGCGCACGCGATTCCCGACGAGGACGGCGCGCCCGTCTCCAAAGAACATCTCCTTCGGGAGTATATTGACGCGGTTGTCGACGCGTATCTCCGGGACGCCGCCGACGAAGACGGCGTTCTCGACCTTATCCGCCGCCGCGCGGGGTACGACGATGAAGAATGGGAGCCACGCCTCATCATCGCGCTCACTTCGGATGACGCCCATTTCGACACCGGCGGCTTTCACGAGCGCCGCGTGCTCTCGGAGCTAAATGCGTGGAGCGATCACGCGCGCCGCCCGCTCGACCGACTCCGAACGTGCTTCCGCCTGGAGTTGCCGGACGGTGAAGACGATCGCTTCGTGCTCCGCTTTTTCGTTCAGCCTCACGGAGATCCGAGCCTGCTCGTTCCGGCAGACGCGCTCTGGAAACATGGCCCGCAGTCGCTCTCCGGTGTGGGTTCGAGACTCCGGGAAACGTTTAACTCCGCGCGGCAGGTTCTGCTTCAGGCACTTGGTAATGCCGCGCTTATCTACCCCAAAATTCAGGTCGCACTTCGCGACGCTCAGCCGGCGTTGGTCCGGCTGACACCGAATGAGGCGTGGGCGTTCTTGAAAGATGCGGGCCCGACCCTAAAGGCCGCCGGCTTCGGCGTGATCGTCCCATCGCAGCTGCAGGAGGGTGGCTCGCGTCACCTGCGGGTTCGCGCACGGGTCAACTCCGATCCCACACTCGCCTCGGCTGCGAAAGGGCAGAGCACGCTGAACCTCAACTCCTTGCTCGACTTTGAATGGGAAGCTGCGCTTGGAGATGATACGACCGTTAGCGGTGACGAGATCGCGGCGCTGGCCAAGCAGAAGGCATCGCTCGTTCGACACCGTGGCCACTGGATCGCGATCGACCCGAAAGAATTGGCCACGATTCAGAAGCGTTTCTCCGCAGAGGGACGTCAGATGAAAACGCGCGACGCGTTGCTCGCCGCGCTCACCGGTCGCTACGAAGATGAGAGCGGCGTTGTCTCGGTGGTCGTCGATTCGGCCTTCGAGGCGCTGATTGATACGCTTCGGGAACGAGAGAAGAACACGCCGGCACCGGCAGAGTTCATCGGGACGCTACGCCCCTATCAGGAGCGAGGGCTAGGCTGGCTGAGCACCATGAACACCCTCGGCCTGGGCGCCTGTCTCGCCGACGATATGGGCCTTGGCAAGACGGTTCAGATGCTCGCCTTCCTCGAGCGCCAGCGGGAACTTCATCCCGACGAAGAGCGCCCTTCCCTTCTCGTTGTCCCGACCTCCGTGCTCGGCGGCTGGCTTCGCGAGGCAAAGCGCTTCGCGCCGAATCTCCGCGCGATCAAACACTACGGTCCGGAACGCGCGCGTTCGGTCGAGGAAATCCCGACGGGCTGCGGCACGCTGGTCGTCACAAGCTACGGTCTGCTGCGCCGCGACCGCGCCTTCCTTTCCAAAATGGCATGGTCGACGGTCATTCTCGACGAAGCCCAGGCGATCAAGAACCCGTCTTCGGAGACCGCAAAGGCGGCGCGCGCACTTGTCGGCAATACCCGCTTCGCGCTGACCGGAACCCCTGTCGAAAATCGACTCCGCGAACTCTGGTCCATCATGGAGTTCTTGAACCCGGGGCTCCTTGGGAGCAGCACTGGCTTCCGTCGCCGCTTCTCACAACCGATTGAACGCGAGGGCAATCCGGAGGTCGCGGCGCAGCTGAAGACCATCGTCGCCCCCTTTATGTTGCGACGCCTAAAGAGCGATCCAAGCGTCATCAGCGACCTGCCCCCGAAGAACGAGATGAAAGTCTTCGTTCCGCTTTCGCAGGAGCAGACCACCCTCTACCAGGCGGTGCTCAACGCAGAACTTCAAGCCATTGAAGAAGCGGCCGGCATCAAACGACGCGGCCGGGTTCTCGCGCTGCTCGTTGCCCTAAAGCAGATCGGCAATCACCCCGCGCATTACCTGCAGGATGGGAGCAGCCTCAAGGCGCGCTCCGGGAAACTCACCCGTCTCACTGAGATGCTCGAAGAGGTGATCTCGAACGACGAGAAGTCTCTCGTCTTTACTCAGTTCCGGGAAATGGGCTCGCTTCTCGTAAACCATCTTAAAGAGGAACTTGGGGAAGAGGTTCTCTTCCTCCACGGCGGGACTCCCCAGAGCACTCGCGAAAAGATGGTCGACCGTTTTCAGACCGATCCAAAAGCGAAGGTTTTTGTTCTCTCGGTGAAAGCGGGCGGCACCGGCCTCAACCTCATGGCAGCGAACCATGTCTTCCATTTCGACCGCTGGTGGAACCCGGCGGTCGAGGATCAGGCGACCGACCGGGCTTACCGCATCGGACAGAAGAAGAGCGTGCAGGTCCACAAGATGATCTGCTCCGGCACCGTGGAAGAGCGAATCGACAAGATGCTCGACAAGAAGCGCGAGCTCGCGGAGAAGGTCGTCGGCACATCGGAGAACTGGATCACGGAGCTCGACAATCAAGAGCTACGGGAGCTCTTCTCCCTCGGCCAAGACGAGATGGATGTCGGATATGACGAAGAGAGCTTTCTGAGCGGAAGCGAATCGATGGAGGAACTCGGATGAGTCGCTGGGATTTTCTCGACGGTTACGTTCGTCGCCAGAAGAAGCCACCACCAGAACGCGGCATTCGGATGCGAAAAGCCGGCACGACATGGTGGGGGAAGCGCTGGATTGATGCGCTCGAAAGCTTGACTGGGGCGTACTCGACACGCCTTAGCCGCGGGCGAACCTACGCGCGAAACGGCCGGGTCGCCGAGCTTCAAATCTTGCCTGGTGAGATCAAGACGAAGGTCACAGGCTCGCGCTACCGGCCATACAAGGTCCGCTTCGAGATCGAGGCGTTCACCGACGAGCAATGGTCGGCCATCGCACAAGCGGTCTCCGGCGAATCGTCCACTCTCGCGGCACTTCTCGCCGACCGCATGCCGGAATCGATCGATGAGCTCTGCGCGATCGTCGATCGTTCGCTTTTCCCGGAAGGCGACGACGTACTGTCCACCCGCTGCGATTGCGCGACGCAGGCGAACCCGTGCAAACATATCGCCGCGACACACTACGTCCTCGGGGAGCTTTTTGACCGTGATCCCTTCGTGCTCTTCGAACTCCGGGGCCGAGATCGCGCGACCTTCTTAGACGAGGTCGAAGCGTTCCTGCCCGAGCCGACCGACGCTCCGGATTCAGGTTCTGCGCCGCGCCCGGAAGCGCGTGCCTTCGACGAACTCCAAGGACCGCTCCCGACGATCGAGTTTTCTTTCCTCGGGCGAAGTCGCACCGAGCCGCCGCTCAAGCGAATTGGTGCACCGCCGAGTTGGCGTGAAAACGCCAGCCCCTATCGAATCCTTGCGCCTCAGATCGCGGCCGCTGCAGAGCTGGCGCTCGAAGATGCCCTAACGGCCGGCGAAGAGGAGTAAAGCGCTAGAGGCCGAAGGACAGATCTCCCAACTTTGGGTATGCTGGAGGCATGCAGCGTTTCTTGCCTTCGCTCTTTTGCCTTCTCCTCGTCGCATGCGATTGCGGAGACCCTCCACCGGCAGGTTGTCGCAGTCCGTCGGATTGCGAAGACGGACTGCAGTGCATCGACCGAATGTGCCTTCGCGTGAACGAAACCGACGCGTCCGCGGATGCGCCGGAAGACGTTTCGACCGAAGACGCAAGAGCGGATGCGACCGAAGAGGACGCGGCGACTTGCGAGAGCGCGATCTTCTGCGGCACGCCGCCCGTGTGCTGCGCCGAGGGTACGGAGTGCGAACGGGGTGCGTGCCTGCCCGTTTGCGAATCCGGGGTCCGGTGTGGCGCCGAAGGGGACGTCTGCTGCGGCTCGGGTCAAGTCTGCATCAGCGATGTGTGCGAAGATCCCGGCGCAGAGTGTACGGACTCGTTCGAATGCCCGGAAAACTCCTTCTGCGAGCCGACTCTCGGGCGCTGCCTGCCGCAGTTCGATCCCGTAACGTGCGAAACCGAACCCGTCTTCGCCCCCTTTGCCAGCACCGTAGAACGGGAAATCACGACCTCGGAGAACCGGCCCGAATGTTTCCACGCCATCAGCGCTCCGATCGCAATCGACCTCGATGGCGACGGGGTACCGGCGCTCCTTTCAAATATGGCCTGCGATGACGACTGGGAACACGGCGTCCTTCGGGCCGTGGAAGGTGATACGGGCGACGAGCTTTGGGTCGCAGAGGTCGACACCAATGGTCGTGCCGGGATCGCTGCAGGCGATATCCGCGGTGACGGAACAGTGCTCGTTATCGGGGTGACAGCGAACCATGCCGCGTCCACAGACCGCATGAGAATCATTGCCTTCAACGCCTCTGGAAACGTCGTCTGGCGATCGGTGGACGGCGACGGCAATCCGCTTCGCGTCACCGGGACGAATGGCGCACCAACGCTCGCGGACCTGGATGGCGACGGACGCAGCGAAGTCATCTTCGGGTCCGTGGTCCTCGATTCGAATGGTGTCCTGATCTGGCAAGGCACTGCCGGTGGAAGCGATGGTAGCCCTCCAGGGTACGCAGGCGGCATTAGTGCCGTGGCCGACATTGACCTCGATGGCTTCCCCGATATCGTCTGCGGCCAGCGCGCATACAACCGTGACGGGAGTCTGAAATGGCAGGCATCGACAACCTTCGATGGCTATCCGGCCATCGGCAATTTCGATGCGGATCCTCAGCCGGAAGTCGCGCTTGTCGCAAACGGTAGCGTCTACCTCCTCGACGGCATGGACGGCTCGGTCCAGTGGGGACCCGTCGCGATTCCCGGCGGCGGTAAAGGCGGGCCCCCGACGGTCTCCGATTTCGATGGTGATGGCGTCGTTGAAATCGGCGTGGCCGGCGGCGCGTCATACGTGGTCTTCGACCCGATGGGCGATAGCGATATCCTTTGGAGTCAGCCGACGATCGATCGCTCAAGCAACGCAACCGGCAGCTCCGTGTTCGACTTCGAGGGCGATGGTCGCGCAGAGGTGGTGTACCAAGACGAGTGTCATGTGCTTGTCTACAGCGGTGCGGACGGTGAAATCCTTCTGCAGGTTCCATCGAGCTCTGCGACGATTCACGAGTACCCGATCGTCGTCGACATCGACGCGGACGGGAACTCCGAGATCGTGATCGTCGCGAATGATCGCAGTGCAGCCATCCGAACGCAGTGCAGCGACCGCTATCCCGGTTGGTCGGGAGCGCGCGCCGGCGTCTTTGTGTACGGCGACTCCTCGGACCAGTGGGTGCGAACGCGGCGCGTCTGGAACCAGCACGCCTACCACGTGACGAACGTCGGCGCGGACGGAAGCATCCCCACCGATGAGGACAACAACTGGGAAGTCGAAGGACTAAACAACTACCGACAGAACGTGCAGGGCGCAGGCGTATACAACGCACCTGACCTTGAGATCGCGGGTTTTGACGTGTCCCTTGAAGGTTGCCCGGAGAGCCTCCGGCTGCGCGCACGTATTGAAAACGTGGGCAGCCTCGGAGTTCCTGCAGGCGTTCCCGTCGCGTTCTACGAGACGCTCCCCGGGGGCCCAGAGCTCATCGGTGTCGCGACCACAGAGGACGCACTCCTGCCGGGTCAAACAACCACCGTGGAGCTTGAAGTATCGATCGCAGATCTGCGCGGCGATAC
>JAHDCI010000108.1:0-4114 GCA_020629955.1 Myxococcota bacterium | reverse complement strand
GGCGATCTCGCGAACTCTCTTCGAACAACCTCGATAGGTTTCCGTGCCCTCGGGCTGACGTTTCTCCCGTTTCGGCCCATAGAAGACGTGTGAAAGGTCGCTACGTTCACATCGGTGCGCTATGCCTCAGCCTATTCGTTTTTCCGCTCCCTTTGAATGCACAGGAGCCGGAAATGGACGACGAAGCCTTTGGAAACGCAGAGCCTAGCGAAGACGAAGAAGCGTTCGGCAACACGCCTTCCGAATCTCCCGAAGAAGAGCCGACGGATTCGGTCGAAACGGCACCCGAGAACCCCGACAACGACGAGGGGCCCGAGGACAGCGCGCCACCCACTCCGGAGCTACGTCCTCCTTCACTGCTGGAGCTTGCGCCGATGGAGCTACCGGAAGGCACCGCGGCGCCCGAGGGGCCGGTCCGCGTTCTGGTCGAAATCGACGCAGCGGGAAACGCTCAGGTCGCCGAATGCGATGCCTCTGAGGCGGTCTGCTCAGCCGTTCGCGAGGGGGTCCAACACTCGCGTTTCGAGCCCGCCTATCGCGGGGAGGACGCCATCCCCGCCCGGGTCCAGCTCGCGCTCGACCTAGCGCCGGCAACGGAGCCCGAACCTGTCCAACCCGCCCAACAAGAAAGTGCACCGGTTTCGCCAGAGAGCGCCGCGGAGGGAGTCGAACTGCCGGTAACAGAGGAGGAGGAACCGGTCGCTGCGTTTGGCGCCGGAGCGGATGTCGAGGTGGTTGCCGGCAATCCTCGGCGACTCGAACTCGAAGAGATGCGCACCCTACCCGGCGCCCTTGGAGACCCCTTTCGAGCCGTCGAGACGCTTCCCGGAGTGCTCCAGGCCCTTTCTGGGCTTCCGTTCATCTACGTGCGCGGCGCACCTCCGGCAGGAACGCTCTACTTCTACGACGACCTCCCCCTTCCCGCGCTTTTCCATCTCGGCTTTGGGCCAGCCGTCGTCCACCCTACAATGGTCGGCCCGATTCAGCTGCACTCCGGCGTCGCACCGGCTCGATATGGCCGAGCGATCGGTGGCGTCATCGTCGGCGAAGGCCCCCCGCGGATTGAGCCCGGAGCGAATCCTGAGGGAGAGCTCGAACTCCGCCTCATTGATGCCCAAGGCTCCCTTCGAACCCGGCTCGGCAACGGCTCGCTCTCATTCGCGGGACGCTATGGATACCCGGGGCTATTCCTCTCGCTCGCAGTTCCGGGCGTCGACCTCGCGTACTGGGATTATCAGGTTCGCTTCGATCAGACGTTCGGAGACACCACACTGGAACTGGTCGCCCTCGGCTCCTTCGACCGGTTTCGGATTCAAGAAGAAGAAGACGATGCTTCGGATATCGACGATACGCTCGAGCTTCAATTTCACCGCATCGAACTTCGCCTCAAGCACCGCTTCGATGGCGGTGAGGTCCGCGGGTCCCTCCGCGGCGGATACGAAGTCTCCGGCATTGGTCCCTTCTTCACGCTTCGCCTTGGGAGCATCGCGCCCCGCCTCGACATCATCCTCAATCGCGGGCCTTGGCAGATTCGGACTGGGTTTGACTTTGTCGCCAGATCGGGCGGCGTCGACGACCTCTTCGGTGCGCTATCAAGTGATGGACAGGAGCTCATCGGAAACTACTCGCAGGCGGATGTCGGATTGTACGTGGAGGCCGCCTATCGCAGCGAGCGCCTCGAGGTCGAGCTCGGCTTGCGAACCGACGCTTGGCTAGCAGGCCAGCTGCGCGAGTTTGGCGCCGATCCGCGGCTTCGCGTTCACTATCACCCGAACGAAGAGTTCACCCTTCACGCGGCCGTCGGAGTCGCGCATCAACCCGCGGTCGCCCCGATTCCCCTGCCGGGGCTCTCTCGGATTCTCGTCAGCCCCGGCCTTCAACGAGCGGTCCAGGGCGAAGCCGGAATCGAATGGAAACGCGGAAGCTTCAGTGCGTCCGCCCAGGGCTTTGTGCACCGGATGTTCAACGTTCTTGCATCCGACCTCGTGCTCACTCAGAGCTGTCCGCGCGAAGTGCCTGGATGTCCGGAACTCGCGACACGACGTGACAACCTTTGGAGCTACGGAATGGAGGTCTTTATCCGCCGTGACCCAAGCGAAACGGTCTCTGGCTTTCTGAGCTACACCCTCGCTCGCGCGACCATCGACGAGCGGGAAGGCGCCTTTCGCTCAACGCCCAACTTCGACATTCGCCACAATCTTAACGCGGTGGTTCAAGTTCAGACCCAATCCGGATTCTTCGCAGGTGCCCGGCTGAGCCTGCGCTCGGGCGCTCCGGCCGTCGCCGGCTTTGTCGTCGGCGAAGGGGATGTGGTCTCACGTCTTGAGGAGCGCTTTCCGCTCTTCCACCGTCTTGATATCAGCGGAGGAAAGGTCTGGCGACTTTCCTGGGGAACTCTCCGTCTCACGTTGGAACTGATCAACTCGACCTTCCAGCGGCAGCCAACCGCGCTCGACTGCGAAGTCGGCCGCGGATGTCGCGTTCGTCAAAACCCGATCGTCTGGGTGCCCAATATCGGCGTGCGAGCCGCGTTTTAGGAGCTGCTATGTTAAATCGACAACCCAAACGACTCGGCACGATCACGACGCGGTGGAAGCGACGAGCTGGCATATGTGGACTCCTGCTCGCGCTCTTCAGCGGTTGCGATAATCCGGTGGTGCCCCCCGAACTGCAAGCGCCGGCGGGCGACGAAGGCAATCTCCAAGGGATCTGGGAGGGCAAGCAAACCATCCTTGGTGAGACCCGCCGGGTCTTAATCTATCTGCAACAAGAAGGTTCACTCGTTGGCGGACATGTCGAGCCGTCACGCACGCGGCGGCGTGCTCGAGACACCGAGTGCCAACTCGAGCCCATCGAGATCAACGACGGTCGATACGAGTGGTTTGGTGCATCGATCAGCTACCGATCCGAAGACGATACACTGGTCGCAAACGTTGCCGCAGCGGGCATCTTCGACACCCGCGCGGTATTCGAGCTGCGCCGAATCGGATGGCTTCCATTTGGTGACTCCGATGACGAGGAAGATGTGCCGCAACTTGCAAACGGGGGGATTCTTCCGATCGGCTGTTTCGACCGCCCTAGCGATATCAGCGCGTGCGCGGGCGGGGACGATGAAGACGGTGATGAACGTGTCGATTTGCGAGACAGTAGCTGCGCGCGAGATGGCTCTAGCAACCGGGAAGACCACCTCGGATCCTGCGAAGACGGTCGCGATAACGATCACGATGGGCTCGCCGACGACGAAGATCCGGATTGCGAACTACCCGAAGATGCCGACGAGGATGACGTCGCGATCGAAGCTCCGTGCACGGATGACCGCTGCGAGATTCCGGAGGATTCGTGTGAAAACGGTATCGATGACAACGCGAACGGCTTAGTCGACAGCGAGGATCCAGCATGCGGTGTTCTCGGAGAAGAGACGCGACATCATTGCCTGGATGGCATCGACAACGACGGTGACGGCGTTCTCGACCTCGACGAAGAAGAATGCGAACTCATCACCGAACGAACGGAACGCGGCCGAGGCTTGCTCGCTCCGCTGGACGCGGACGAATTCGGTGAGTGCTTCGATGGAATCGACAATGACGACGATGGCAATATCGATACCGATGATCGCCAATGCGAGTTCGCGCTTCGAGGGCAAGAGAGTTCCTTCGCGCGGGAGCTACTTTACGAGTTCGGCGACTGCGCAAACGGTATCGATGACGACGGTGACGGGCGCGCGGACGATGAGGACCCTGGATGCGGAACAACCATGTTCGTGCGCGGCTTGGATGTCTTCGGTGAGCTGATGCTGGCGGAGTTCCGCGGCGATGCATCCACCGTGCGCCAGTTTGCAGCACGCTATGAGGGCGTCCCTCCCTGCGTCAACGGCCTGGATGACGACGGCGATGGTCTTGTCGATATGGAAGACGAAGGCTGCCGCTTTGCCCTCGACGATTCGGAGACCCTGCCCTGTGACGACGGCGTCGACAACGACGGAGATGGTCTCATCGACGGTGATGATATGGGTTGCCTCGACCGCTTTGGCCTCGAGACGCCCAGACCATGTGAGGATGGTCTCGACAACGATGGCGATGGCCTAAGCGATCTCGACGATCCTGGCTGCGTCGAT